>NZ_JBUEGB010000086.1:0-23516 GCF_054963695.1 Micromonospora sp. RTBAU3-60 | reverse complement strand
CAGACCCAAACCTGCCGTTGTACACGTTCATCTTCATCGTCGCCCTGGGCGTCGACTACAACGTGTTTCTCCTCAGCCGGATCAGCGAACAGCGTCGGCAGCACGAGACCCGCCGCGCCGTGACGCAGGCCCTTGAGCGAACCGGCGGCGTGATCACCTCCGCCGGCCTCGTGCTGGCCGCCACCTTCGCGACCTTGATGGCAGTTCCGATGGAGGCGCTGTTTCAGATCGGCTTCGTGATCACCCTGGGCCTGCTCGCCGACACGTTCCTCGTCCGGGCCCTGCTCGTCCCCGCTCTCGCAGTGCTGCTCGGCGAGCGAAACTGGTGGCCCTCCAGGCAGACCACCACCCCGGGCTGACGTCGCCGGCCGCTGCATCCCAGTTGTCATCTCGCTCCACGACGTTCCCCGCGGAACGGAGGCAATGCCGCTGTACCTGCCGAAAGTACCGCGGCATCCAGCCCTGACGGCCGCCCGGAGGCGGATCCCCGGACGGCCGTTGCCGCAGCTGGTTACAGCTGGTCGAGCGGTACCGCCTCGGCCATCGCCTGGTAGCCGGCGTCGCTGGGGTGCAGGTGGTCGCCGCTGTCGTAGCCGGCGCGAAGCCGGCGCGGGTCGTCCGGGTCCCGCAGCGCTTGGTCGAAGTCGACGACGGCGTCGAACGCGTCGGTCGTGCGTACCCAGGCGTTCACCTGCTGGCGCACGTCCTCGGTCTGTTGCGTACCGTACGGGCCGGGCCGGCCGTAGGACGGTGTGATAGTGCCGCCGAGCACCCGGATGCCGTGCGCCCGCAGCTGCGTGGCCACCTGCTGCACACCGGCGATCAGCGAAGCCGCGTCGGCATGGTGATCACCGCCGATGTCGTTGATGCCCGCCAGCAGGATCACCGATCGCACGCCGTCCTGGGCGAGCACGTCGCGGTCGAGCCGGGCCAGCACCGACGGACTGGCCCCGCAGCAGGCGGACGTACGCAGCAACTCGTTCCCGCCGATCCCTGCGTTGCCGACGCCGAGCCGTAGCGGTTGTGGCCGGGCGGCCAGCCGCCGGGCGAGCGCGTCGGGGTAGCGGGAGTTGGTGTCCGTCGAGGAACCGGTGCCGTCGGTGATCGAGTCCCCGAGGGTGACGACCGCGGCGGCCCGGCGGCTGGGCACGCTCACCCCGGAGAGGAAGAACCACGCTCGAGTCTGACCGGTGAAGGCGGTGCCCGCCGCCGCGGCGGCGTGATCGCCGGAGGCGATGTACGACGTCTGGTGGGCGTTGCCGAAGTCGGCGTGCCCAGTCGGTGGCCCGGTGTCGCGGGGCAGGTAAAGGCTGACCGCCAGATCAGCCAACGCCGGCACCATCAGGTCGGCCGGATCACTGACCACGTCCCCGCCCTCTGGCAGGGTCACCCCGGGCGATCCACCGAAGGTGAGCCGGACGTTGCGGCCGCTGATGGTCGCCCCGCTGCCCACCAGGCCCACGAACGCGCCGTCCAGCCGAACCGGCGCCGCACCGAAGGTGTTGGACAGTCGGATACGGACCCGCTCGCCGCCGATCGAGGTGTGCACGATCATCCGGAGCGTCTGGTCGGCGAACCCCGCCTGCTGCGACTTCTGTGGCGCGGCCTGCCAGGTCTGGCTCCACGCCCGCATGCCATGGTCCGGTTCGGGCTTCCCATCGTCGGCCCCGCTCCCCATCGCCGGTACCGCCAGCCCGGCGACCATCACCAGCGCAGCCACAACGGCCATCGCCCGCAATCGCCACCGCGGCCTCCATCCGCTCGCCATGCCCGACATCGAACCTCCTCTGTGCGCCGTAGGTGCCGCGACAGTTTCAGCTTTCGCACGCACGACGGTGCCGACAGGGAGAACGGATCGATGAACGGTCGCAATTCATCGCTGACCGGCAGCCCCGTTAGCAGAACCGGCCATGACCAGAACGATCTGCACAACCGCCAGAATCCACAGCCCATCAGCCGGCGCTGACAAGCGGCGGAGTCAGGTGGAGCAGCCTCGGTGTACAACCTGCCTGTGTTGGCGCCCGCTGCTCAGACGGGTGTAGCCACCCTGTCATCTGTGATCTCTACATGCCTCGATACCGCCCGCCAGGCGGGGGTGGAGTCGGCTTGCTGGGGCGAACACGCCAGGAGACGGTGTCCGAGGTGGCGATGATGAGGAGGATGACGACGGCGACCACGGCGATCAGGATCGGTGGCAGGAACGCAACCACGGGTGCCAGCGCGACGAGTACGACCAGACCGATCACCCGGGACAGGGCGACGCGGCTGAAGGACAGGTAGTCGAGCCGGGCGCGGCCGGCCAGGTAGATCGCCGGCCCGCAGAGAATGACGGCGGACCAAACCAGGTTGGGCGCGGCGAACGGGTGGTTGATGATGATCTCATCGCCGACCGAGCTGAGCACGATGCCGCCGGCCATGAGCAGATGGGCGTACGAGGCGGACCGGGCGAACACCGCCGGCCGGGCACTCGCGGCGATCACGGCCGGCAGGAGCAGGCCCGCCCGGTAGAAGTAGATCCGCCACAACAGCGCGGTGATGGCGAACGCCAGCACGAGGGCGATCACCCGATTCGGCTTGAAGCCGAACGCGGCGAACTGCCCGCCGGAGGCCAGGATCGCCTCGCCGAACGCGACGATCATGAACTGCTGGTAGCGTTCGGCGAGGTGTTCCGCGTTGACCGCCTGGGTGGCGATCCGGGCCGGGCCGAGCCGGGGCAGCCGGAAATCCAGCTGGGTCATCGTGTAGCCGAGGGCGGCCGCGAACAGCCAGATCAACACCCGGACCGGGCCTGTGGTGAACGCGCCCACAATCCACAACACGCCCGAGAAGCAGGCCCAGATGAGCTGTTGCAGCGAGCCGATCGACACCTCCCGCCCGCGCAGCGCGACCGTGACGAAGAAGGCCCGGCCGATCTGGATGACGACGTAGGTGACAGCGAAGGCCAGGCCGTCCTTGCCGAATGCCGCGGGGACCGCGCCTGCCATGATCAGGGTGCCTAACGCGATCGGGACGATGACGAGCTGGATCGCCGGCTGGGCGGGGTTGAGGCGGTTCGTGGTCCAGGCGGTGAAGACCCAGACCCACCAGAACGCGGCCAGCAGGATCACGGTGTGCAGGGCGCCGAGCCAGGTGAGGTTGTGGAACAGGGTGTTCGACAGCCGGGTCAGCGCGAACACGAAGATCACGTCGAAGAAGAGTTCGACGTAGGTGGCACGCTGCGGCTCGGCGTGATCCCGCAGCAGGTCCCTCGTGTTGCCGGCGGTCATCGCAAGCCCGTTCTGTCGGCTTCACGTTATATGCCATCAGTCGTACCACGCATGATGCAGATCGGGGCACGCCTAGCTGCTTTGGTCGACGAGCATCTGGCGATAGCGGGGCTGACGCACTCCAACGAGCCGACGCCTTGATCGAGCAGCTCGTGCATGGCCGCGTGCCGCTGCCCGGACCACTCGAGTGCAAGCACCCCTTATCGCCGCGGACGAGCGTCGAACTGGTCGCGGTCGTACCGGCAGATCAGGCGCAGCCGGTCGTCGGCGAATGGCCCGTCCACCTCAGTCTCGAACGTCAGCAGCAAATGGCGAGTCGTCGTTTAGGACGCTCATCGAGAGGGTGATCGAGCGGAATTGCAGTAGTGGCACTTCCCTGGGGACTGAGGGAGGGTCTCAGCAGGAGTCGGCGGGGCTGCCCCAGCGGGCCAGCCATGCCCATGATCCCGCAACATCGGCACTCAGCACCTGCGTCAATTCAACAGCCAACACAACTGCAGGTCAGCAGCCATTCTGATCATGTAGTCGGGTTCGACTCGGGCCTCCGACACGAACCCAAACCACTGGTAAGCAACGTTCGAACCCACTGACCCCGGCTCGCGGCGCCGGCCCAGCAACTCGCGGCGACCCCACCGCTGGCGTCACACGCCGTATCGTTCCGACTGCACGCCGGGGCGGCCGGCGCTGGCCAACCTGCTGGAGCGGTCCGTCGCCACGTGTGACGCCGCACTTCTCACCGGGCCGGCCCCGGGCCAATGGTGCGTCCTGACCGGACCCGAGGCGCTCACCCAGGCAGAGACCGCCAGGAAACTGTCCGTCGGGCTTCTCGAACTGGCCCCCGCCGAGATGGCCGCCCGGCTGACCAGCCTCGGGCTGCCTGGCCACTTCGCCGCCGACGTCGTCGACCTGTGGAGTGAAGTCGCCGAAGGAGCGCTCGCCGCCGTGACGTCGCTACGCCACCCGACCAGCCAGCCACCGGGTACTCCAACGAGTTCCACTAGATCTGGCAGTTGACGGTGGTCAGGCCTCCGGTAGTGATCTGGACGTCGGTAATCGTCTGGGTGCTGTGGCCCGGTGCCGAGCAGGTGACCGTGTAGGTGCCTATCGGATCCCAGTTCGACGTGTAGTGGCCGGTCGAGTCGCTGGTGACGGTGTCGGTCGTGGGTAGGTTGCCGCCCTGCAAGGTGATGGTCGCGCCGGAGATCGCCGCGCCACCGGTGGTGGTTACGGTTCCGGTGGCCCGGCCGGTGGTGGTGAGCTGGATGTCCTGGGTGTTGGTCACGCCGGCGGTCACGGTGACTCCGGGGTAGGTCCGTGCCTTGTAACCGCTGGCCGTCGCGGTGACGGAGTACGTGCCGGAGGTCACCCCGGTGAACGTGTACCGGCCTGCGGCGTCGGTGGTGGTACTCCCGGTGGAGCCGCCGCTGTAGGTCACCGTGGCGCCGCTGATCGCGCCGCCGTTGTTGAGGTTCGTCACCACCCCGGTGAGCGTGCCGGTGTTGCTCAGGGTGCAGTTCACCGTGGTCAGCCCGCCGGTGGTGATGGTGACCCCGGTGACCACCTGGGTGGCGTACCCGGGGGCCGAGCAGGTGACCGTGTAGCTGCCGATCGGGTCCCAGTCGGAGGTGTACGTGCCGGCCGCGTCGGTGGTCGCGGTGTCGGTGGTCGGCAGGTTGCCGCCCTCCAGGGTCACGGTCGCGTTGGCGAGCGCCGCGCCACCAGCGCCGGTGACCGTGCCGGTAACCCGGCCCGTGGTGGTGAGCTGGATGTTCTGCATGGTGTTCTGTCCGCTGGTCACCGTGACGCCGTCGTAGGTGCGGGCTTTGTAGCCGTTGGCCACGCCGGTGACCGAGTAGGTGCCGGCCGGGATGCCGCTGAAGCTGAAGTTGCCGCTGGCGTCAGCGGTTGTGGTGGCCGAGGTCGGGCCGCTGATGCTGATCGTCGCGCCGGCGATGGCGCCGCCGGTGTTGAGGTTCGTCACCCGGCCGGACAGGGGCGAAGCGGAGCAGGTGTTGTTGTAGGTCACGCCGGAGGTCATGTGGTTGGCGATGGACGGCTTGCCGACTGCCTGCACGTAGAGCACCGAGGTGGCCGGCAGCGCGGCGCAGTACTGCGAGAGGTCGAGGCTGTAGTTCGCGCTGGTTCCGCTTCCGGTGCGCGCCACCGTGGTGAGCTGGGCGAGCTGTTCGCCAGCGGTGCCGTCGGTGGAGTACCACACGGTGTAGTGGTCGATCGTGCGCTCGGAGGCGCCGTTGCCGGACAGGCCGATCGTCCACTGCAGGGTGCTGTTGGACAGGCCACGGGTGAACGAGGACACGCAGTTGTCGATCCCCGTCTCGATCTCGCTGCCTTCCTCGTAGTCGTCCCAGGTGCCGATCATCAGGAACGGCGCCTGGTTGGATGTGTTGAAGTAGACGCCGGTCTCGGCGAACGTGTCGAGCCAGTTGGTGCCGCAGCGCTGCGACGTGATGCGTGGGTAGTAGCCGGATGGCACGGGCGCGGGCTTGGGCGTGTTGAAGTCGACCCAGGACGGGCTCCAGTTGGCCGTCCGGTCGTCGAAACCCTTCCAGGCGCCGGCGAAGTAGGTGATCGGCAGACCGTTGGCACCGGTCGTGCGGCTGGCCAGCGCCCTGGACTCGGTGCTGAGCTGGCTGTCCATCTGGGCTTTCGAGCCCCAGTTGTTCTGGTCGGCGGCGGTGCCGGCGGTGCCTCCGGAGGGGTGGACCCAGGTAAAGCCGCCGTCGGACTGCCGGTGGGTGTGGTTGTGGCGGAAAATCATGTACGGGTCGACCCCGTGGTTGCGGAAGTTGCTGCGGATGCCGTCCCACAGGGCGGCCCAGCAGCCGCTCGCGCCGGAGCAGGTGTATGAGCCGGTCAGGTGGCAGGAGGTCGAGCACTGGTTGAAGGTGGCCACGCCCGACTGCTCGTCCAGGAAGAAGGCGACCACGGGCTGGTTGTTCACCCGCAGGTAGTTGGGGCTGGTGAACCAGTTCGAGGCCAGCACGTTGAAGTCGGCGATCATCTTGTTCTGCACGCACTGCGGCTGGAACGCGTCCTGCACGTTGCACTGGTTGAACTTGTAGGCCGAGCCGTCGTACATGATCATGTGTGTCATCGCGGGGTGCCGGGTGGTCATCGCCGATGCCAGCCGCTTGGACGCGAGGTCCACGTTCTTCGGGCCGGAGCCGCAGGCCGAGGCGAACGGCGCGTTGTCCCGGTATGCACCGGTGCCGCTCTTGCACGTGTTCGAGTTGCCGGACCAGTCCATCACCGCGCCGTCGATGCCTCGGTCCCACATGTCGTCGGCGGTAGCGTTGGCCTTGGCCAGGTCGTTGGAGCTGTAACCGATGTCGAAATGCGAGGACGTGCCGCCGCTGGTGGGGCAGGCCTTGTTGCGGGTCAGCACCTGGCCGTCGACGGTCAGGTTGCTGCCGCCGGTGCCGTTGCAGAACCACAGTTGCGTCTCGGCGAGCACCTTCGTGGTGTGGCCGGCGTAGAGCAGCGAGTGCACGTCACCGGCCTGAGTGCCGCGGCCCTTGGAGATGTTCCAGGCGCCGGTGACCGGAGGGTTGTGCGGCTGGGTGAGCGGCTGGGTGGCGCTACCCGCAGGCGAGGACAGGTCGGTCCAACCGGCGAACGCGTTGCCGCAGTAGGCGGTGCCACCGAGCCCGTAACCGGCGGCCGAGCAGGCTGCGGTGTTGTTGGTGGTCTGGGCGGTGCGCGTGGTGGTGGGAGCCGCCGTGACGGTGGGTTGGTCGGCGGGTAGGGCGGCGGCCGGTTGCTGGGCCAGCACCACCGAGGCGAACAGGACGACGAGGCTGACCAGACCGGCCTTGTAAACAGCCATTTCGGTGCACTCCTATTCGGAGTCGTTGCGATGCGCTGATCGGATCAGTGGCATGCGGCGCTGCCGCTTTCCGCCCAGGTTTGTCCGGCCTCCGGGATGAACTGCCAGTCGTAGCTGGACGGATGCAGGGTGAGCTTGATGACGCCGAACACGTTGCGGTTCTTGGCTTCCACATTGGCGGAGGCGATCGGGAACCCGTCCAGGTCCCGGCCGCCGGTTCCGACGACGATCTCCCGGATCCCGCGGGCCGTGTCCCGGTTGCCGTTCGGATCCTGTGGCGCCCAGCGCTGGTAGTTGTGATCGTGACCGTTGAGGACCAAGTCGGCGTTGTTGTCGTAAAGCAGCTGAAAGATCGGCTTCACGTACTTCAGATCGGCGTCCTGATAGTGGCTGCCGATCGTGAACAACGGGTGATGCCAGTACGCCAGAGTGCATCGGTTCGGATGGGCTGCGAGATCGTTCTGCAGCCAGGTGTACTGCGGGCTTCCGACGGTGCAGTCGGCACCATTCGCCGTCCCGGTGATCTTGTTGCAGTTGGAGTTGATCACGATGACATGCCATGCTCCGCTGTCGAAGCTGTAGTAGCCCTTGGTCCGGTCACCGGCTGGTCCGCTCGCACTGCCGACCCCGTTGAAGTAGTCGAAGTAGCCGCTCGCATTCTGGGTCTGGTATTCGTGGTTGCCAACGGACGGCCGGGTCCGGGACTTCAGCCGGCCCCACGTCGGGTGGTAGTAGCTCTGGAACTTGGTGAGCTGACCACTGTCGTACTGGTTGTCACCGAAAGTGAGCACCACATCCGGGTCGATCTGCATCAGCACGTCCGAGGTCTGCTGCTGGTGACAGTTCGGCGGGGGTGGCAGGTTCACCTGCGGGTCGCAGGAGATGTCGCCGGCACCGGCCAGGACCACGTCAGAGGTGGTCACGCTGAGTGAGATGTCGTCGAACCAGATCGGGGCGGTCGGGCTGCCGTCGGTCACCAGCCGGAGGGTGACGCTGGTGCGCGACCCGCTGTTCCAGGTCCCGGAGAGAAGCTCCCAGGCCCCGGTCTGCCGGGACGGCAGCGTCACCTCACCGGGAATATCGGACATGTCGATGTACGCGTTCCCGGCACTGTTCGACGCCCAGATGTAGCCGGACAGCACGTAGGTCGTGTTCGGGATGACCGTGATCGCCGCGCTCTGGGTGCTGGTGCCCGCGCCGGTGTAGGTCGACTTGAGCGCCCAACCACCGCTGTGCACCACGTCGCTGGCGCGGGCGTGGCCGCTACCCTCGTTCCACGAGGCGGCATCGGCGCTACTCGCGCCTGCCGTCTCGAACGACGGATCGGCGACGAGGTTCGCCGGCTCCAGTGCGATGTCGTCGAACCAGATCGAGCCGTTGGGCGTGTGGTCAGTCACCAGCCGAATCGTCACGCTCGTCGTCGTTGTGCCGCTGTTCCACGTGCCGGACACGAACTCCCAGGAATTGGTCTGAGTGGCGTTCAGGTTCAGCTCGCCGGGAATATCGCTCATGTCGATGTAGGCGGCGCCGGTGGTGGCGGCCTTGTAGATCCAACCCGACAGCACATAGTTGGTGTTCGGACTGATCGTGATTGCCGAACCGTGGGTGCTCGTACCGGTACCGGCGAAGGTCGACTTGAGCGACCAGCCGCCAGAATGGAACCGGTCGCTGCTGCGCGTGTGGCTAGCTCCCTCAGTCCAACTCGCCGCGTCAGATGCACCAGTGCCGGCGGCTTCGAAGGATGGATTGGCCACGCCGTTGGTCTCCGCTCGCGCGACCGGCGGTGGTGACCAAAGGACCAAAATCATCGCCGCGAAAACCGCTAAGGCCGCGGTCAGCGCGAACCTCTCGTTGCGATGACGGCGAGAATCGAAGACCTCCACTGGTGCCGATTGGACCATCGCGCCGCCGCCTTTTCTCAGCCACGATCAGCCAGCCCGTTCATAGTTACATCGATGACGATCGCTCGCAAGATTGAGGGCGGGATCGATCAACGGCGCCAACATCGGCGCCAAGCCGCCGGCCGGCGCTAATGAGTGGGTTATGCGCCTGTGGCGGCGGCACCGCAACGCGGTCCAGGAAGCATAAGCACGAGAATCAGATGCCGCTCCGGCAGGGCGCGGGGTGCGTGCGGAAGTTCGGCCGGTGGGGAAGTGGCGGCATCCGTTCCCGGCCGCTCGCCGACGCGCACGGCCTGGTGGCAGATCTTCGCGGCCGCCGGCTACTGTCGGTGGACGGCCGGCGTGGAGGCGCTGCCTCGACCATGCGATCATCAGACCATGACGACCAGAAAGGCCTATGGCCACTGACCGCCGGCTCGCGCTCCACGCGACGCTTCCCGACCGTTACGCCCACCTCGAGGTCATTGCCTCCACCATCGACCACCTCGGTCGGCTCGTCGCCCTGGTCGCCGATCCCGTCCAAGGCTTCGTCGCTGTCCCACACTTCTCCGAACTCCGTCCGCCGCTGCGTTACGACGCGACCGCCCTCATCTGTGATGGGGCCGAGGTTCGCGAGATTCCGCTGAAAGATCTCGACCTGCGGTTCACCGGCATCGACACTCTCGGCGACGGCATCGTGCTGTCCGCTCGCTGCGACCCGCCGGGTGTCCCCCATGACCGTTACGGGGAGCCGGTACCCGGGGATGAACTCCACCTCACCCCGAACCTTCGGGTGCTCGACAGCCGCGGTCAGACCCGGGCAGCCTTCTATGCAGGCGACGGCATCAAGCAGCTCGTGACGGATCCCCACGGATACATCTGGACCAGCTACTTCGACGAGTCGAGCTACTGGTCCGCCAACCCGGACGGCACCCGCTCCTATGGGTTCATGATCGGTCTGATGCGCTGGGACAGCACCGGAGGCGATCCCTGGATGGTGTCATCCGACACCACAGGAGTCGTATGGTGCGACTGCTACGCGCTGAATGTCGGCCGGGAGCGAGTTCACGCCTGCCCCTACCCCGACTTCCCACTGGTCGAGCTCGACCCGCAGGGTGTGCGGGCGGTCACGCCGAACCCCGTCACGAGATGCAGCGGCCTCGCCGTCTCCGGCTCTGAACTTGCCTTTTCGACCACCGCCGGGCGGGCGCTGGGTTCCACTGGGAAATCCGCCGAGCCCGCCGAGTGGGGGAGGGCGTTCTCGAGAGCGGACGCGAGCACCTGGTGCTGCCGGACGGCCGACGACCGTCAGGCTGGGGGCGCGGCAAGGTCGGCCGCGACGGGACGCTGTGGCTGCAGGTGGACGGGGACCGGCGGCGCTGGTACCGGTATGAACTCACTGCCTAGTACGCCAGCCGCCGTTCGACCATGGCTGGGTCGAGGTTGAGGCGGCGTGTAGTGGGATCCGCGGGCTGCGGCGTGCCGTACTGCCGGCTATGCGGGGTTCCTGAGCAGCCGGAAAAGTATTTCTCGCGATGTAGCGCTTCGGTGATCGCGCCCGTCACCGAGCCGGGTACCTGCTCATGCCGGACACAGCGCGGCGATGAACGTCTCCTGGTTGGCCTCGACGTAGGCGAGTTCGCGTTGGGTCCAGGCGAGCACTTCGGCAGAGCGTGCGCGTGAGACGCAGGCCGCCTGGTCGTCGAGGATGTCCCGCCAGAACGCCTCGTTGCGACGCAAGCGCTCGCAGATCGCGGCTGGTAGGCGGCCACGATCGGTTGGGCCCAAGCCGTAGGCGTCTGCCAGGGTCCGCACCTGGCGGGCCTGTTCCGTCGCGGGTCCCCGGTCGGGTCGGGACGAGATGCACCAGGCCCACGCCATGTACCCCACGTCCTCCAATGGGTGGCCAGGCGCCGCGAAGTCGAAGTCAATGAACGCGACCGGCTGGCCGTCGCGGAAGACTGTGTTGTTCGGACCGGGGTCGTGATGGCAGACCACCTCACACCCGAGACTGGATGCCAGCTTCCGCGTGGCGTCATGCAGTTGTCGCAGCAGCGTCGCTGCCTGTTGGACCTGGTCGTCGGTGAAGTGCCGCCACCGGGGAGGCACGTGGCCGGGCACGAACGACAAGACGTCACGGCCGTGTTGGTCCCACCCCAGGTGCTGAGGGCAGCCGTCGAAGCCCGTCGCGGCGAGATGAGTCAGCAGCCGCGCCACGAACCGCGACGCGGGCGCCACCGGGCGACGCACCGTATCTCCAACCCGGACCACACCGGCCGTCAAGCGGCCCCCGGCCAAGGGAAGTTCCACGCCATGCTCACTGCCCTGACGCATCTCCCGACCCTAACGGCCGTGCAAGCCGCGTCACCTCTAACGGCCGCTGCCGGACCGGAGGCGCTACGCCCAAGGTGGGGTGTATCGGCTCACGTAGTTGCGAGCACGGGGGAGCGGGTCATGCCAATACTGGTTCAGCATGCAGTGGTGGTGCTTCTCGCAGAAGACAGCGAGACTATCTGTGATCTTGACGCGCTCCAGGGGGTGGCGTTCGAAGTCTGTGTTGACCGCCAGAAGTTGCGGCTCGGGATTCCAGCCCGAGTGGTCGAACGCCCAACTGTCCCAGATCGCGTAGGTGTGGAAGACGTGCCGCTCGCCTGTGAAGCGCACGGCCGCTATCTCGATTGACCGGTCTGGGCAGGAATCCCGGCAAACCCAGGCGAGGATGTGACACGCTCCGGCAGCGAAAAAGGCCTGGTCCGTCCGTGCCCATGCGACGCGCTGGTCTGAGCGCTCGATCGCCGTCCGACGAAACGCTCCCGCTGCTATGGCTGCCACGCCCCGGACGTTACTGGATGGCCCGATCCGTCTGCTCATGCCGCCGCGCCCCTGTCGCAGACTGTCGGCGTACGGATCAACGTGTACAGCCAGGTACAGCTGAACGTGCACAGCGTCGTGCAGGTGGCGGAGGCATGTCCGAGCCTTCAACCGCCCCCGAGGCGGTCCACCCGGCTTAACCGAGGCAGTGCCCGTCGGCGCACCCGACACCAGGACCACGGTGGCGATGAAGCGGCACCCCGCCGATGGTGGGCAGGTGCTGACGCATCGCTCGGTGTAGAGGGCAGTCGGGCCGCCCTGACGCGGGGACCGGGCGGTCCGTCGCGGACGCCCGGTCCCCGGAGGGCTCCCGGTATTCAGGGGAGCAGGCCCAACGCTCGAAGTGTTGCCTGTCCTCGAACGCCATCGGGCTGACCTTCTCCTGTTGTCAGGCGCTCCGGCGCCTCGTCGGTGGCGAGGAGTCGCCCCCGGTACTACTTCGTGAACGCCGCGGCGTACGTTCGTAGCGGTCCTGGTCATGGATCGTGAGCTGTGCCAGAGCAAACACTGTCATCGCGGCATGTTGCCAGCCGTGATTGCGCTCCATGGCGCTGTTTCGTGTCCGTGACAGTGCCGGCTGAACTCGCTACTGCGCCGTTGAGCTGACCGGCCGTCAGGCAGGTGCCGCCCCCAGCCGTACCGACGAGGCGTACGCGTCGACGAGGCCGGTTCCCTTGTCGACCGCGGTGGTGTAGGGCCCGACGGTCTGGTAGGCCGCGCCGTCCGTGAACTTGTACGCCGTGGCCTTGAGCGCGTCCTCGACCTGGGCCGGGGTCGCGTTCGGTGCGACCTGGAACAGCTGGGTGACGATGCCCACGATGTGCGGGGTTGCCATCGAGGTACCGCTGATCGTGTTGAACGTGCCGAGGTCCAGCGGCCCGGGGCCGTTGCGCGGGTCCAGACCGGTCGAGCAGATCAGCAGGTATGGCCGGCAGGCCGACGTGATGTTCGATCCGGGTGCCGAGACGTCCGGGTAGGTCTCCGGGCGCCCCGCCGCCCCACGGCTGGAGAACGTCGACACGCTACCGTCGCGGGTGCCCGTGCCGAGGTCGTCGTAGGAGGCGACCATGATGATGCCCGGAGTGGGGTCCTGACCCGGAGGGTTGGTAGCGCTGTTGTCCGGGCCGTCGTTGCCAGCCGCCCAGACGGTGACGACACCCTCGGCGGCCAGCGCCCGCTGCAACTTGGTGGTCGCCGAGTTCGGATCGAACTCCCCACCGCCACCGGGGCCGTACGAGTTGTTGCTCACCTTGATCGGCGGGCAGCCCGCGCACGGGTTCAGGTGATGCTCGAGCACCCAGTTCAGCGCGCTGTCCGCACCGAAGATGCTCAGCCCCGCGCCGACCGACAGGCTGATCAGCGTGGCGCCAGGGGCAGCGCCGTGCAGCCGGGTGCCGTCGGTGAGCGTCGTGTCCCGCCCGGCGACGATCCCCGCGACGTGCGTGCCGTGCCCGCCGGCCGACAGCGTGTCGGTGTCGTTGGCCGCGGTCAGGTCGAGGAAGCACGAGTCGTTGGGGAGGGGGAGCGGCAGACCCAGATCGGTGAGCGGGCCGCAGATGTTCTTCAGATTGAGCTTCACTGCGCTGGAACCGTCCGCGTTGCGGAAGAACGGGTGCGTGCCGTCCACGCCCGTGTCGATGATCGCCGCCGACACACCGCGGCCGTCGACCGGCCGTCCCTGCCCGTCGCGCAGCTCGGCGCGCGCCTGCTCGCCTCGGGTAGCGACGTTCGAGGTCGACAGGTATGGCCGCAGCGGCTGGTCACCTTCGACGTACGTGACACCGGCATGACCGCGAACGGCCGCGATCTGCTCGGCGGTGCCGCGCGCAACCGCGACGCCGATCTTGTTCCAGGTTGTGATGAGCGTGAGGCCGGTGTCGGCGGCCGCCTGCCGGGCGGCGCCGATGCTCGTTCCGTGCACAAACACCGGGATCGTGCCGGAGGTTGTCGTCAGCGTCCGCGCCAGGGAACTGGATATCGGGGCCAGTGGGTTGCTCGCCTGCGCCGGCGCGACCGGCGCGACGAGCGCGGCGGTAAGGACGCCGGCGAGCAGGAGGGGGGTGGTTCGAGGCATGAGGGGCCTCCTCTGGGAGCTTGTGTGACGCCTATCTATGGCCGATATCGGCGATCACCAAACTTTTGCAACACGGGTATGTCCTTGGGGTGCGAATGCGTACGGAGCCACCCACTCGCACTGCAGCCATCCGGTTGAACCCGCCCAGATCAGTCTCGGGGCGTGCGAGACACCCCGGCTAGACGATCTTGTCTGCTTGCGGCAGGCCTCAGAGTCACACGGTTGATCCTCCCGGGAGGCTGAGGGGGTGGACCAGTCTGCGTGGTCCGAGATCTCGGCGCTGGTGGCAGCGGCTCCGTATCCGGTGGAGGTGCTACCGGCCGATCCTCAGCGGGCGGCGGCCTGCCTGGCTGCGGGATGTGGCGGCCGAGATGGTTCCCGGAGCTTCGCCTCGCTGTGCGGGATTCTGGCCGGGAGCGCTTCCACCAGTCTTTTATCAGTTAGCCCTACCCGTGCCGGCGTAATTCTGCGGCCTCAGGTTCTGTTCGTGGTGACGCCTCGCCCGTCTTCAGAGGCGCGACAGAACCAGTTTGTGGTGTAAGCGAGGGCTTGACGACGTAGAGGCGACCCTGCATCATCCTTGTCACATCCGTGAAACATTGTTTCATACAGTGAAACGTGGAGTTGTCAGTGGAGATGCTCGCCGGCGATAAGGCCGCACCGGAGGCGGACAGGAGCAAGCCCGCCCAGCGCCCCGTCGGGGCCTGGGTGGCCCAGGCGGTCTTGATCGTTCTCGCCGCGTACGTCGTCATCTCGGCCCGCGGTCTGGGCATTTGGCTGCCACAAGGTCCGGGGCCCGGCTTCTTCCCGCTGGTTCTGGCGGTGGCCTTGGTCCTGCTAAGCGTCGCCTGGTTCGTCCAGACCCGTCGTGCCGCAGCCGGTAGCCCTGCCAGGGATGCCTATCCCTGGAGGCGGCCGGCGATCACGATCGCCTCTCTGGTGGTGTTGGCGGCCGTTCTGGACTTCCTCGGTTTTCAGGCCAGCATGCTGCTGTTCCTGCTCTTCCACCTGAAGGTCATGGGCCGGCGCGGGTGGCTCACATCGGTCGTGATTGCGGTGGTAGGCAGCATCGGCGCGTTCTATCTCTTCAATGACTTCCTGCTGGTGCCGCTGCCGTACGCCACCGTGCCGCCCCTCACCTGGCTGGGAGTCTGACGTGGACGTCGTGAACGAACTCCTGGGCGGTTTCGCCGCTGCCCTCTCGCCGCAGAACCTACTGTTCGCCTTCATCGGCTGCCTTGTCGGCACGCTGATCGGGGTGCTTCCCGGCATCGGTCCGGTGGCCGGCGTTGCACTTCTCATTCCGCTCACGCTCAACCTGGAGCCCACCAGCGCAATCATCATGCTGGCCGCCATCTTCTATGGCACGGCATATGGCGGCACGATCACCAGCGTTCTCTTGAACACTCCCGGTGAGGCGGCGTCAGCCATCACCACGATCGACGGCTACGCCATGACCAAGAAGGGCCGCGCCGGAGTGGCCCTCACGATTGCGGCCATCGGATCGTTCGTCGGCGGCGTGGTTGCCACCATCGGTCTCGTCATCGCAGCCCGTCCCTTGGGATCTCTGGGTCTGAAGATTGGTCCTCCGGAGTTCTTCGGCCTCATGGTCGTGGGCATCTCGCTCCTCGTTGCGCTTGCCGGTAAGAGCATGGTTCGCGCTTTGATCTCCGGAGTGCTCGGACTGTTGATTGCGATGGTGGGAATCGATCCGGTAGCCGGAGCGCCCCGGTTCACCTTCGGTAGTGACCGCCTTCTCGACGGGGTCAGCTTCGTGGCTGTCATCGTTGGTCTCTTCGGCCTGTCCGAGATCCTCATGACCGCCACCGGTGGCCGTAACCACCCGCTCACCCCCGGCATGAGGGGCCTTCTGCCCACGCGTATCGACCTTCGACGTAGCGCGCCGGCGATCCTGCGCGGCACCGGCGTGGGATTCCTCCTCGGTCTCATCCCAGGCATGACCGGGTCCGTCTCGTCGCTGCTGTCCTACGGTGCGGAGCGCAAGTTCTCGCGCTACCGTGACGAACTCGGCTCGGGTGCCGTGGAGGGCGTTGCCGGGCCTGAAACTGCCAACAATGCCCACGCCAACGGTGCGCTCATTCCGCTGTTCACCCTCGGCATTCCCGCTTCGCCCACGATCGCCGTTCTCATGGGCGCGTTTCTCCAACAGGGTTTGACCCCCGGGCCGACCCTGTTCACGGAGCACTCCGAGGTGGCGTGGGCCATCATCGCGAGCCTGTTCATCGGCAATGTCATCCTGCTGGTGCTCAACGTCCCACTCGTCAGGCTCTGGACGGCCATCCTCCGGATCCCCGAGAAGATCCTGACGGCCCTGATCCTGCTCTTTCTCGTGATCGGCTCCTACACGATCAACTACAGCGTCTTCGACGTCTTCGTCATGATCCTCTTCGGGGTCGTCGGGCTTGCCATGCGACGCCTTGACATCCCCCTCGCCCCGCTGGTTCTCACCGTGGTCCTCGGGCCGCTCATGGAGAGATCTCTGCGGGAGTCCCTCGACATCTCTCAGGGAAGCTTCACGATCTTCCTCACTCGCCCCCTGACCGTCGTCCTCCTTGTCATCGGCGTGCTCATCGCCGCGAGTCCGCTGCTACGCCTGCGCAAGCCCGCGGCCCTCAACGAGGACCCAGAAACCTGACGTCGCAGGGCTGACCCAGACCCAACCACCAACCCCCATCGGCATTCCCCAGAACTAGAGGAGAACCCATGCGACCCAGAGCGTCCCTCGCCGTCGCGGCAGCGCTGTGTATCAGCCTGGCCTTGGCAGCATGTGGCCCGAACAATTCCTCAGCGGGCGGGGCTCAGAATTGGCCCCGCAAGGGCAAGGCGGTCGAGCTGATCGTTTCCTTTGCGCCCGGTGGTGCCGTCGATACTGCGGCTCGGCTCGTCGCTCCCATTCTTGAGAAGGAGCTTGGGACCAACGTCGAGGTCGTCAACAAGCCCGGTGCCGGAGGGCAGATCGGTTACACCGCCCTCACCAGCGCCAAGCCCGACGGTTACACCATTGGTGCTACCGGCTCGCCGTCCGTCGTGGTGTCCCCCTTGGACAAGTCCCGCGGAGCCAAGTACACCCGCGACAGCTTCCAGCCTCTGGGCATGCAGGTGATCGACCCGGCCGTTGTCGGGGTGGCCCCCGACAGTCCGTACAACTCCCTGCAGGACCTGATCGACGCGGCGAAGAAGACCCCGAGCAAGATCACTGCCAGCACGACAGGCATTCAGACCGGCGAGCATTTCGCCGCGGTCGACATCGAGCAGAAGACGGGCGCGAAGTTCGCCCTCGTTCACTTCTCGGAGGGCGCCTCCCAGGCGACAGCTGCCTTCCTCGGCGGCCATGTGCAGGTGTACATCGGCAGCGCCAGTGACGTTACCGACCTGGTCAAGCAGAAGAAGATCAAGCTGCTCGGGGTGATGGGCGAACAGCGCAGCGAGTTCCTGCCCGACACGCCAACGTTCAAGGAGCAGGGCGTCGATATCATCTCGGCAACTGCCCGCGGCTACTCCGCTCCCGCCGGCTTGCCCGCAGAGGTCGCCACGAAGCTGGAGGCCGCCCTCAAGAAGGCGATCGAGGACCCCGCCGTCGAGTCCAAGATGAAGGCTCTGGGTCTGCAGACGAACTACCTGAGCGCAGACGAATACAAGAAGTTCTGGGGCGAGCAGGAGGAGACCGTCAAGGCTGTCCTGCCCCTCGTGGCCAAGAAGTGAACACCACAATGACGGAAACCGTTAGCATCTCACCGGCACTGGCCGACTTCGCCCGTCCGAGCCCGGACCTGGTCCGGCGCCTCGCGGCACTTCCCACGGCAAACATCGGCGACGCCATGGAGCGTCTGGGTGCGCTCGATTCCCGCATCCAAGCCAGTTGGCCGGGAGCCAAAGTTGCCGGGCCAGCCTTCACCGTCTGGACCCGAGCAGGCGACAACGCCGCGATCCACGCAGCGCTGCGCATCGCCAAGCCGGGAGACGTCATCGTCGTCAACGGGCAGGGCGACGAATCGAGGGCGCTGCTCGGAGAGCTCATCGGTGGACGGGCAGCAGCCGCCGGCATAGCCGGTTTCGTCCTTGACGGTGCGGTACGAGACGCCGCCGACCTCGGGGAGATCGGCATGCCGGTGTTCGCCCGAGCATGCACCCCGGCAGGGCCCTACAAACACGGTCCCGGCCGACTCGGAGTGACCATTGCCGTTGGCGGCGTCGCGGTTAGCCTCGGAGACATCGTCGTCGGCGACGCAGATGGTGTTGTCGTCGTGCCACAAGCAGACGCCGAGGTGGTTGCCACCGCCGCCGAGGCGGTCTTCGTCGACGAGGCAAAGCGCCGCGAGGCTATCGCTACAGTCCGTCGGTAACCAAGAGGGCGGAACAAGGAGTGGTTATGTCGGAGGCAGAGGCCATCTCACTGGAATCCCCAGGCAAGGGTGTCTCCAACATGCGCTCACTGGAGCGCGCAATGGATGTCCTTGACGCACTCGTCAAACACGAAGGGCCGGTGCGGCTTGCCGACGTCGCCCGAGCCACCGGGCTACACCGGGCAACGGCGTTGCGGATCCTGACCACTCTGCAAAAGAGGGACTACGTGACCAGCGACGCCGGAGGCTACCGGGTCGGCGTGGCCGTTCTCGCCGCGGCGCACGCATTCCTCGTCTCAGACAGCGTCAGCCGGGCGGCAACCCCCGTCCTGCAAGAGCTTGCTGCAACGACTGGCCTGACCGCCTCCTATCACGTGCGCTCCGGAACGGAGCGCATCGTGGTGGCACGGGTCGAAGGCACCTACCCGCTCCGGTATCAACTGCCGATCGGTAGGCGTCTGCCGCTCTACCTGGGAGCTGGGAAGGTCCTCGCAGCGTGGATGACGGAGGCGTACCTCGAAGAACTGATCAGCACGGCGGGCACCATGCGCAGCGCCGAAGGCGTGGTCATCACGCCGGAGGCGCTTCGCGGGCAACTCGCCCTGATCCGCAAACGCGGCTACAACATCTCAGTCAATGAGCGCGCGGTAGGAACCTCTGGGGCCAGTGCACCAGTCCACGGAGTCGACGGGGACGTGGTCGGAGTGGCCACCCTCTCCGGCCCGAGTGAGCGTCATTCCATCGACGAACTGGAGGCGTGGGTTCCAGAACTGAGGCGCGCTGCAGGGGCACTGGCCGCAGCCCAGGCCCGCGTCCTGTAGGCAAGAGACACATTGGAGGCAATCGAACCGTGAAGTGCGCAGTGATCGGCCTTGGTGAAGCCGGTGGCCGATACGCCGCCGCGTTGGCTGGCCACGGTCATGAAGTGATCGGGGTCGACCCCGCCGACAACCCCACGCCCGACGGTGTGCGCAGGGCTCGTTCGCTAGAGGAGGCAGTCGCAGACGCGGAGTTCGTGCTCGTCATGACCGGTGCCGCTGCATCACCCAGCATCGCGAAAGCGGCCGCGCCGTACCTGCTCCCGACAGCGTGCTACGCGGACTTCACCTCGTCGTCGCCGGCAGTGATGGGACAACTCGCTCGGATCATCGAAGAGACGGGAGCGTCCTTCGCCGATGTCGCGATCCTTGGCCCGGTAACCTGGCACGGGGCGCAGACACCCTTGATGGCCAGCGGATCTGGCGCCAAGGCGGTCAATGACCTCACGAGCGCCTTGGGAGCGAAGGTTGAACTGCTCGACGCTCCCGCTGGTGCGGCCATGGCACACAAACTGCTGCGCAGCATCTTCATGAAGGGTCTCGCCTCCATCATCTGGGAGGCAGTCGAGGCAAGCCGGGCCGCAGGGTATGAACAATGGGCCCGCGACCAGATCGCCTCCCAACTGGCGGGAGACGGGCATGCCGTCATCGATCGCCTCCTCTCTGGCACAAAGCTTCACGCCAAGCGTCGCAGCCAGGAGATGACGGATACTGCTTCCTATCTGGAGTCCCTGGGCGTTGCGCCAGTGATGACCCGCGCAACCGAAGTCTCCCTTCAGCAGATCGCGGCAACTCCCGGGTGATCAGTCGCTATCGCAAAGCTCCAACGTAGCGGCCGATACGTGAGCGGGAGGAAGACCTGAATGCAAGACCATGCGCTGGTACGCACCTCGACCACCCGGGTGATCGAGTCGCTGCGCCCATCCGGCGTCTCCACTGTCAGTCGGACCGGGTAGTCGCCGTCGCGGGGGAAGCGGTGGCCGGGGTTCGGCTCCGTCGAGGCGGATCCGTTGTCGGTCAGCACCCACGGTGATGCCTCGGGCGAACCCACGCGACTGCGCGGCGCAGGACCGCGACCGGCTCGTGGTGGGGCAGCAAGCTGCGGGCCTGCTGCCCCACCACATGAGGGCGAAAAACATCGAGCCTGTCGGGACCTTGCAGCAGCGGGATCAGGAGACGACCCTGCGGAGCTTCGCCGCTCTAGGCGAAGACACCTGTCGTCCACAGGCGGGCCCCCACCCACGCGTTCGCTGCTACCCGCAGCGCAGTTCGTCGGCGGTGATGTTGCCGTTGACCTGGGCGATCCGGTGGTCGTAGCAGGTGCCGTGCGGTCCCGTCAGGCGGTACCGCTGCTCGGACTCACCAACGGCGTGCCGCTCGTTGCGGGGCACGCCGAGTGTCCAGGACGCCGAACCGGTGAAGGTGTTCGCCAGCCGGCTCCAGGGCGCCTGCCCGGTGCGGGCGGTGGTCGCGTCGGCGTAGTCGCCGAGCGTCATGCGGGTGGTGAGCCGGTCGTCCGCGATGGTGATCTCACCGTCGACGGTGTACCGCTTCTCGGTGCGGCTGACCCGTGGCGCCGATCCCTGCCCCGACATCGTCACCGTGGACGTGTCCGTCCAGACCGCGTG
The DNA here is from genome assembly GCF_054963695.1 of Micromonospora sp. RTBAU3-60. Classification (NCBI taxonomy): domain Bacteria; kingdom Bacillati; phylum Actinomycetota; class Actinomycetes; order Micromonosporales; family Micromonosporaceae; genus Micromonospora; species Micromonospora sp. RTBAU3-60. Next base: position 2,768 of record NZ_JBUEGB010000086.1, on the reverse strand, counting down.
CTGGCCGTCCGGGCTCTCACCCGGGCCCCAGTAGTGCTCGTTGTGATTGGTGAGCGCCTGCTCGACCGTGGTCGTCACCCGACCGTGCGACGTGTCGAGGTAGCCGACCGCCCGGAACCGGTGTGCCGCCTTGACGGTGACGTGGTGGATGTCGCCCTCGACTGAGCTGGCCAGGTCATTGCGGAGCGTACCCAGGTCGTGGCTGAGCAGCTTGCCGGTGGTGCGAGTGCCGCCGTGGTCCCGCCACACCAGGAAGTTGGTCGGGGTGTCCCAGCCCGACTGCCCGGCCGGCACGCCGATCGTCCGTACCCGCACCCGGTGTGGCTGGCCGTCGGTGAGCAGCCCCACGAACGGGGTCAGGTCGTACCGGATGGCGTGGATGTCGAAGGCGCGCGGCGCGGGGAGGACATACCAGAGGTACGGGTTGGACCAGCCGCCGGTGTAGATGTACGGGTACGGGGCCGCGATGCCGGCCACCTGGTCGTCGATCAGCACCTGCACCTCCCGGTACGGCCCGTCGGCGGCGGTGCCGCAGGAGTAGCCGGTGTCCGGTGGGGTGGTGCCGTACCAGAACTCCTCGCAGCCGCCGCCGGAACCGGTGGCGTATACCTCGGCCACCAGCCGCTCGGTGTTGCGCGCCACCGTGACCGTGCCGTGCAACTCGCCGCCGGTCTGCCTCGCGTCGGCGAGCGGCAGCACGTCGTCGGAGGTCTCCGCCGCCGGGTGGTCCGTGGTGGCCTGGTAGAAGGTCAGCTCGACCTTGGTGTCCAGGATTCCGGTGTACGTCTCGTTGACGACGTTGCCGATCAGCATCCAGACCGGCTGCTGGCGGGTGAGGAGCGGGGCGTACCGGGTGACGTCGGACTCCACCGTCCACCGGATGCCGTCGACGGACGGCTCGGCGGTGGAGGTCTTGAAGATCGTCACCCCGCCCAGACTGAGCGAGCCGAGACGATCGTACTGCCGTCCGGCGATCGTGGTCTCCATCCGCAGCACGACCTTGTTCCACGGCCCGATACAGTCGGCCGGGGGTGTGTACGTGCCGGTGTAGGGCGTGAAGTCCCGGAACTCGTGGTCGACGATCGTCACGGTGCAGGACGGGGTGGGCGGCTTCGAGATGGGCTGAACCGCGGTACGCGGGTCGTCCCAGTCCGAGCCGAACTCCGTGGGCGGCTCCGCGGCGTGGGCCGCGGTGCCGGTGAAGAGGGCGAAGCCGAGCACGGCGGCTCCGACCGCGACGAGACGTCTCATCGTTCCTCGTTCTCCTAGTGCAATCCTTGTCGATACGGCATACCTGCCGGCCGCGACGCTGCGTGGCACCGTCCGGACATTACGGGAATGGCGGTGACCCCGGAACATCCCCTGTGGACCATGATGAGGCCCGCGGGTCCCCGAACCCGTCGCCGAGTTGCCGCGAGGGGCCGCGAGCATCGGTGCGTGTCTACCATCTCTACCGTGGATGACGGCATGGGCCTACCCGCGTCGAGGGCTCGGGGTGAACGGCAGGTCGTCGAGCGTCTTCGTCTGGCGCTGCTGGCATCCGCAGTGGTCCTGATGGTGCTGGCGGCTGCCGCTGGTGGCCTGTGGTGGAGCCGCCGCGATGCCGCGGTAGCTCGGAGCACTCAGCAGGCCAGCAAGATCGGGTGTCCGATCTTCGGGGCGGGCGCGGATCGCGGCTCGTTCTGTGGCAACCTCGCGGAAGACAGTCGCCGTCGAGCCCTCATCTCCGACGAACAACGCCAGCGGGCCGATGACGTGGCCGGGTTAGTGCGTACCGCTGCTTCTCATGCCGGCTGGTGCACCTCGTCCAACGACCTCACGTGTTCGCGTCGGCCACCGTCGCATCCGCCTACCGAAAAGGACGTCAAGACGGCGCGGCTCTGGCTGGGGCGAACCGGGGCGTCGGCCGTCGACGCGCGACTGGCCCGGGAAGGGGACCCGGCTCCGGTCGGCTCTCTGTTGTACGCGGCACAGCTCGGCACGGTGTGCGTGGTCGGTTACGTGGAGTCGGTGCCTGGAGGCGCCGGCGCTCAGCGGACAGTTGGCCTTCTTCCGGACGGTGACTGCCTATAGCCGTGGCAGTCGCGTGCAGAACGCGCGATCCGTGCCCGCGGCAACGGTCAACACCGGCGAGGTCCGGCACGCCGACGGCGTCACGGTCCACGCTCTCAGAAGCGGCCATCGCGTTCTCTCTTCCTTCTCTGACTTGGTCGTCTTGAAGGGTCGACGCAATGGCCGTATCTCATCTGCGCAACCGGTCCATCACGGGCAAGTCGTACACCCGTGGTACGGCACTCCGGGCCGTCCGGAGGTCGAGTACCGGCCGGTGTGAGTGTGGCTATCGGATGTTGCCGGTGTGGCCGAGGGAGTAGCGGCCGGGTTGCGGCCAGACCGTCAGGCCGTGCGGGCCCCGGCCGACCGGGATCCGGGCCAGTAGCTTGCCGTTCTCGGTGCTCAGCACGTACACCTCGTCGTGGTAGCGCCCGGAGAGCCAGAGTTGCTTGCCGTCGGCGGAGAGTCCGCCCATGTCGGGGCTGCCGCCGCCGGGGATCCGCCAGGTTGTCCTGGGTTTCAGGCTGGGTAGGTCGAGGACGGTCACGCTGCCCTCGTCCCGGTTGGTGACGTACGCCAGCCGGGCGTCGCGGCTGAAGTAGATGCCGTGGGCGCCCCGGCCGGTACGGATGAACCCGGTCTGCCGGGTGGCCTGGCCGTCGAAGACGTACACGCCGTGGGCGCGCATGTCGGCGACCAGGAAGTGCTGCCCGTCG
>NZ_JBUEGB010000085.1:0-24757 GCF_054963695.1 Micromonospora sp. RTBAU3-60 | reverse complement strand
TGGCCCTCCAGGCGTTGTCGATGCCCCACGCTCGTCACGGACCACCTCTTCGCGCAGAAGCCGCAGGCCCGAACCTGGCTCAGCATAATCAGACATCCGCTCATCGGGTACTTGTTTCGGTTGACCTACGACTGTGGCCCCCAACCCAACGCACCGAGCCGTTGGGTGGTGAGGGCTCCCTTGATCGTAGCGATGGGCTCGGTCCGCTACTTGTACCGGTCAGGCCTGCTCCGCACGGCTAGCAGGAGGTGTGGAGGTCCTACTCCCCCGCTTGATCAGCATGCCGACCGCTGCAAGAAAGCACGCAGACGCGACGACTCCGAGTAGCAAGTCGTAACCCTTGTAGGCGAGGACGGTGGCGGCGACCAGCGGTGCGGTGGCCTTGGCGATCGTGACGCAGGCGGCGAGCCGTCCGGCGATGGTGGCGTACGCGGTGGTGCCGTAGCGGTCGGCGAGCAGGGCTGGGGTGGCAAGGCTGGCGATGCCGAACCCGAGTCCGAAGCCGGTGACCGTGATGATCGCGCCGATCGGTGTCCCGGCGAGCGCGGGCATGGCGAGGACCGCGAGGGCCTGCGTGAGGAAGACAGCCGCGACGATGGTGGTCACGGCCAGCCGCCGGCGGGCGGCGGTCAGCACAAGGCGTCCGGTGACGGACAGGACACCAAGCAGGCCGGCGATGGCCGCGGCGAAAGTGGCCGGGTGGCCGCGGCTCGCGAGGTAGCCGACGATGTGGACCGTCATCGTGCTGGTGGCCGCGCCGTGGGCCGTGAAGGCGCCCGCGAGGATCCAGAACCTGGCATCACGCATGGCGGCGCGAGCGACAGATGCCCGCTGCGTGTTGTCGTGCCGGTCAGGCGCCGAGGAAAGCGCGGCCGGCGGGGCCGGAGGGTTGCGGATGGTGAGGGCGTGCAGGGGCACGGTCACCACGCCGTAGATGGCGGCGAGGACGAGCAGGGTGCCGCGCCAGCCGAGGTGTGCGTCGAGGAAGCCGGTGAGCGGCATGAAGATGGTGCTGGCGAACCCGGCGACGATGGTCACGGCGAGCAGCGCGGTGGCGCGCCGCTCGGGGGTGAACCAGGTGACGATCACGGCGAAGGCTGGTTCGTAGAGGACCATCGCGCCGGTGATGCCGATGCCGATCATGACGGCGTAGAGCTGCCAGACGGTCTGGACTTGGGACCAGGCGGCCAGCAGGACAGTGGCGGCGATGGAGCCGGTGGTCATCAGGGCGCGTCCGCCGTGGTGGTCGAGCCACCGGCCGACGGGGATGGCCATGAGAGCACCGGCGAGGACCGAGGCGGTGAGTGCGCCGGTGACAGCGGTGGCGGAAACGCCGAGCGTGGCTGCGATCGGGCGGAGCAGAACGGCGTAGGCGTAGTAGAGGGTGCCGTAGCCGATGGTGGTGGTGATGGCGAGGGCGGCGACGATGCGCCGGCCGTGGGCGTGGTGCCCGCCGACCTGTTGGCCGGCGGGCACCGTGGTGGTGAGGTTGGTGGTCATCAGCTGCTGCAGCAGCCGCCAGTCTGGCCGCCGGCGGGTGCGGCGTCGAGGCTGATGAGGTTCAGCGGCGCGGACAGCAGGCCGCCGGAGATGCCGGTGGCCAGGCCCTTGCCGGCCGCCTCCGTGGCCGGGGCCGGTCCGCAGCAGCTGTCGGTGCCGGTGGAGTCGGCGGGGTTGCTGTTGCAGACGCCGGTTTCGGGCAGGTCGAGCTGGACGTCGCGGGCGGCGTCCCAGTCGCCGGCGAGGGCGGCGACGACGGAGCGGACCTGTTCGTAGCCGGTGGCCATGAGGAACGTCGGCGCGCGGCCGTAGCTCTTCATGCCGACGGCGTAGTAGCCGGCCTCGGGGTGTGCGAGTTCGTCGACGCCGTGCGGGGGGACGGTGCCGCAGGAGTGCTCGTTCGGGTCGATCAGCGGTGCGAGGGCGCGGGTGGCGCCCATGACCGGGTCGAGGTCGAGGCGCAGCTCCGCGGCGATGGAGTGGTCGGGGCGGAAGCCGGTGGCGGCGACGATCCGGTCCACGACGATCGACTCTTCACCGCCGTCGGCGTGCCGGACGACCACGGCGACGCGGCCGTCGGTCGGGGTGAGGGCGTGGACGGAGAAGCCGGTGAGCAGGCGGATCCGGCCGGTTTCCACGTGTTCGCGTAGCCGGGAGCCGAGTGCGCCGCGGGCGGGCAGGGCGTCGGCGTCGCCGCCGCCGTAGGTGCGGGCCGGGGACGCGGAGCGGATCGCCCAGGTCACCTCGGTGCCCGGCTCCGCGGCGGCCAGCTCGGCCAGGGAGAGCAGGGTGTTCGCGGCGGAGTGGCCGGCGCCGACGACGAGGGTGTGCCGGCTGGCGAAGCGGTCCCGGTCCGCGCCGAGCACGTCCGGCAGGGCGTGCTCCAGGTACGCGGCGACGTTCTTCTCGCCCCGGGCGGGCAGGCCGGAGGCGCCGAGGACGTTGGGGGTGCCCCAGGTGCCGGAGGCGTCGATGACCGCGCGGGCCAGCAGCTCGTCGCCGTCGGCGAGGCGGATCAGGAACGGGGCCTGCTCGCGGCCGGCGGTGCGCAGCCGGTCCAGGCCGAGGCGGCTGATCGCCTCCACCCGGGTCCCGTAGCGCATGTGCGGCTTGAGCTGCGGCAGCTCCGCGAGAGGCTGGAGATAGTCCGCGGCGAGGTCCGCGCCGGTGGGCAGCGCGTCCTCGGCCGGGGCGACCCAGCCGGCGTCGTCGAGCAGCCGGCGCGCGGCTGGGTCGACGTTGTACCGCCACGGGGAGAACACCCGCACGTGCCCCCACTGGCTTACCGCCGCGCCGGCGGTGTCACCGGCCTCCAGAATAAGGAAGGGCAGGCCACGCTCGTGCAGGTGGGCGGCGGCGGCCAGACCCACCGGGCCCGCGCCGATCACCACGACGGGCAGCTCGTTCAGCACACTCATCGAAGCTCCTCTGTGTTGGTAACTATCGAATCAAGAAGGTGCAGTTGTGCTCCGACGGGCGGAGCCGAAGGGCTCAGATGACGGGGCTGCGGCGCTCGAGCAGCACGACGTCGCGCCACCGCCCGTGGTGTTGGCCGACCCGCTCGCGGGTGCCGATGACCCGGAACCCGGCCCGCTGGTGCAGGGTGAGACTGGCGGTGTTCTCCGGGAAGACGCCGGACTGGATGGTCCAGATGCCGGCGACCTCGGTGGAGGCGATCAGCGCGTCCAGCAGCAGCCGGGCCACCCCTCGGCCCTGTGCGGCGGGGTCGACGTAGACCGAGTGCTCGACCACGCCGGCGTAGACCGCCCGGCTCGACGTCGGCGACACCGCCACCCACCCGACCACGATGTCGTCCGCGTCGACGGCCACGAGGCGGTGGTCAGGCAGCTTGGCCTCGTCGAATGCCGTCCAGGTCGGTGCGGTCGTCTCGAAGCTGGCGTTGCCCCCGTCGAGGCCAGCCTGGTAGATGGCGAGGACACGATCGGCGTCGTCCGAGGTCATCGGACGGACGGTGAGGTCGGCCATCAGCAGGCTCCCTTCGGGCTCGGGGCCGGCCGGCCCATGACGACGTCGGCAGCGGAGGGGAAACAGCCGACGCAGGCGTCGTTGATGCGGTAGTGACGGGCGGTGCCGACCGGCTCGACGAGCACGAAGCGCACCTCGGTCAGGATCTTCAGGTGTTGGGAGACGGTGGACTGGGCCAGGCCGACGGCGGCGACGATCTCCCCCACGCTCATCGGCCGGGCGTGCCGGGCGAGGTACTCGACGATCTGCACCCTGGTCGGGTCCGCGAGGGCCCGGAACCACGAGGCGTAGGTCTGCGCGGTCGCCCGGTCGAGCAGGTCGCCCACCACCACTCCCTCTATCGTTTATCGCCGATTGACGATGAAAGCCTAGCAGGTGTCGCCCAGGTGAGGTGGGCGGTCGCGACTACGAGGCGGGCGATCGCGGCCAGGGTGGCGGGGTCGACCTTGTCGGGGGTGTCGGCGGGGCTGTGGTAACCGCCCATCCCGGCACCGATACCTACCGCGGCGAAACCGGCACCGCCGTAGCGGCGGTTGTCCGACGCCACTGGTCCCGCCGCGAGGGGGACGCCGGTGTGCCGGCCGGCCTGGTCGAGCAAGGCCAGGAGGCGGTGGGCGGGGCCGCCGGCCTCCACCGCGGCCGCGCCGTCGAGGCGGCCGGCGCCGTCGACGTTGATGACGAGCGGCGCGGCCCCTTCGGCGCGGATCTGGGTGACGTGGTGGGCGGAGCCGAGCGCGCCCACCTCCTTCCCGTCGAGCAGGGCGACGGACAGTCCCACCCCGGCGGGCAGCGCGGCGGTGAGAATGCGGGCGGCTTCAAGGACCACAGCGACGCCGGTGGCATTGTCCGAGGCGCCGGGCAGACGGAGCCCGGGGTGATCGCCGACCCCGTCGTAGTGCGCCGTCAACAGCAGGTCGACGCCACCAGGCGCAGGCTGCCCGAGCTGGGCGTGGATGTTCGTGCCGGTGACGTCGTCACGCCGCAGCGGCGTCGCCCCGTCCAGCCAGCCGTCGCCTGCAACTGCGGCGGCGAGGACGCCGTGGTGGGTGTCCGGGTCCAGGGTCAACACCGGCAGCGGCCCGGGATCCGGGCCGGCGAGCATGGTGAACTGCCAGCCTTCGGCGTCGACCGGGCGGCGGACCAGCAGCCCGGCGGCGCCGCGGGTGTCGCGGTAGGCGTCGAACAAGCTCGTCTCGGCCGGCACGACCAGCCACCGCCCCGCCGGGTCGTCCTTGCCGGCGACGCCGAGGGTGCCGCGACGGATGTCGGACGTGTCGGCGGAGGCCGGGTGGATCGCGACCTGCCGCCCGAACACCAACTCCTCGCTGCCGCTCCGGTCGCCCCAGGTGACCGTCGGCGCCGCATACACCTGCGGCACGGCGCGGACCGGGAACTCCTCGGTGCGGACGTCGGCACCGAGGGCGGTGAGCTGGTCGACGAGCCAGGCGCGGGCCGCCGCCCCGCCAGTCGAACCGACGCGCCGCCCTCCCATGGGGGCGGAGGCGAGGGTGTCGATGGTGGCGGTCATCCGGTCGGCGCTGACCTCGTTGAGCAGGTCAGCGAGGTCGGTGGGTGCGGTCATGAGCAGCAGCCCTGCCCGGTGGCGATGGCGTCGGCCTTGGCCTCGGTGCCGCAGCACGAGTCAGCCGCCTGGGCGGCCTGCCGCGTGCCGCAGCACGTGTCTGCGCCGGAGCTGGCGCTCTCGCCAGCGGGCGGGAGGATCCCGCCGACAGCTTGGGCGGGGCTGCCGCAGCAGGCGCCGGAGCCGATGACCTGCAGCGCAGCGACGGGGTCGCCGGAGAAGCCGCCGGCGGCGGTGTTCTGGCTCATCTTGGATCCTCTCCTCAGCGGGGGCTGGTCAGCGTGTAGACGGTGGTGCGGGCACGGTCGAGGCGGCGCTCGGCACGCTGGGCGGCGGTGGACACCTGGGCGCAGGAGTCGCAGAACCGGACACCCGGCAGCGGTGTGCGAGGGCGGCGGGTGAAACCGAACATCGTGAGACCTCTTTCCTCCGGACGCCTGTCTTGACGCCCGTCGAATCAGAGAGTTGCACGTTGATTAGAGAGATGTCAACCTAGAGGCATGTCAAAGCAAGAGGCACCCGTCGCCGTCATCGATCTCAACGCCGATGCGCCGTGCTGCCCCCCGCTGGCGCAGCGTCGGGTCCCGGCCGAGACGGCTGCCGTGCTCGCTCCCGCGTTCAAGGCCCTCGGCGATCCGGTGCGGCTGCAGTTGATGTCGATGATCGCCTCCGCCGAGGGCGGGGAGGCGTGCGTGTGCGACCTGACGCCGGCGTTCGACCTGACCGGGCCGACGATCTCGCACCATCTCAAGACGCTGCGCGAAGCCGGCCTGGTGGATGCCGAACGGCGGGGCACGTGGGTCTACTACCGGGCCCGCCCGGGGATCCTGCGCCAGCTCGCCGCCCTGCTGTCGGTCGAGCCGACCCCCTCGTCGCAGGCGTAAGCCGCCGGGCCGCCCCGGACTTCCCAGCGCCCATCGCAGATCGCAGATCGCGATCAGCGCTGAGCGCCGGATCCCGTGCGCGAGGCGGGGTCCGCTCTCCGCTGGCGGCCTTGGTGAGGCCGTCCGGACACGTGAGCAGCGAGGGCGGTCATGACGTGCGCGGCGTCGCGGCCGACTCCGCGCAGGGTGTTCGAGGCGAAGGATCGCTGGAACTCCAACCCGAGATAGACCAGCCCCGGATGGGTGGTGGAGATCCCGCCCACCTGCCGGGGCGCGCCATGGTCGAGGGCGCCCAGGGGCTTGAGGTAGGCGAGGTCCGGTCGGTAGCCGGTGGCGAAGATGACCGCGTCGACCGGCTCGGGCGTGCCGTCAGCCCAGATGACGCCCTCAGGGGTGAAGGCGGTGAACATGTCCCGCCGGGAGAGCAGCCCGGAGGCGAGGGCGTCGCGGTAGAGGCCGGTGTCGAGCACGGTGGCGTGTCGGACAAGTCGGGTGAGGACGCGGCGTGGCAGGCGGTCCGCGCCGGTGACCCGCAGCCAGTGGTGGAGGTCCCGCCCGCCGAGGCGTTGGGGCAGGAAGCGCACGGGTTCCCGGGTGGCGAGCGTGACCCGGGCGTGGGCCGCGATCTCGTAGGCGACCTGGACGGCGGAGTTGCCGGCACCCACGACGATGACCCGCTTGCCTGCATACACCTCCGGCCGGCGGTAGTGGGCGACGTGCCGGAGGTCGCCGGCGTAGTCGTCCTGGCCGGGCAGCGTCGGCAGGTACGGGTTGCCGAAGGATCCGCTGGCGGCGGCGACGCCCACCGCAGCCAACTCGTCCCCGGTGTCGGTGCGGGCGAGGTATCCCCCGCCGGGGCGTGCGTCGACGGCGACGACCCGAGTACCGGTGCGAATCTCGACGTCCACGGTCTGCGCGTACCGGCGCAGGTACGCCGGGACCTCGTCGCGGCGGGGGTAGCGGTCCGGGTCGCCGTCGAAGGGCATGCCGGGCAGTGCGCTGTAGCGGGCGGGCGAGAAGAGGGTGAGGCTGTCGTAGTAGTCGGGCCAGGAGCCAACGGGCTCGCTGCCCGCCTGCAGGACGACGGGCCGCAGGCCCGCGGTCAGGGCGGCGCGGGCGGCGGCCAGGCCTGACTGGCCGCCGCCGATGATGATCACTGGCTCGGATGTCATGGCTCGATCATATCGTCGTTTTGTTGAATGACAATATGATGATGGTGGGGGAAGGTAGGGCCATGAGCGACGCCACAGCCGGACAGCCCACAGGGGCAGCCTCGCCCCCGCGCGCCGCCGGAGTCCCCGAGGGCCTGGCGCCGCAGACGCAGGAGTTCCTGAAGGCCCTGGGCAGCCCCACCAGGCAGCGGATCATGATGCTGTTCGCACAGGGCGCCGAGCTGTCCGTCGGGGAGGTGGCCGAGCGGACGGGCATCAGCCAGGCCACGGCGTCGCAGCAGTTGACCCTCCTGCGACGCGGACGGGTGGTCACCTCCCGCCGTGACGGGAAGACCGTGTACTACCGCGCGGATCGCGACGGCGCGCTCGCCGCCCTCGCCGAACTGCAGTCCTACCTGGCAACCTGCTGCTGAGCAGGTCGCCAACCGGCTCCCGCGCGGCCTCGCGGCCTGCGGCCCGGAAGCTGCGCGATTTCCCCAGCCACGTATCGCAGGTGCAGGCACGACAGGCTAGGCATGAACAGTGATGGTGCCCGCGGTTCCGTCGACGGTGATGAGCTGGCCGGGGCGCAGTCGTTGGGTGGCGTCGCCGGTGCCAACAACGGCGGGGATGCCGTACTCGCGGGCCACCAGGGAGGCGTGTGCGGCTAGGGTGCCGCCGTCGGTGACCACTGCGGCGGCCCGCGAGAACAACGGTGTCCACGCCGGAGCCGTGGCCTTCGCAACGAGCACCTGGCCTTCGGCGAAGCCGTCGAAGTCCTCGGGTCCGTGCACGATGGCGACTTTGCCGGTGGCCCGGCCGGCCGAGGCGGGATGCCCGACGATGGCGCCCTCGGCGATCTCCGTGGTGCCGCGGGCCTGTTGCACCGCGCGTTCGATGACGTCGCCGATCAGTCGCGCGGGACGGCCGAGGGTCAACGGCGCGGTCAGGCGGCGTTGGCGCTGCCAGAGGGCGCGCCGCTCGGCAACCCTGGCGCTCAGCTGTCCGGGGTCGCCTTCGATCCCGCTGTTCACTTCATGCCAGGTGCAGAAGTAGATGTCGTCGGGCTGCTCGATCGCCCCCAGATCGGCCAGGTGCCGCCCGAGGCGGGTGGTGCAGGCTCGCAGGACCGGCCAAGCGAGGGTGAACTCGCGCGCCTGCTCCTCGCGGATAACGGCGTAGCGCTGGTTGACCTGCAGCAGCCCGTCGAAGTCAGCCAGCAGCCGCGGGCGGTCGGCCAGCGCCGCCCGGCAGCGTTGTTCGGCAACCATCCGCTGTTCGGCGAGCGAGCGGTAGCGGTCCCCGGCTCGGGATGGTTGGCCGGTGGCGAGTTCTCCGGCCACCGGGTGATACCAGTCGACGCTCTGTACGGCGTGCGCGCCGGGCACCGGCTGGGCGCCCGGGAGCGCGCGCAGCAGCACCTGCGCCCCGCCCTCGTCGTCGGGTAGCACGTCGATGAGATGCCGGCGGACGAAGCGAGTCAGGCAGGCTTCCATCTTCCACGCCGACCCACCGACAATCGCCAGATACCAGAGGTAGATCCCGGCTTCTCGCCCGAGCGCGTCGACGAGCTCGGCCAGTCGCTGAGGCGATGCCCTGTCGACCTCCGCCTCTGCGGCGGCCACGAGGCGTCGATAGCCGGGCAGTTGTTGTTCACGCCAGGTCCGCCCCAGTTCGGACAGGACGGCGCGGTCGGCGGCATCCGGGTCTTGGCTGACCCGGATCAGTGCGTTGAACAGGATCTTCACCGCCCGCGTGCGGCCCTGCCACAGCACACCAGCGAGGAGTTTCGGGGATGGGATCGGTGTGGCGTTGTAGTACCAGCCGTTGACCAGCGCGTACCGGAACGGCACCCGCACTCCGACGCTGCCGTACATCCCATCGAGATACCCGTCCTCGAGCACCGGCAGCAGCCAGCTGGCGAACAGCGGAGTGACCGCCTCCGGAAGCCATTCCCCAAGCCGGAAGTTGCGCATCCACAACCCCGGCCCCGGCGCCGTCCACGACACCGGCTCCGGCACGGCTGTCATCGGCCGGGCCTGCAGCAGCCACAGCCGGCCCGCCCGGTCGATGGCCCACTCCACGTCCTGCGGGCGGCCGTCGTACCGGTCGGCGATCCGACGCGACAGCTCCGCGACCGCGTCGGCCTGGACGTCGGCGAGGACCCGTCCACCGCCGGCGCCGGACCGGGTCATCACGGTGCGGCTCGCGGTGACCGTCCACTCTTCGCCGGTCGTCTCACCCGACACCAACGGCTCACCCAACCCCGCAACGGCGGCCACCACCGTCTGATCGCGGTCGCCGGTCACCGGATGCGCGGTGAACGCCACCCCGGCCGCCACCGGGTCCACCATCACCTGCACCAGCACCGCCATCGCCGCCGACGCGCCGCCGTGGCGCTGGTGGTAGGCGGTGACCCGCTCGCTGGCCGCCGCGGCGAAGCATCGCCGCACCGCCTCACCCAACCCATCGGCCGACACGTTCAGGTACGTCTCGTACAGGCCCGCGTACGAGGCATCCGGCAGATCCTCGGCCGCACCCGACGAACGCACCGCGAACCGGTCCCCGCCCAAGCCCTCGGCGACAACCGCGAGTCGTTCGTCCAGCTGCGGGTCGTCGAGTGCTGCGGCGGTGACCACGATCCCGGGCGGCACCGGGAACCCGGCCTTCGACAGGTCCGCCAGCACCGCCGCCTTCCCACCGACCACCGCCCGGTCGACCGCGCTCGCCTCCGCCAGGTCTAGGACCGTCAGGTTGGAGTCCATCCCCCACCGCCATATGTAGCGTCGCAAAGTATTGTGACGCTACAGTAGAACCGCTGGGCCGCCACCAGCAAGAACGAGGAGCCGCAGGTGTTGCCAATGCGACCGGAACTGCTCAAAGGCCATCTCGACGCGCTACTGCTCGCGGTCCTGGAACCCGGACCACAGCACGGCTACGCCGTCATCGAAGCCCTGCGAACCAGCAGCGGCGGGGCACTGGACCTGCCGACCGGCACCGTCTACCCGGCGCTGCACCGCCTCGAACGCGCAGGCCTGATCGCCAGCGACTGGCATACCGTCGGCGGCCGCCGCCGCCGCGCCTACCACCTCACACAGGCCGGGCATGCTGCGCTCGGTGAGCAGCGGGCAGTCTGGGACAAGTTCTCCACCGCCGTCACCGCAGTTCTGGGCAGGCGGGCATGGCCAACGACCGCCTGACCACCCGAGCCGGCGACGCTCGTCTCGACGCCTACCTGGGCGACCTCGCCACACGACTGCGCGGACCACGCCGGCGCCGGGAACAGATCCTCGCCGAACTGGGCGACGGACTCCACCACGCCATCACCGACCGCACCGCCGCCGGCCTACCCCACGGTGAGGCGGTCGCCGCCGCGATCGCCCAGTTCGGCACCCCACAAGCGGTCGCACAGGCCTTCGCCGGTGAACTCGCCACCGCCTACGCCCGGCGCACCATCGCCTGGTACATCGCCACCGGACCTCTCGTGGGCATCTGGTGGCTGCTGCTCCTGCAGCCCCACCCCTGGCGAACCGGCCTCATCGCCCTGCTGGCCGCGATCCCCGTCATCCCCCTGATCATCATCGCGATCGCCACCGCAGCCGGAGCCTTCGCCACCACCGGTCGCCTCATGCGGTGGCTACCCGAAGCAAGCCCCCAACACGCGCTCGCCGCGACCATCACCATCGCCGCCCTTACGCTCGCCGGGGATCTCGCGGTGATCGCGATCTACGTTCGGTCCGAGATTCCGGCGCAGCCCGTCGCCCTCTTCGCTCTCGCCGCCAGCCTCACTCGGATCGCCTTCAGCCTGGTCACAATTCGCCACGCCGCCGCAATGCCCACCTCTGCGCGCTCCTGACCGTCGAACCCACCCGCCGGCTGAGCCCCGCCACACATCAACAGGCCGTCGCCGGCCCTCCCATTTGACGAACGGCGAATCACTCAGCGATAGTTGACTCAATGAGCACTGAGCTTGCCTCCCTGACGCGGCGTGCACGGATCCACGCCGCTCTCGGCGACCCCGCACGCCTGGCGATCGTGGACGCGCTCACCCTCGGCGACGCCTCCCCCGGGGAGATCGCCCACGCCCTCAACATGCCGACGAACCTGGTCGCCCACCACGTCAAGGTCCTCACCGACGCCGGTCTCGTCACGAAGGGCCGCTCCGAGGGTGACCGCCGCCGCACCTACCTCCGGCTGCTCCCGGAAGCCCTCGCCGCTCTCGCCACCCCTCGACTGGCCGGGATCGGCCGGGTCGTCTTCGTCTGCACCCACAACTCGGCCCGCTCGCAGCTGGCCGCCGCGCTGTGGAAGCGCCGCACCAACGGCGCCGCCGCCTCGGCCGGCACGAAGCCGGCGGCCCGGGTCCATCCCCGCGCGATCGCGGTGGCCCACCGCCACCGTCTGGATCTCGACCCGACCGGCACGGCCCACGTCACCGACGTTGTCCGCGGTGACGACCTGGTCATCGCCGTGTGCGACAACGCCCACGAGGAACTGACCGGGCCTGCGCGTCCACGCCTGCACTGGTCCATCCCCGACCCGGTCCGGGTGGATACCGACGAGGCCTTCGAGGCCGCCTACGTCGACCTCGCCGACCGGGTCGACCGGCTCGCCCCCGCCGTCGTCCCCACCACTCGATAACCGTCATGCCTCGACGAGGGGCAGCCAGTTCATGGGAGAGAACAGACTGATGACCATCGCACTCCGGCGGCGCCTACTGGCCGAGTTCACCGGCACGGCCCTGCTGGTCACCGCCGTGGTCGGCTCCGGGATCATGGCCACCACCCTCTCCCCCGGCGCTGTCGGACTCCAGCTGCTGGAGAACTCGATCGCCACCGCGCTCGCGCTCGGCGCGCTGATCCTGATCTTCGGCCCGGTCTCCGGCGCCCACTTCAACCCCGTTGTCTCGGCCGCCGACTGGTTCCTCGGCCGCCGCGCCGGCACCGGTCTCACCGCCAGGGAGCTCGGCGGCTACGTCGCCGCCCAGATCGCCGGCGCAATCGGTGGATCGATCCTGGCGAACCTGATGTTCGATCTGCCCGCCGTGGCCTGGTCGAGCAAGGACCGAGCCGCCGGGCATCTCTGGCTCGGTGAGGTCGTCGCCACCACTGGCCTGATCCTGCTGATCTTCGCCCTCGCCCGCTCCGGCCGCGCCCCGGTCGCCCCCGCCGCAGTCGGCGCCTACATCGGCGCGGCCTACTGGTTCACCTCGTCGACCTCGTTCGCCAACCCCGCCGTGACGATCGGCCGGGCTTTCACCGACACCTTCGCCGGCATCGCACCCACCTCCGTGCCCGGCTTCGTCGTCGCCCAGGTGGTCGGACTAGCCATCGGCGTCGGCCTGCTCGCCGCGCTCTACCCCGACGCCGGGCAAGCCGCCGACCAGGTCGTCGTCCCCGCCGACGAGCGTGACCCGGCATTGGACCGCCGCCGATGACGGTCCCCGGCCCTGAACACTGTGAAGCGGACAAGGGTTACCGCAAACTGCTCAACCCGCCGCGTCCCGCCGGCCGCTATCGGCTGCTCGACCGCAACAGCGACCCCGACCGGTCCCTGCCTGCACCCCACCCCGAGGCGCCAGTGAACCGGCCCTACGACCTGTCCTCCACGGAAGGCATCTGATGTCCAAGCCCAGCGTCCTGTTCGTCTGCGTGCACAACGCCGGCCGGTCCCAAATGGCCGCCGGCTGGCTGCGCCACCTCGCCGGCAACGCCGTCGAGGTCCGCTCCGCCGGCTCTGAACCCGCCGACCAGATCAACCCAGTGGCGGTGGAGGCCATGCGCGAGGTCGGCATCGACATCACCGCCAACAAGCCGAAGATCCTCGACTACGCCACCGCCGAAGCCTCCGACGTCATCATCACAATGGGCTGCGGCGACGTCTGCCCGGCCTTCCCCGGCAAGCGGTACGAGGACTGGAAGCTCGACGACCCCGCCGGCCAGGACCTCGCCATGGTCCGTCGCATCCGCGACGAGATCCGCACCCGGGTGGAGGACCTCCTCGCCGACCTCACCCCCACCGCCTGACGTACAGCGGCGAAGGAACAACGCGAACTGGCAGCGGCTGGCCTCCTGTAGGAGGATCGGTCCGGCAGCGAGCGGCGAGCCAACCCCACTGGCGCCAGGCCCGTTCGGTGCCGAGTGCCTCGGCGGGCAGTCGGTCGAGCAGGTCGGCAAGCGCGCCGTCCGGAGCGCAGCCGACGAGCGTGAACCGCTCCCGCGGCCGGGGCGGCAGGTCGACGAACAGTCCTTCGATCTCCGCACACAGTGCCAGCGGTATGCCGTCCTCGTAGGAGTCCTCAAAACCGACGTCGCCGAGAAGCAGCCAACGCGGGCCGACCGGAAGCTCCCATGTCCACCGCCGCTGCTCTGGCAGAGGGCCAGCCCCGGAACCGGCGCTCGTCGTCACGCAACGACCCTACCGGCTCGAGACGCTCCGTCGGGGCGCGGTCGTGGACGGCGGAGCATCAACACCAGCACTCAACGTGTCCGCTCATCGGCCCATGACCGGGGAAGGAAGACGGGGTTTTCGGCACCCGCGGGGCCGGTACAGCCGGACCTTGTTGATCCTCTTGATGCGCGGCAGCAGATCGATGTTCAGCAGCCGGGTGATGCCGAATCCGATCTCGAACTGCCGTGGGAGTCGACGTAGTTGCCCTCCACGGTCATCGTGGTGCCGTGCCGGATGGCGCCCTCGACCATCGCGGCGACCTCCGAGGGCCGAGGCCCGTAGCGTCTGGGAGTCCTCCGACCAGGTGGATGAGCTTTTCGGCAAGGGCAGGCTCGGTCGGCATGTGGCGTCTGCAAGTGCAGTGCTCGATGCGGTCGTCGTCGATTGTAGTGGCAGACGTACTGATCGAGGGCGCGACGGAGATGTTGCTCGCCGACGATGAGCATGCGTCGGCCGGGCACGAAACGCCGGGGAAACAGGCGACCGGGTTGTATCTCCCTCGACCGACCGGAGCCATTAGGGCACCACCCAGCGCCAACGTAAGGAGTATTGACATGGTGAACGGGAGTAATCCCGGAAACGTCGGCCGGCGCGCGTTTCTGCGTCGGGCGGGCCTGACCGCCGGCGCCGTCGCGGTTCTTCCCATGCTGGGCGGCTGGGACGGCGCCTCCGCCGCGCCGGTTTCGACCCCGCCGTCGTCGGGTGCCGACCCCGACGAACTCTTCAGGGCGGGCCTGTTCGACGAGGCGGATCGGGGCTACGCGCGACTGCTGCGGAAGGATCCGGGAAATGCGCATGCGCTGGCGCAGCGCGGGTACATCGCACTCCTGTCCAACCGGTTCGCCGATGCCGAGACGTACCTGTCCCAGGCTGTCAGCTCGGCTCCCGACGATATTGCCGCACGGCAGCGGCTCGCGGAGTGTTTCGTCCGCCAGGATCAGCATGCCCGCGCCATCCCGCTGTTGCGGAGCACGGGCCGGCCACGTGACGAGGCGTTTGCCGAGTTGTACGCCCATCTGCCCGACGCGCCGTGGCAGGTGCGCGGCGCACAGCGCACCCGCGTTCCGTTCCTGGGTGTCGACCCCCTGCCGCACGTCCAAGCTTCCGTCAACGGCGGAAGTCCCAAGCGGTTCTATCTTGACACCTATGCGACGCTCGACCTGTCCCAGGAGGTGGCGGAGGAGGCGGGACTTCGGGCGGTGGCCACCACCTCTGGGGTGGCCAGCAACGGACCGGTCACCATCTACCTGGGCGTGATGGACTCGTTCCGGCTCGGGGATATCGAGTTCCGCAACATCCCGGTGCAGTGGATCGACGCCCAGCGGCCGCCCCTTCCCGACGGCTCGCAAGCGGCGGGCGTTATCGGCACCACGTTGCTCTACCATGCGCTTTCCACGATGGACTACGCCAATCGCGCGTTGGTGCTGTGGCGCAAGACCGCAACCCAGCTGCGCGATCTCCGGGCGCAGGTTGGGCACCCGGGGCTTGACAGGTTGCCGCTGTGGTTGGCGGGTGATCACTACCCATGCACGCTGGGCAGCCTAGGTGACTACGGGCCGCGGATCGTCACCCTGGACACGGGCGGCACGCTCTCTGGCGTCGACACGACCGTGGAGATAGCCGAGCGGGCGGGTATCGAGGTGGACTACGCCCATCCGCAGGAGTTCAACGGAAGCACCATCTATCCCATCACCCCGGACCGGATCAGCCTCGGGAAAGCGGTCGGACATGAGGTAAGCGGAATGGCGGTGACAACCACCTGGCCGGGCTTCCCGGGCCCCGGCCAGTCCGCCCTGTTCGGGTTCGACATCATCGCGAACTTCACTCACAAGTTCTTCAAGCCGTTCGCCATTACCTTCGACTACACCGACATGCACTTCTACATCACCCGGCGGTGACAGACACCGCCGGTGGTGATCGGCCCCCGCCTGGAGCCGTGCGGCTGCGGCAGGCGGTGCACGTACTCATCGGCGAAGGCCGTCGTCATCCGGCCCCGCCGGGAGCGTGACCGTGACGACGAGGCCGCCGTCTTCCCGGGCGGTCGCGGTGGCCCACCCACCGTGGGTGGCCGCCACCGACCGGACGATGGACAGGCCGAGCCCGGCCCCCTTGGCCGTGATCTGGCGGTGATCCCCTAGGCGGCGGAACGGTTCGAACAGCGCTGGCACCTCGTACGGTGGCACGACGGGTCCGGTGTTGCTCACCTCCACCTCGACGTGACCGTCGTCGCGGGTGCGGGTGACGACCCGGACCCAGCCATCGGGCTGGGTGTTGTACCGGATGCCGTTCTCGACGAGGTTGTTCACGATCCGCTCGAGCAGCAGCGCGTCGCCCGTGGTAGATGCCTCGTCGAGCTTCTCGTGCAGAGTGATGCCCGCCCGGCTCGCCAGCGAACCGGCCTGGGCCACCACGTACGCGGCGACGTCCGCCAGGTCCACCGGGCGGCGTTCGGTGAGTTCCTTATCCGAGGTGGCCAGCAGGAGCAGGCCGGTGATGAGCTGTTCGTGGCGGGCGTTGATCTGCAACAGGCTCTCCCCCAACTGCCTGGTGTCCTCCGAAACGGTCCGGCGGTTCATGGCGAGCTCGACGAGGGCGCGACCAACCGTCAGCGGCGTGCGCAGCTCGTGCGAGGCGTTGGCGACGAACCGTCGCTGCCCATCGAAGGAGCGGTCGAGCCGCTCCAGCATCGTGTTGAAGCTGCCGGCGAGCTCCTTCACCTCATCGTCCGGGCCGCGCAGCGCGATGCGCTCGTGCAGCCCACCGCCGGCGGCCGGGGCGGCCGCTATCCGCCGCGCGGTCTCGGTGACCTGATGGAGCGGGGCAAGCACCCGGCCAGCGACCAGCCAGCCGAACGCCGCCGCCGCGGCCCCGACCAGACCGAGCGCGATGCTGCCCTGGGTAAGCAGCGACGTGGCGGCCGCTTCGCGCAGTTGCCGCTGCTGGTCTTGCATCCATCGCATGGCATCGGTCTCGGGCAGCGGGGCAACGACATCGGGGGCCGGTGAGGCGGCCGGGCTCGGCGTGGCCTTGACGGTCATCAGTTGCAGATTGGGTCTACCCAGCTGCTGGTTGAAGAGCGCGTACGTGGTGCCGAGGAGCACGACACCGGCGACGAGGAACAGGCCGCCGTAGATGAGGGTGAGCCGGGCCCGCAGGGTGATCCGGGACGGCAGAAGCTTCCGGGCGGTCATGAGATCCGGTACCCCACCGAGGTGACGGTCTCGATGACCGGCGGGTCGCCCAGCTTGCGTCGCAGCTTGAGGATGGTGAGCCGGACAGCCGGGCTGAACGGGTCGGCATGCTCGTCCCAGACCTTCTCGAGCAGGAACTCGGCCGAGAGCGGGGCGCCGTCGGCGCGCAGCAGTTCGGCCAGGACCCCGAACTCCTTCTTCGACAGCGGGATGTATGCGCCGTCGCGGAACACCTTGTGCAATGCCGGGTCGAGGGTAATCCCAGCACGGCGCAGCACCGGCGGCGCGGCCGGCCGGCTGCGCCGCCCCAGCGACCGCACGCGGGCGGCGAGCTCGGGAAACGCGAAGGGCTTGACGAGATAGTCATCCGCGCCGAGGGACAGCCCGGCGACACGATCGGTGACCTCGGCAGCTGCGGTCAGCATCAGCACCCGCGTGAGTGACCCGGACCCGACGATTTCCCGGCACACGTCGTCACCATGCACGACCGGCAGGTCGCGGTCGAGCACGACCACGTCGTAGTCATTGACGAACAACCGTTCCAGGGCGGCGTCCCCGTTGTATGTGACGTCCACCGCGTGCGCGTCCCCGCGCAGCCACTCGGCGATCGCGTCGGCGAGCATCGGCTCGTCCTCCACCACCAGCACGCGCATGTTCTCTGGTTCCTTCCCTGTCCCGGTGCACCACGGTGCATGGTCCCCCATCTGGTGTTTCCTCGGCGTTGCCGACCGGGCGCTCAAGCAGCAAACGGCAGGGAAACGGGCCGTCGCGTTGGATTTCTCTCGACCGGGCCGGCGCTGGTGCTGGCCTCGATCCAAGGAGACGAACGTGAAGGTGAACCTGACCGGTGGCGCGCTTGCGGTACTGCCGCTGGTGCTGGCCGTGGCCCTGGCCGGATGCGGTGCGGAGGACGGCGGCGGCACGGTGGCCTCGGCTGGGGACGGCACGAAGGCCCAACCCAGCGCCGCGGCGAGTCTGAGCCGGGAAGAGATGGGTGTGAAGTTCGCGCAGTGCATGCGCGAGAACGGCATCGACATGGCCGATCCCGAGCCGGGCAAGGGCCCGCAGGTCCGAATCGGCGGTGGCACGAGCGAGGAGACCGTCAACAAGGCGATGGAGGCGTGCCGGCAGTACAACCCGATGGCGGACGCGTCCGGTGGCAACGCGCAGATGGACGAGAACAATCGCAAGTTCGCCACGTGCATGCGCGACAACGGCGTGGAGCAGTTCCCCGATCCCGAGCCCGGACAGATGGGTGTCCGGATCGACGGGAAGATCGCCGAGGATCCGGACTTCGCCAAGGCCCAGCAGCAGTGCCAGAGCATCCTCGCGGGAAGCCGGTGATGGCCGCTACCGCGGTCGAGGCACCGGCGGTGGAGCGCCTGCCTCGACGCCGGGGCCGGCGGGGAGCTGCCGTCGCCGCCGTGGCCGCGCTCGTGGCCGGCGCGGCGGTGGTCACCTGGCTCGGCATCGCTGGCGGCCGATCATCGGGCGACGCGGCGGCTAACACGCTGCCGCCCGACACCACCCAGGTGACCCGGCGAACGCTGAAGGATGCGCACACAGCCGACGGCGAGCTCGGCTACGGCACCACGAGCACCGCCACCAGCCGGCTGCCCGGCACCCTCACATACCTGCCCGACACCAGCGCGCGGATCACCCGCAACCAGCCCTTGTACAAGCTCAACAACAAGCCGGTGACCCTGATGTACGGGCACACGCCCGCGTACCGGAACCTCGCGGCCGGCGTCGAGGGCCCAGACGTCAAGCAGCTCGAGCAGAACCTGCGTGCGCTGGGCTACTCCGGATTCACCGTTGACGAGGAGTTCACCGAGTCGACGGCGACGGCGGTCAAACGGTGGCAGGAGGACCAGGGCCTGGACGAGACCGGTGTGGTCGAACTCGGCCGCGTGGTGTTCGCGCCCGCCGCGATCCGCATAGCCGGCCGCCAGGCCGCGCAGGGCGACCCCGTGGCACCCGGTCAGCGGATCCTCACCTACACCGAAACGGCGAAGGCCGTCACGGTCCAGCTCGACACCGCCGACCAGCGGATGGCGAAGAAAGGTGCGGCGGTGACGGTCACGCTGCCGGACAACAGCTCGGTCGGTGGGCACATCTCTGAGGTGACCACGGTGATCCAGCCCGGCGAGGGACAGGGCGACGACCCGAAGACCAAGGTCGAGGTGGTCGTCACGCTCGACAACCAGAAGGCCGCCGACGCCTACATGCTGGCCTCGGTCGACGTGACGTTCACCGCGGCCGAGCGGAAAAACGTGCTCACCGTGCCGGTCGCCGCCCTGCTCGCCCTACGTGAGGGCGGCTTCGGCGTGGAGGTTGTCCAAAAAGACACCTCCCGCTACGTCCCGGTCCGCACCGGCCTGTTCTCCGACGGCTCAGTGGAGATCTCCGGTGACGGCATCGCCGAGGGCACCACGGTGGGGACGCCGAAATGATCTCTTTGACAATGGCGAGCAAGGTGTACGCCGGCGGGGTGGCCGCGCTCACCGATGTCTCCCTGCACATCGGCGCCGGCGAACTCGTCGGCATCGTCGGTCCGTCCGGCTCCGGCAAGTCCACCATGCTCAACCTGCTCGGCACCCTCGACCGGCCCACCACCGGGCAGGTGCGCATCGACAATTACGACGTCGCCCGGCTGCGCGACGCCGAGCTGTCCGCGCTGCGCGCGAGCCGGATCGGCTTCGTCTTCCAACAGTTCCACCTCGCCGCCGGTGTCCCCGCGCTGGACAACGTCGCCGACGGGCTGCTCTACTGCGGGCTGCGTGCCAGGGAACGGCGGCGCCGGGCCGCCGCCGCCCTGGCTCGGGTCGGTCTCGCCCACCGGGCAGATCACCGGCCGCACGAGCTGTCCGGCGGTGAGCGCCAGCGGGTGGCCATCGCGCGGGCGGTGGCCGGCGACCCGCCGCTGCTGCTGGCCGACGAGCCCACGGGCGCCCTGGACTCGGCTTCCGGTGCCGGGGTGATGCAGCTGCTGCGCGAGCTGCACGCTGCGGGTACCACCGTCGTGATCATCACCCACGACCGGGAAATCGCCGATGGTCTGCCCCGTCAGGTACGCATGCGCGACGGCAGGATCATCGCCGACTCGGGTCCGGCGGTACGGTGATGGCACATCCGCTGCGTCCGGCTCGGCTGTGGCCCGGCGACCTGGTCAAGGTCGGCCTCGTCGGACTGCGTACCAGACCGCTACGGGCGTTCCTGTCCGCGCTCGGTATCGCCATCGGTATCGCGTCGATGGTCGCCGTGGTCGGCATCTCGTCGTCGTCGCGCGCGGAACTCGACCGTACCCTCGACGCGCTGGGCACCAATCTGCTGGCCGTGTCTCGCGGGAGGACGCTGGTAGGTGAGCAGGCGACCCTGCCCGAGACGGCTGAGGCAATGGTCGGCCGGATCGACCCGGTGCGGCAACTGTCCGCCGTGGGGCGCCTCGACGACGTTAAGGTGTACCGGACCGACAAGATTCCCGAGGCGCAGACCAACGGCATCGCCGGGTACGCCGCCCGCCTCAACCTGCTCGACACCGTCGGAGCACGGATCCGCAACGGGACCTGGCTCAACACGGCGACAAGCACCTACCCGGCGACCGTGCTCGGCGCAGCGACCGCTGAACGGCTCGGTATCGGCCACGCCGGACCCGACACCCAGGTCCTCATCGGCGACGAGTGGTTCACCGTCGTCGGCATCCTCGAGCCGGCACCGCTCGCCCCCGACCTGGACACCGCGGCGCTCGTCGGCTGGCCCGTCGCCGAAGCCAAGTTGCGCTTCAACGGGCACCCGACCACCATCTACACCCGCTCCGAGGAACGCCAGGTCGGTGCGGTCCGCGACGTGCTCGGCCCGACCGCCAACCCTGAGGCACCCAACGAGGTCGAGGTGTCACGTCCCTCCGACGCGCTGGCCGCCAAGCAGGCCGCGGGCGAGGCGTTCACCCGGCTGCTGCTCGGTCTCGGCGCGGTAGCGCTGCTCGTCGGCGGCGTCGGGGTGGCCAACACCATGGTGATCTCGGTGCTCGAACGGAGGGCCGAGATCGGGCTGCGCCGCTCGCTCGGCGCGACCCGAGGACAGATCCGCACCCAGTTCCTCGCCGAGTCCCTGCTACTGTCCGCCCTCGGCGGGGCGGGCGGCGCGCTTCTGGGCGCTGCCGGCACCGCCAGCTACGCCCTCTACCAGCAGTGGGCGACGGTCCTACCCTCCTGGGCGATACTGGGCGGGGTCGGCGCCACCCTGGCCATCGGCGGCCTGGCCGGCCTGTACCCGGCCATCCGCGCGTCGCGGCTGTCACCGACCGAGGCGCTGGCCACACCCTGACCGCCGGACTCCGGTGGCTGCCGGACTCGTGCCACAGCCACCGGAACGGCGCAGGCGGCGCTGATGCCCCTATGTTCTGTCAAGCGGTTCGTGGGGTCGGAGCTGGCGGAGCAGGTGGTAGATCTCACGGTCGACCTCCCCGCGGGCGGCACGGCCACTGCGTGATCGTCTGTAGGCCGTCCAGCGGGCCTGTGCGTAGTTGCTCCAGGTGGCGCGGTTGCGTTGGGGTTTTCTCGAAGCGGCGGTGCGTAGGGTGCAGATCCGCTGGGATGGGCGGGTGATGGCCGATCGGCGATGGGGACGTGGACACGCGGTAGGGCTGCTGCGCGGCAAGGAGAGCGTGCAGCAGGCGACCTACGTGGAGTTGTTCGTCGACCTGGTGATGGTGTTCGCGCTCAATCGGTTGGTGGCGTTCGCGGCGCCATCGGTGGGCGGCGGCAACCTGGCGGCGCAGTGGACGGCGATTGGACGCATCTTGTTGCTGTTCGTGCCGCTGATGTGGTTGTGGATGATCACGGCGTATATCACCGCCCGGTTCGACCCGCGGACCGCCCACACTCAGTGGATGATCGTGGTGACGGCGTTCGCGCTGCTGGTCATGGGAGCGACGGTGCCCCACGCGTTCGCTGGCGCGGGAATGACCTTCGCGGTGGCGTACGTCCTCGCCCAGGTCAGTCGCGCGATGATCTTCGGTTACGCGCTGGGCCGGCACGCGCTAGCCCGACTTTACATTCGGGCCTTGATCTGGTTCCTGGTTGCCGGGATCCTCTGGATCGGCGGGGCGTTGACCTCGGGTGGGGCGCAGGCCGCCTGGTGGCTCGCGGCGGTCGTAATTGAACTCGGCTCCGCGCGGCTTGGATGGCCGGTACCAGGCCTAGGTAGGGGGCGAGCGACGGCATGGGCCATCGCGCCGCACAATCTGGCGGAACGGTACCAGCAACTGCTGCTGATCGCCCTGGGCGAAACGATCCTCGCTGTCGGCGTCACCTACGCCAGCGGGCTCGGCCGTGTCGGCGGCTACCAAAGCATCGGCCTGCTGGTGGCGTTCCTCACGACCGTCCTGCTATGGCGCATCTACTTCCACAAGGCCGGCCAACTTCTCGGCGACGCCGTCGCCTCCGCGAAAGACCCGGCCGGACTGGGTCGCTTCGCCGCGTCCGCCCACGTCGTGATGATCCTCGGCATCGTGGCAACCGCCATCGGCCACGAAATCGTCCAGACCCACCCCGTCGACCACAGCTACCCGACGTGGCTGATCATGATCCTTGCTGGGCCGGCCTGCTACCTCACCGGCCGGGGGGCTCTGGAATGGGCCGTCTTCTCCCGAGTGTCCCCACACCGCTGGGTAGGGGCCTTGACCCTCCTACTGGCAGCCATACCACTGACCGCCGCGCCGCCACTAACAGCCGCGATCACCGCCACCGTGGTCCTGGCCGGCATCGCAGCCATCGACACCCGCCGCTCGGCCCACCGCCCACCGGAACAACCCCGACCCGGCGACCGTACAACTGGGTGTCTGCCACCACGCCCCTAATACGACGGGCTGCCGTTCATGATCAGCGCTGAAGTTCGGGTCGGAGACCTGGTCGATGGGAATCAGCGTGCCGTCGAGGATGGCATACGCCAGCGGTGCGGCCTGGCGCATCGCGGCAGCGAGATCGTCGGCGCAGGGCGCGAGCAGGTCGACGGCCTCGCGCAGGTAGCGGCACACGGTGGCCACCGACACCTCGAAGCCGGCCGCGAGGTGGGCGGGGTGTCGCCGTTATGCAGGTGGGCCAAGGCCATCAGCGCCTGCTGCTGCGCGGGCAGCCGACGCCAACGACCGCCAAGCGCGAGGCGGCGATCATGGATCAGCTCGGTCAGGCGGGTCAGGCTGCGCGTGGACAGCTGGATGCTCGCAGGATAGGTCAGCAACGAAGCTCCTCGTGCTTGGCGATCGTTCTTGGCCGACTGCTGTCCTACAGGAGGCTTCCTCCTATCTTGAGCGGCGACACGCCACCGCCGCCTGCCTGCTCTGTCGCCCTTGGCTGATCATCGCCGCGCACACCCAACTCCGCCTGGCCCGCCCCCTGGCCGCTGATCTCCGCCGCCCCTGGAAGAAACCCGCACCACCCGGACGGCTCACCCCCACCCGCGTCCGCCGCGGGTTCCGGAACATCCGCCCCACCGGCGCCCTGCCCGCCAGCGCACCGAAACCCGCAACACCCGGCCCCGGACGGCCACCCGGCTCCCCGCAACCGTCAGCCCGCACCCCACCACGACGTCGGCAAAACCATCAAACGTGACCTGACCATCGCAGCACGCAACCAACGCGAGGGTTAAGATCGAGCTTAGACGAGCACCGAGTAGTTGGCGCGGAACACGTTGTGCGGGTCGCGGGCCCGCTTGATCTCCCGCAGCCGCGCGAGCGCGCTGCCGGAGAAGGACTTCTCCGCCGTCTCACCAGGAGACAGCAGGGTGTACGGCTTGCGGCCGCTGATGTAGGGCTCTAGATCGGCCACGACCTCGGCCTGCTTGGCGCGCGTCGCATCGGCCACGTGCGGCAGGCCGAGACCCAGCAGGCCCAGCAGGTACGGCTCAGCTACCGCGCCGCTCGCACCGGTCCCGCCGCCCGGCTCGGAGAGCGCTCCGCCCAGGTGTCTGATCTGGATGCTGATGAGTGGTTCGACCGGCTTGGCCAGCAGGAGCTCCACCGCGTCCGCGTCCAGGCCGGTGAGCAGCTCGGCACGAGTGATGGTGGGGGCCGGGTCGGTGGGCTCGGCGGTGATGCCACCCAGGTCGGCAACCGGGACGACGCCGCGGCTGTCGGAGATCGGGCCCTCGATCTTGTCGAGGCGAGCCAGCAGGTCCTCCCCCTGAGCCGCCTCACCCAGGTAGGCCAGATCCAGCGTGACCATCGGTGATGCGCCGGGTGGCTGGAGCCGGTTGATCCAGACACTGAGTTCACGCGGCGCCTCGGCGGTGATCTCCAGGAACGCGTCGTATACCTCTCTGCTCCGGTGGTCCGGCCAGATGACGCGCCCGCCGTACATGGTGGGAACGGGGAACAGTTCGAGTTCGAGGGCGGTCACCACCGCGAAGTCCCCGCCACCGCCGCGCAGCGCCCAGAAAAGCTCGGGATCGGACTCAGCGGTCACCCGGCCGGGCTCGCCATCGGCGTCCACGATGTCGATGGCCCGCACGCTGTCGGAGGCGAAGCCGTACTTGCGGCTGAACCAGCGAACCCCACCGCCCAGGGTGTAGCCGGTCACGCTGACCCCCGGCGCGCTGCCGGACAGGCCGGTCAGACCCAGCGGACCGGCCGCCGCCAGTACCTGCCCCCACTTCACGCCCGCGCCCACCCGCGCCACGCGCTCCTCCGCGCGTACCTCCACTTCGTTCAGCAGGCCGGTAAGCAGCAGGATCAGGCCTTCCACATCATCGGAGGCGCCATGCCCGCTCGGCTGCGCGGTCACAGTCATCGGATTTTGCGGCGTGGAAACCCGGCCGTTCGGGGCCGGGAGGAAACGCCGCCCCCTTCCCTTGGGATGAGTGTCGTACATGGACGGTAAATTGTGAGGCGTGGGTGAGGTGGTGAAGCGGGCTTACAAGTACCGCTTCTACCCGTCTCCTGAGCAGGCCGCACAGTTGAACCGGACGTTCGGGTGTGTGCGTCTGGTGTACAACCGGGCGTTGGAGGCGCGGACT
>NZ_JBUEGB010000084.1:0-25458 GCF_054963695.1 Micromonospora sp. RTBAU3-60 | reverse complement strand
TTACCTGCCGGTGGATCCCGGGTACCCGGCGGACCGGATCGCGTACATGCTCACCGACGCCGCGCCGGTCGCGATGCTCACGACCCGGCAGGTCGGCGCCGAACTTCCCGCCGCGGGCGTGCGGGTCATCCTCGACGACCCGCAGGTGGCCGCAGCGGTGGCGGGGCAGCCCGACGGCGAGGTCACCGATCAGGAGCGGATCGCGCCGCTGCTGCCCGGCCATCCGGCGTACGTGATCTACACGTCCGGGTCCACGGGGCGGCCCAAGGGCGTCGTCGTCAGCCACCGGGGTCTGCCGAGTCTGGCGGCGTTCCTGGTGCACACCTTCCAGTCCAGGCCGGGGTCACGGGTGGCGCAGTTGCTCTCGCTGAGCTTCGACATGTCACTCGTGGAGCTGCTGTTGTCGCTGACCGCCGGGGCGGCGCTGGTTCTTCCCGAGCAGTGGCCGCTGGCCGGGGAGGTCCTGGCCGAGGCGTTCAACGAGCTCCGCATCACCCATGCGATGGTGGCGCCCAGCGCCCTCGCCGGGGCGACACCCGAGAAGGTGCCCGACCTGGAGTGTCTCATCGTCGGTGGCGAGGCCAGCTCCGGCGAGCTGGTCGCCGCGTGGTCGGCGGGCCGGCGGATGTACAACGGATACGGCCCGACCGAGGCGACCGTGGGCACGACGATGAGCAGGCAGTTGTCCGGCGGGGAGACTCCGCCGATCGGCGGGCCGATGTGGAATGTGCGAGCTTATGTGCTCGACGAGCGGCTGGGCGTGGTGCCGGCCGGGGTGCCCGGGGAGCTGTACCTGGCCGGGCCGTGCCTGGCGCGGGGATACCTGAACCGGCCCGGGCTGACCGCGGAGCGGTTCGTGGCCTGCCCGTTCGGGTCCGGTGAGCGGATGTACCGGACCGGCGACCTGGTGCGCTGGCGGGCTGACGGGGAGCTGGAGTTCCTGGGCCGGGTCGACGAGCAGGTCAAGCTTCGGGGCTTCCGGATCGAGCTGGGCGAGATCGAGGCCGTGCTGGCCACTCAGCCCGGGGTGGCCCGAGCCGTGGTGGTGCTGCGGGAGGACCGCCCGGGTGACCGCCGCCTGGTCGGGTACGTGGTGCCCGCGGCCGGTAAGGCTGATGAGGTGGACGCGGCCGGGATGCGGGCCGCGGTGGGCCGGGCCCTGCCCGGATACATGGTGCCGTCCGCAGTGGTGGCCATCGATGAGTTGCCGATGTCGGTGAACGGGAAGCTGAACCGGCGGGCGCTGCCGGCCCCGGACTACGCCGCAGGCCCGACCCGGGAGCCGTCGACCCCGACCGAGCAGGCCCTGTGCGAGTTGTTCGCCCAGGTGCTCGGGGTGGACCGGGTCGGCGTCGACGACAACTTCTTCGACCTGGGCGGGCATTCGCTGCTCGGCGCCGTACTCGTCGCCCGGTTGGAAGACCAGCTCGGCATCAAGATCAGTCTGCAGAACTTCCTCGCCAATCCATCCGTCAGCGGCATCGCCAGTCAGGCGCCGCTGCCCGCGATCGGACAGCCCTGATCCGCAAGACGACGCCCGGAGGAGGGACGATGGACCTGGCCGCCAGCGGTGTAACCATCTACTCGACATGTCGATCCAGCATTGGGTACGGCCAGGATTCCCACCTGCGCAAGCTGCTGGAGACCGCCAGGTGGGCCGATGACGCGGGCTACCGCGGCGCCCTGCTGTACAGCGACAACACCTCGATCGACGCCTGGATGTCGGCCCAGGCGACCATCGCGAACACCGCCACCTTCGTGCCGCTCATCGCGGTGCAGCCGCTGGACAAGAGCCCGTTCGCGCTGGCCCGGGCGGTGTCGTCCCTGGCCCACCTGTACGGCAGGCAAGTCGACCTCAACTTCGTCAGCGGCGGATTCAGCCGTGATCTCCGCGTCCAGGGTGATGTTCTGTCGCACGACGCCCGATACGACCGGCTCATCGAGTACGTGACGATCGTCAGAATGCTGCTCGATGGCGGCCTGACCAGTTACGCGGGCCAGTACTACAACTTCCGGCGGGCCCGGCTCACCACCCCGGTGCCCGCCGACCTGCTGCCCACGGCGTACGTGTCCGGCTCGTCGGCAGCCAGCCTGCAGGCGGGAGAGTCGCTGGGCATCAGCCAGCTCTCCTTCCCGTTGCTGCCGGCCGAATTCGCGAGTCCGGATGCTCGCAAGAACAAGTTCGGCGCCGGCATCAGCATCGGAATCATCGCCCGTGACGACTCGTCCGAGGCGTGGCGGATCGCGCGCAAGCGGTTCCCGGCCGACCCGGCAGGGGCCGAGAGGATGAAATTGCTCCTCTCCGCCGCCGTGTCGTCCTGGCAGCCTCAGCTCGCTTCCGTGCCTATCGCCGATGAAGGGGAGGGAGGGGCGTACTGGCTGGTTCCCTTCCGGTACCACCACACGTTCTGCCCCTACCTGGTGGGGAGCTACGACGAGGTGGCACAGGCAGTGACGACGTACCTGAAGGGAGGCGCCCGCACATTCGTCTTCGACATGCCTCAAGAACCCGACGACCTGTACCACACGCGAATCGCGGTGGAGCGCGCCGTCGCGGCCATAGACGGCGGCATCTGAAGCGTGAGCGGCCGTTCCGCCCGCCGAACTCGAGCCCGCGAGCACGTTCATTTTCGAGGGGACGCGGAAGTCCCGTTGCTGCTGATGAGCTGCAGCGCCTGACGAAAGGAAACACCGATGCGCCCCGTCGCCGGCACCGGACGAATTTGCAGCCAACTCAGCTCCGGGGACGGAGCGGCAGTCCTGGTCGCCGACTTCCAGGCGCTCAACGGAGCGCCCCGGCTCAGCCAACTGCTCAGCGACGTGGCCACCGATCAGCGGATCTACCAGGTGGATCCGCGTGGCGCGCTGTCCGGGGACCGGCTCTACGCCTCCCTGCCGGAACTGGCGGACGAGGCCGTTGCCAGCTTCCGCTCCGGCGACTCCTCCGCAGCAACTGACCAGCGGGTGTTCGTCGTGAGCCACTGCAGCGCCGCGGGCCTGTCCCTGCACATCGCCAGCCGCCTGAGCGCCGCCCGGGAGGTCACCGCCATCCTGGTGCAGCCAACCTGGCCCGGTACGGACCACGTCACTGAGGGGTTCGCGGAGTTCCAGGCCAAGCTGGGCGCCGGCGGCCATCCTTCTCCTGACCTGGATGGCGATCCGTGGTCCTGCGTCGCGGGGATGGAGCAGCTTATGAGGAACGGGCTGGCGGAGCTGGCGAAGCGGCATGGCCTCGACAAGCCGCCCCTGGCCTTCTCGGAGCTGCTGGTGTCGTACCGGACCTGGCTCGCCTTCTTGCTGGCCTGCCGCAACGACCAGCCCGCGATGGCGCCCCCCGACGCCGTCGCGGTGACGGTGATGACCGATGAGCCCGACTTCGTGCTGCCCCGGACTGGCCCGGGTCGGTGCCGGATCACACCGCCGCCCCCCACCGAACGACCCGACGACGTGACGCCGGACCTGGCCAAGCTGGTGCTTGACCAGATCGTGAGCTGGCGGCCGCCGGACCCGCACCGGTCCATGGCGCCGAGCCGCGGAAGTGGCCAATGACGATGTCTGACGGGATGGCCCAGAGAAGCACGATTCGTGGCCGGCCGAGCAGCCCCGGCACCCTCGTGCGCACGCGCCGCTGAGCGCACCGTGACTCCCGGGGCCGGCGGAGCCAAGACCGCCGACCCCGGGCTCCATCCGCGCGTGGCCCGGGTCAGACGGTCCCGGGTACGGGCGTCGCAGCTCGACCACCAGGCGTGGCTCACCGGCTCGACGAAGCCATGTCCCGGTGATTCTCCTGATTTGCGTGTCGGGCCGCGCCGCCGCCCGCCGGTCGGCAGCGCACCGTGGAAGACGCCCGCGCCGGTGATCACTGGCCACGATGGGGAGTGACCTGCACCGATCCGTCCTCACAGGAGGTAGATGTGGACAACGATTCCTTGTTCGTCATCGATCCCGCCGGCACCGACATCCACGGCGAGGCGGCCCAGCTCCGGGCCCGCGGGCCGGTCACCCGCGTGCTGCTGCCCGGCGGGGTCGCGGCCTGGTCGGTGACCGGCTACCACGCCGCCCGGCAGGTCCTGTCAGACGAGCGGTTCGCCAAGAACGCCCGGCGGCACTGGCCGGCGTACGTCGACGGCAGCCTCGGCCCGGACTTCCCGCTGATCGCCTGGGCCCGGATGGACAACATGTCGACCGCGGACGGTGAGCCGCACGCCCGCCAGCGCCGGCTCGTCACCCGCGCGTTCAGCCCGCAGCGCATCGCCGCGCTGCGGCCACGCGTCGAGCGGGTCGTGACGGGCGCGCTGGACGACCTGGTCCGCTACGCGGCCGAGCGGCCGGGCGAGCCGGTCGACCTCAAGGAGCGGTACGCGCACCGGGTTGCGTCGCGGGTGATCGGCGAACTGCTCGGCGTGCCCGACGGCGACCCAGACGGCATCCTGGACCGCGCCGGGTACGTCGAGTCGACCCCGCAGAAAGCGGCTGCGGAGTTCGCCCGGCTGCGGGGCAAGATCGAGGCCTTGGTCGCGGCGAAGCGCCGGGAGCCGGGGGAGGACCTGATCAGCGACATGATCGCGGCCCAGCCGGGCGGGTGCCCGGTGACCGGCGCGGGCGACGGGTCCGATGCCGAGCTGGTCGGCCTGGCGCAGCTGATGCTCAATACCGGCGCCGAGCCGGCCAGGAACCTCATCACGAACACTGTGGCGGCGCTGCTCACCCGGCCCGGCCAGCGCGCCCTGGCAGCGGGCGGCCGGGTGGACTGGGACGACGTGGTGGAGGAGACGCTGCGCACCGAGGCGCCGGTCGCGCACCTGCCGTTCCGGTTCGCGACGGAGGACGTCACGATCGCCGGCGTGACCATTTCCCGGGGTGACCCGGTGCTGGTCGGTTACGCCGCGACCGGCCGCGACCCGGAGGTGCACGGCGCCGCCGCGGGGGAGTTCGACGTCCAGCGCGCGGACAAGCGGCACGTCGCGTTCGGGCACGGCCTGCACCGGTGCATCGGCCCGGCCCTGGCCCGGATGGAGACGCGCCTCGCGGTGGAGGCGCTGTTCACGCGCTTCCCGGGACTGCGGCTTGCGGTGGAGCCGAAGGAACTGGCCGGGCAGGGCACGTTCATCATGAACGGCCTCCTCGCACTGCCGGTCCACCTCTGAACGCCGGGCCGGCGGCGGGCGCACACCCCGCCGCCGGCCGCCTCAATGCCACAGGTGAATTTCACCGCCTGGCAGTCCTCGTACCGCGGCAGACAGCCCTGTCGCTCCGCCTCGGCGAGGGCGGGCGCCACCTGGCCGCGCGAGGAGAGGATCAGCGGCATGCCGGTGGGCAGCGGCAGCCCGAGGTTCCGGCCGAACGCCGCCAAGCTCACCCGGATGTCCACCACGATGTCGAAGGCCGCGCCGCGCGTGCAGTACACCTACTTGGCGCAGCCCGGCGGCGTCGCGGTGACGCGCACCCCGCGCCGCGACCGGCTGTGGTTGGTCTGCGTCACCGGTATCAGCGGCCGGCCGGTTGCCCGCCGGAACGCCGTCTTCTGGAACGGTGGGACGAGCAGTCGCCGGTCGTCGGGCCGGGGCGTCGGGGCGAACTCGACGGCCCCGGCCACGATGAGCTGGCGTGCCCGCTACCCGGCGCGGTGGAGGGCGGTCAGCTTCTCCATCTCCGGCACGACGTCGTTGGGCGACGGGACCGCCGCGGTCTCCGCGCGCAGACGCTCGGCGTTGCGGGCGTACGACGGGTCGTCCAGCACCCGCCGCAGGTGGCCGTGCAGGACGTCGGCGGTGAGCCGGCCGGGGTCGCTGACGTAGACGCCGGCGCCCCGCTCCTCCAAGGCGGTGACGACCGCCAGCGGGCCCCAGAACTTGTCCCCGCCGAACTTGCCCGGCACCAGCAGCTGCGGCACCCCGTAATGGGTGGCCGAGGCGACCGTGCCGTACCCGCCGTGGTGCACGATCGCCGAGCAGGTCGGCAGCAGCGCGGTCAGCGGCACGAAGGGGACCGGGCGGACGTTGCCCGGCAGGGCCGGCAGGGCGGCGCGCTGCTCCGCGGTGAGCGTGACGACCACCTCCGCGTCCAGGTCGGCGACCGCGTCCAGCATGTCGCCCAGGGACGCGCCCGCGTTCAGCTCGCGAAACGACAGGCCGAGCGTGAGGCAGACGCGCCGGCGGTCCGGCTCGGCGTACAGCCACTCCGGGACGATCGACGGGCCGTTGAACGGCACCGCCCGCACCATCTGGTAGTCGATGCCGTCCGGCTGCCAGGTCCAGGGCGGCATCGCGTTCACCGACCACTGGCCGGTCACCGAGTCCTCGGTGAAGTCCAGGCCGTACCGGGCGAGGATCGGCTCCAGGGCGGCCCGCATCGGGTCGCGCTCCGGGTCCGCCGCCCGCGCCGCGTTCCGCAGCTGCACCAGCGCGTCGGTGCAGATCACCAGGCGGGCGTGCGCGGCGCCGCAGGCCCGGGCGGCGGCCGGGCCGGCGTAGGCCATCGTCATGCCGTCCCAGAGCACCAGGTCCGGCTTCCAGGCCCGGGTGAAGCTCACCGCGGCGTCGATCACCGGGTCCGGGTTGAAGGTCGTGAAGTGCCAGTTGGCCAGCGCCTCCAACTCGAGGTACGGGTCGCCGGCGACGTAGTCGGCCTGCACCGACTTCCGCCCGTTCTCGTAGGGGACGGCGGCCGCGTCCGGGACGGCGGCCGCTTCCGCCTCGGCGGCCTTCTCGGCCACCATCCCGGTGACGTCGATCGGAGGGCCGAGGGACACCGCGGTCAGGCCGGTGTGCGCGACGTCCTCGGCGGTCAGCCCGACCGGGTCCGGCTGGGTGCCCACCCGCACCTCGTGCCCGGCTGTACGCAGGGCCCAGGCGAGCGGCGTCAGCGCGTACAGGTGTGTCTTGCTCGGACAGTTCAGGATCAGGATGCGCACGGCAACTCCCAGGGGTCGAGGGAAGGCACGTCAGGCGGCGCGCCGGTGGGTGCGCTCCCCGAGACAGGCGATCAGCCCGGCGGCCACCGGTCCGCCTCCTCGTCGGTGAGCGCCTGGTGCAGAGTCCGCGGCAGGGTGCGGGCAGCGGCCCGGTCGGTGCCCGGCAGGACGGACTCTGTTAATACGCCGAACTCGCGTTACTGGCCTTGCTTCTGCTCAAGGTCACGGCAACGTCAGCTATCAGATCTTCCTGGCCGGCCACCGCCTGGCGCCTGCCCAGCTCGAAGAAGATGTCACGCGGATCCAGGTTCTCTCGCCTCGCGGCGTCGAGCACCGGGTTCTTGAATCCGGAGAACACGCCCGAAAGCCCGCTCACGATGCCCACCGAGTCGATGGTCGGCGGTGTGGGCACGAATTCCCGCCCGGCCAGGTCCGCCGCGTCCAGCAGCGCGTACAGGTCGATGCCCGTCGAGAAGCCGCTCCGCTCGAGCACCGGCACCACGACCTCGAGCTGGGTATTGCCGGCGCCCGCGCCGAATCCTCTGGCGCAGGCGTCGATGATCGTGGCGCCGGCCCGCGCCGCGGCTACGGAATTGGCCACCGCCAGCCCGAGGTTGTTGTGCCCGTGGAAGATGATGGGTACGTCGACGGCGGCGGCCATGGCGGCAACCCGCTCGCTGACGTCCTCGGGCAGGTAGTGCCCAGCGGAGTCCATTATTCCCACGGCCGAAGCGCCGTAGTCCACGAGCCGACGGCACTCCTCAGCCAGCCGTCCCGGTGCGGCCATGTGGCTCATCACCAGCACGCCCTGCGCCTCCACCCCGGCGTCCCGGAGGAAACCCAGATAGCGTTCCATGGTGTTGCCCTCGGTGCAGTGGGCACCGACCCGCACCACGTCGACGCCATGGTTCATCGCTTCCTTCAGGTCGCGTGTCGTGGCCCATCCCGGCAGCATGAACACGCCCATCTTGCTGTGCGAGAGCTGCTCCCGAACCGTCGTGAGCATCTCGGCGTCGGTCAGCGCGGCCCTACCTACCTGGAGCGAGGACGCCCCCAGGCCGTTGCCGTGGCCCACCTCCACCACCGGGACGCGAGCGGCCTCCGCCGCGGCGGCGTAGCGCCGGAGCTGATCGCGACCGAGCTGGTGACGAATCGCATGCTGACCGTCGCGCAGCGTCGGGTCGTGAATGGTCACCGGCCGGGTCTTCGCTGCGTCTTCGTGCATACCCTGTTTCATGGTCAGCTCACGGTCCTTTCCTCGGTGACCAGGCGGGCCGCTGCGTACTGCTCGGCGACGAAGATGGCGGCCGAGTTGATGATGTCGAGGTTCCCCGCATGGCTCGGGATCAGGTCGCCCGAGGCTTCCACCTCGATCGCGATGAATGCCTTTCCGTCGACCACGCTGCACGCGGTGATGTCGAACCCGGCAGCGAACGTCCGGACCTCCTCCGCTACCGCGGTCACGTGCTTGCGGATCACGTCCGGGTCGAAATCATCGCCGATCAGCGATATCGCCACCCTGAATGTGGGAGGCGGCTCGGCAGGGCTGAGGTTGAGCAGGACCTTGACATCGGGCACCCCGGTGAAGGCACGTATCGCGGCCTGCGTCGTCTCGACGTACTCGTCGAGATTCAACCGGCTGGCCCTGCCGACGCTCATGCTGGCCGCGGTGGTCACCACTTCGATGTAACTGGGCGAGTACCGCTGCGTGAGCGCATGCAGGACCGGGATCGCCGTCTGACCGCCGCAGCTGATCAGACTGACGTTGCGGTGCACGAGCGCGTCAGTCCCGTTGACGGTGGGCGCGATCATGTGTCCGATCCTGCTCGGCGTCAGGTCGATGACCAACGCCCCAAGGGTTTCCAGGTACTCCCAGTGCGCGGCGTGGGATGCCGCGTTGCTGGCGTCGAATACGACATCGAAGTTCACGGGGTCAGCAGCCAACGAGGTGACTCCGCCGCCGGCCGTCCGGCAGCCCATTGCCGCCGCGCTCCGCAAGCCGCGGTTCTGCTCGTCGCGCGCGACCACCAACTGGCAATCAAGGAATCTGGAACGCTTGATCTTGGTCACGAGATCGAGCCCGATGAGCCCAGCTCCGAGGACGGCAACGTTCAGATTGCTGCCTTGATTCATAGCCCGATGTTCCCCTCAGGTTTGCCCGGAACCATGGCCAGCCCCGCCGTTGCGGCTGGCTCGCTTGCGGCGGACGCACGATGTCCAGGATTTCAATTGCCTCCGCATGTGCCTTCTCGCCAGTTCCCGCAGAGACCGCGGACGTCGCGGCGATCGCGGCATCACGCTCGGCCTGCCACCAAACAAGCAAGGCGACCGGAGTCGGCGCGCCGTACGCCACGAGGCCGTTGTTGACGGCACATTCGAAGTCGTGCTGCGCCTTCTGCGCCATGGCCGCGAAGGCGGCGAGGGTCGACGCTGCCACCACGCGAATCGGTCCGCTCGTTTCCGCACGCAGCTGGTCGATCACGTCATGGTCCGCCATGTCGCCTTTCCTCCGCTCGATGACGTCGTGTCCAGCATGAGCGCGAGCCACGCACCGCGGCGTCTCCATGCGTGCGTCATCAGGCGACCGATGCCGGCAACATGGGAGAAGACAACCCCGC
Source organism: Micromonospora sp. RTBAU3-60 (assembly GCF_054963695.1). Lineage (NCBI taxonomy): Bacteria > Bacillati > Actinomycetota > Actinomycetes > Micromonosporales > Micromonosporaceae > Micromonospora > Micromonospora sp. RTBAU3-60. The sequence goes on along the minus strand of NZ_JBUEGB010000084.1, from coordinate 15,927 downwards.
CAGGCATCGCGAGCCTGAGGACGGCGTTGGCTGACGCCTGGCCAGGAGCCAATACTCGAAGACGTCAAAGGCGCGCTTTCCGCTGTGGCCTCCTCCGCGTCGACACGCATGAGCTGTGTCGGGCACCAGGCCGTCGGCAGCACCCGCACCCTCTATGTCGTTGACTGATATCGCCGCGCCGAGCGCGCTACGACCGGCGCAGCAATCCTTGATGGACTGCGAATTCGAGCCGAATACCGCTGGCCGGAAGCGGCCGTACCCCTTGTGCTCAACCGGTCCCGTTCGACGGGGGAGCCCTTTTCCGGGCGGCCTCTTCGGTGACGGGGACGGCAATTTCACCGTTGAGCATGACTTGATGGCCCGGTGAGACTCGACAGGACGGTCGCCCTTCGGCTTTGGAGGTCATATTCATGCTCAAGTCATACTGGTATTCGCCGCCGGGCGCGGGCACGTCGCCCTCGGCACGAGCGCGACAGTTCGCACCGGGACGACGGTGAGGTCATGATGCAGAAGACTTCAGCGTGGCCGGCCGACGATCTTGGCCCCACGGCCGTCCACTTCTTCGAGTTGCCGGCCGGCGCGACGGGCATCGTCGTGCTCGACAACCTCTTGCTCGGCCCGGCCGTCGGCGGCGTGCGCATGACCCCGACAGTCACCGTTGGCGAGGTCGCCCGGCTCGCTCGCGCCATGACGATCAAGAACGCCGTAGCTGGGCTGCCACACGGCGGTGGAAAGTCCGGCATCCACATCGACGCGCCGCTCGACCCCGCCGCGCGGCAGTCCGTGATCCGCGCCTTCGCGCACGCGATCCGCCACCTCGTGGACTACATCCCCGGGCCTGACGTGGGCACCGACGAGACGGCGATGGCGTGGATCCGCGACGAGATCGGCCGATCGGTCGGCCTGCCCAGCGCGCTGGGCGGCATCCCACTCAACGAGATCGGCGCCACCGGCTACGGCGTGGCGAAGTGCGCGGAGGCGCTCAACGTCGCCAACCGCCTTGAGCTCGCCGGCGCCCGGGTGGCCGTCCAAGGCTTCGGTGCCGTCGGGCAATATGCCGCCCGCGAGCTGGCCCGCCTCGGCGCGCGCATCGTCGCGGTGTCCGACATCACCGGCGCCGTCTACGACCAGGACGGCCTTGACATCGACGCGCTCGTGGCGTTCCAGCGGATCGGGCCGATCGCGGAGTACCACGACGTGAAAACGATGGAGCGCGACCAACTGCTCACCGTCGAGTGCGACATCCTGATCCCGGCCGCCCAAGGGGACGCCGTGCACATGGGCAACGTCGACGCCGTTGGGGCGCGGACGATTCTTCAAGGCGCGAACCTGCCGGTCACACCAGAGGCGGAGGTCGTCCTCGCCCGGCGCGGCGTGCTCAGCGTGCCCGACGTGATCGTCAACGCGGGTGGCGTGATCTGTGCGGCCGCCGAGCACCGAGGCCGTACCCGGGCAGAGGCGTTCACCGAGATCGCCGAGCGGATCACGGCCAACACCCTCGAACTGCTGGATCGGATCACGGCCAGCCCCGGTTTGTTGCCCGCCGACGCCGCGGTCGCGATGGCACATACCCGGTTGGACGCCGCACGCGCGTACCAGCGGACATTCTGAGGATCGAGCCGGTCCGGGCGACATCGGCCGCCCGGACCACCGCGCTATGGCCGTGCCCGATCCTCGCCCAGCAGGTAACCGTCCACGTCGGCGCGTGCGAGCGAAGCCAGGCGAGCGTTGCCGGACAATGCAGCCCTGCCCATGCCCCCGTGGTCAGGACGCGGACTATTGGACGAAGGCCTCCTGGTCGTGCGAGCGGTTCACCGACAGCTCCACGTCACAACCGGAGGCCTTCACCCGTCCACCACTCAGGCCGAGTCGTCACACAACCTCGACCCACCTCCCTGGACAGCACAGCCAGGCCGCAACGGCCGCCGCTCATCAGGTCCGCAGGTAGGAGGCGCCGTTCAGGTCGAGTACCGCACCGCTGGCCCACCCGGCCTTGTCGGAGGCCAGATAGAACACGCCCGCGGCGATCTCGTCCGGCTCGCCGACTCGGCCGAACGGGCTCTGTGCCCTGATCGCGTCGCCGCCCGGCGCCTCGAGGTACGGCTTGGCCATGGGGGTCCTCACGAATCCGGGTGCCACGGTCGAGACCGAGATCCCGTGCGGCGCGAGCGCGAGCGCCAGTGATTGGCCGAAGGAGTTCAGGCCCGCCTTGCTGGCCCCGTAGGCCGGCGCTTCGGGCTCGCCGCGGAACGCGCCCCGCGACGAGACGTTGATGATCCGTCCGCCGCGCTCCTTCATGTGCCTGACCGCGCACCAGGTTACGTTGGCCGCGCCGATCAGGTTGGGCCCCAAGGTGGATTGCCAGTGCTGCTGCCAGACCTCGTAGCTCACCTCGGTGATCGGGTGCAAGGTGAAGACGCCGGCGTTGTTGACCAGGACATCCAGGCCGCCGAGCTGCTCGGCGGCCGAGTCCACCGCCTTCAGCACGGCGTCGCTGTCGACCAGGTCGGCCTGGACGACGACGTGCCCAGTGCCGTCCAGCTCCTCCTTCAGTTTCTCAGCGATGCCGGCCGTCGCCTTGTCGAGGATCGCCACCCGGTCGCCCGCCGCCGCGAATCGCTTCGCAATGGCCCATCCCATGCCGCTTGCTGCCCCGGTGACGAGGACAGCTCGGCTCGTTGCCGACTCGGTCACCGGGCTCACGTTCCGGTCGTGGGCTGGGCGGGGCAGCAGGCCGGAATGGTCGGCTTCTCCCGGAACGGCGGGAACCTCAGCACCTTCCTCGGGCTTGCCGTGCGCTTCGCTCATGGTCGGACCCTTCCTGGTGGGTTCAGCGGTCCCCTGATCGTTGCCAGGGAGTGAGCCGGCGGCACCCGCAAAAGTGCGGCGATGGATATCGCGAGTACCCGTGACGTCGGTATTCAGCTTGAGGTGGGCCGGCGGCCGGAGGATGCCTGACCCGGTTGCGCGGTGCGGCGCCGTTAGGGGTACGGGGCTGCCGGCCCCGATGTGCCAACAGACGCGACGGCGCCGATGGCGGGTAGCCATCGGCGCCGTCTCCCGGGCGCCGGCGCCGACGGCGGTAGCCATCGGCGCCGTCACCCGGAGGTGATTCGGCTACTTGTCGCGGGGCCAGTTCTGGCAAGCGGCGAGCTGCCGGCTACCGTCCCGCCTGGTGCGGATCCACGACGCGGGATGCCGCGCTGTCGGAGAGTTTGGTCTCTGCGACGGATAGGGTCATGTCGGGGAAGCGTTCGAATCCACCCGACCGATCGCCCCCGAACGGACACGGTGGATACGCACCACGATCCGGCTGGCCGGGTTCCCGAAGCACCTCCGAGCGTGCTGCGAGCTCAACGAGCGGCGGGCAAGTACGAAGGTGCCCGGAGCTGACGCCTTGAGTACCGTCGCCAGAGGAATGCCCGGACCGACAGCCCGAGAGCGACGCGCGTTTTATCCGGGTGCAGCCGAGATGCCGATCTACAGATCATGGGGCTTGCCATGGACCAATCGGAGATCCTCGTAGAATCCGCTACCCAGTATCCGCTGAGTTCCCGGCAGCAGGACCCGAGTGGTTTGGCGCGCGCACCGAAGCATGTCATCGCACTGGCTCTCCGCATCAAGGGAGAACTGCGCATCGATGCGCTCAAGGGCGCACTCGACGATGTGGTGGAACGGCAGGAGTCCCTGCGTACCCGAGTTCATTACGACGAGACGGACGGCAACATCGGATTCCAGGAGGTGCTGCCGCCGCTGCCGGTCCCGCTCACCGTGCGCGACATCGCCGTGACACCCGGGGAATCGCGCGACGAACTGGCCATCGACCTGCTCACCCAACTGAGCGAAAAGACGATGTCGTTCTCCGCCAAGCCGTCGTTGCGCGCCTCCCTCCATCGATTCGACGACCATGACGCGGTGCTCACCCTCCAAACGCACCACCTCTTCTGTGACGGCTGGTCGACCGACGTACTCCGACGCGAGATCGCGGCCTGCTACAAGGCCAGGGTGACCGGGGTACCGCACATGCTCCCGACCCCGGCCCCGTACCGGGAGTTCGCAGTCTGGGAACAGGAGTTCCTGCAGAGCGAGAGGGCGGCGGTCGCGCGCCGCTTCTGGTCGGGCAAGCTGGCGGGCGCCGAGATGTTCACCATGCCGGCTGACCGGCCGCATGGTCCCGACACGATGACGCCACGGAGCGCGATCGGGAACTTCACCATCGATCCCGGCAGTTTTGCGAAGGTCTCGGCAAGCGCGGCCCAGAATCGGTGCAGTGTCTGGCACGTTTTCCTGGCGGCGTTCATGGTGCTCGCGGAAAGAGTCGTCGGTCGGTCCGATATCACCCTGTTCACCTCGAGCAGTGGCCGTCCGAGCCCGGAGTTCTACGACACGATCGGATTCTTCGTCAATCCCGTTCCCCTTCGCCTGGAATTCGGAGATTGCGAGACCTTCCGGGACCTCATGCTGCTTGCGCGTAAAGCTGGTGCGGACGCCCGGCGGCATCCACTTCCATTTCCGACGATCGTTGAGATGACGCCCGGCCTGATGGGTGGCGCTGCGGATCCGCGCGCCCTGATGCCGATATTCAACTACATCAACTCACCGTTGGCTCAGGACGACACCGGATTCGCGACCAGCGTCGAACCGGTGGTCGTGCCGGAAGAACGGCCGACGTCCTTTCTCCGCGGCGGGTTCGTCTGGACTTTCCTGGTGGTTCCGCCGGGCGAGTTGCGGTGTTGCATCGAGTACGAGCCGGACGCGCTCGACGCGAGCACGATCGATCGCTGGGGATCGGACTTCATCGACCTGATCCTCACGATAGCCGACCGGCCGGATCAGGCATGGAGGAAGCCGTAGCACATATCGCTCCTTCCACCGCGCGGCGCAACGCCGCGGCTCCCGGGATCAGCGGCGACCAGCCGCGGTCCTCGGCCTGCCACACGAGCTGCGGCGGCGAGCTGAGCGGAGTGGGTGCGCCGATCTCGGGCGCGGCCAGCGCGACACGCCGGTGCGGCCGCCGCGCCGCAGCCGGCGAAGAGTTCGGGCAGGCGGGGCAGCTCGGGCGGCGTCCGTCGGCGCCCTTGGACATGGTCGACTGCCTGGTAGCTACGTGGAGTTGGTAGCAGCGAGGTAGGCCGCGTTCAGGCGCTCGCGAACGCTCGGTGATCGCGGTTGGGTATCGGAGCCAAGGTGTGAGTGGCGAAGTTCGTCCATGAACTCTTGCCAGAACGCGGGACCGCCTTGTTCGAGCAGCTCGGCGGGAACGCGCAGCGCGGAGCTCGTGGGACGGTGGCGGAGCCCCCAACTGCCGAGCTGCGCGAACACGGGTACGAGTTGGATCGCCGGTTCGGTCAGGCTGTAGCGGGCCCGCTGGCCGGGTCGCGTGTCCTCACGGGTGAGCAGCCCCGACTCGACGAGTCGCTTGAGTCGGTCGGCGAGGATATTTGAGGCGATCCCCTCGATAGAGTTGGCCTGCAGCTCCCGGAAATAGCGACGATCTCCGAAGACGATGTCGCGGAGGACGAGCAGGCTCCAGCGATCGCCGAACACCTCGATGGCGGCGTTGATCGGGCACTCCGACCGCGGCCCATTCGTTTCGCCCATAGTGCTTGCAATCTACCACCACTAGTACTACCGTGCCGACGGGCGATAGCAAAATCACAAGCGAAGGGGGACACCGTGCTGAGGCAGGTCGCGGAAGGTGTGCTGATCCACGAGAGCGAGTTCCTTGAGAGCAACGCCGTTGTCGTGCAAGGCCGGGCCGGCGTGTTGCTCATCGATCCCGGAGTGACGGGCGACGAGATAACCTGCCTCGCGAATGACCTCTCGGATCTGGGTCAGAGCGTTGTGGCGGGTTTCTCGACGCATCCTCATTGGGATCACCTGCTGTGGCACGAAAGCCTTGGCGCGGCACCTCGTTACGGCACGGCGGGCTGCGCGGCTACCGTCCAGGCCAAGTTGTCGGATGCGGGTGCGAAGGCCCGCGTCGCCGGAATGCTCCCGCCGGAGGTCGCCGACCAGGTGCCACTGGACCTGCTCGGCGACATTACCGGCCTGCCGGCCGGGACGGCGCGGATTCCTTGGGATGGTCCTGAAGTCCGGATTATCGAGCATCAGGCGCATGCTCCTGGCCATGCCTCGTTGTTGATCGAGGAGCGTAGGGTTCTCGTCGCCGGCGACGTGCTATCTGATGTCTTGATTCCGATGCTCGACTTGAACGGCGCCGCAGAGCCGATCGAGGACTACCTCGCCGCGCTGCGACTGCTGGAGAGCGTGGCGGGCGACGTCGATGTCGTTATCCCCGGCCACGGGTCAGTCGCCGAAGCCGATCAGGTCCACGCACGGATCGAGCGGGATCGGGCGTACGTGCTCGCTTTGCCTGAGGGCGATATTGCCAGTGACCCGCGGGTCGGCCCATCGGCCAAGCCCGGCTGGGAGTGGGTAAGCGATATGCATCACGGGCAAGCCCAGCGCCTCGCTCAGCGCGTTTAGCAACACCACGGCGTCAGGGCAAATCGACAGATGCTGTCAGCGCCCCCCCGGATCCGGGTTGACGCCGAGGCCTGCGTTCCGCGTGATTCCGGCGGCCTAGAGGCAACGCCGTTCAGTTAGGTGGTTCGGCAGGCTGCCACGCGTGTCGTGAATGCGAAGCAGCGGAGCTCCGGCATAGAGGGGTGGTCAGCCCTGAACGCCGCGAGCTCCGCTGGCTGATCAGGTTGCCCATAACCTGGACGGTGGCGGTAGCCGCAGGGGTGTTCGCGCCGGGAATTTGGGCGACGATCCTGCGCGACCCCTCGCAGGCGGTGCTCACCTGGGCGGGGTTCGTGTTGGCCGGGTCGGTGGAGCTGGACTGGCTCGTACCCGAAGTAGCAGCGACTAGTGATTGCTTTCCTTTCTAGGGCTGTCCATAGTTGACTGTTGTGGGTAGCGTGTATCGGATTGGTGAGTTTGCCAAGCGGGTGGGCCGTTCGGTGAGCACAGTGCGCCGGTGGGAGGCGGAGGGTCGGATCACGGCCCGTCGTCTGCCGTCGGGGCAGCGGTATTTCGACGATTCTGATGTGCGCAGGGTGCTGCAGCCGGGTTTCGACGCGGACCGGCGGAAGGTGGTGGTGTACTGCCGGGTCTCGTCGCCGAGTCAGAAGTCGGAATTGGCCTTGCAGGTGGCAGCGATGCAACAGTTCGCTGCCTGGTTCGCGGTCTGGCGGTGGACGAGTGGGTCAGCGAGGTCGGCGGCGGGATGAACCTTCGCCGCCCGAAATTCCTGGCGTTGTTGGATGCGGTCGACCGGGGTGAGGTCGCCACGCTGGTGGTGGCCCACAAGGACCGGTTGGCCCGGTTCGGCTTCGACCTGGTGGAGCATCTGGCTGGGCGCGGCGGCTGCGAGATCGTCGTCGTCAACCAGGAGACACTGTCTCCACGGCAGGAGTTGGTCGAGGACCTCCTGACGGTCGTCAACTCCTTCTCGTGCCGGCTGGACGGTCTGCGCCGCTACGAGAAGGAGTTGAAGAGGGCGGACTTGATCATGGAGGGTGACCGGTGAAGGTCACCCGGATCGCCTACTCGGCCCGGCTGAATCCGGGCAAGTACGCCGCCCTGGTGGAGCAGGCCCGCCGGTTGGGCCGGGTGCGCAGCGAGGTGTGGCAACGCTACGGCTCGATCCTCGGAGTCGGGTCCGGACTGACCGACCGGCAGGTGCGCGACCGATGGCTGGCCGACGGCACGCACGCGCAGTTCGCCGTGTTGGCGAATGCGTGGAAGGAAACCGTCCGCGACGCCATGGCCGACATCGCCGCGAACCTGGAGGCGGCCAAAGCGCAGGTCCGGCGGGCGATCAGCCGACGCACCAACGATCCGGCCGAGCGCAAGCGAATGTTCACCGAGCTGAAGGCCGACCAATGGGCCGCTGATCCGTTCCTGGCCCGGCAGATGCGCAAGCATTGGAAGCGTGGCCGCAACCGCACCCACGATCAGATCGTGGTGCGCGCCGACAAGTACAACACCCTCGTTGATGGGCGGGGCCGGTTGTGGCTGTCCGTTCCCGGCCTGGAACGCCGCAAGATGGTCAAGATCCCGCTGTCCACGACCGTGGTCCCGGCGGGGACGTTGCGGCTGATCCTGCGTGGCGGCCGGGTGGAGGTGCACTACCAGATCGACGCGTCGCAGATGCGGTCGTCGCAGCGGCCGTGCGGCGAGGCGAGGGTCGGGGTGGACAAGGGCTACACCGAAGCCCTGACCGACTCCGACGGCCAGCCCCACGGTGAACAACTCGGCGACCTGCTCACCCGTGAGTCGGATCGGTTGAAGGAACGCAACCGACGTCGGGCGAAGCTGCGCTCGATCGCGAACACCGCTGCGATGCGTGGTGATCACGCGAAAGCGCATCGGATCAAGGTCAACAACCTTGGCATGGTGAAGCGGGGCCGGCAGGCCGCCCGGCATCGGGCGCGGGTGCGTACGGAGATCTTCACCGCCGTGCACGAGGTCGTCGACAAGGCGGGCACGGTGATCGCTGAAGACCTCACCAAACGGTTCACCGGACGAAAGAAGCTCGGGAAGAACATCAATCGGCGTCTCGCGGCGTGGACCAAGGGAGTCACCGCGGAGGCGCTGAAGAGCGTGTCGGAGCGTAGAGGTTCTGCGCTCGTTCCCGTCAACGCCGCCTACACCTCACAAACCTGTCACCGCTGCGGCGACTTCGGCCGACGTATTGGGGACCGGTTTCACTGCACCCGGTGCGGGGTGGTGTGGCAGGCAGACGTGAACGCCGCGATCAACATCCTGCAAAGAGCCGGCGACCCCGACATCGCCCTGCACACCCCACACCCTGTGGTGAAGCAGATCCTGCAGGACCGGACCGATCGCCACCGGACCAGACTGCCGGTCCAGGACTCCAGCCCAACCACCGCGAGGCGGAGAGCGAAACATCCGAACCACTCAACTACGAGCAAGAAGTAGGAAGCAGACGCATGGCAAAGCTCATCTACTCGATGGTCACCTCGCTCGACGGCTACGTCGAGGCGGCGGAGGGCGACCTCGGCACCGGGGCCGAAGATCCCGAGGTGCATACGTTCATTAACGACCTCTTCCGCCCCGTCGGCACGTACCTCTACGGCCGACGGATATACGAGACGATGGTCTATTGGGAGACCGCGCACACCAAGCCCGACCAGCCGCCGCACATCCTGCAGTACGCCCGCGACTGGCAGGCCGCGGAGAAGGTCGTGTACTCCACGACGCTGGAGTCGGTGTCCAGCGCGAAGACCAGGATCGAGCGGACGTTCGACCCGGACGCGGTGCGCAAGCTCAAGGCCGAGGCTGATCGCGACCTCACCGTCGACGGCCCGAACCTCGCGGCCCAGGCGATCGCGGCCGGCCTGGTGGACGAGTACCACCTGTTCATCACCACGAGCGTGGTCGGCGGCGGCAAGCGGTTCTTCCCCGACGGCGTGCGCCTCGATCTCGAACTGGTCGAGGAGCGTGCCTTCGACAGTGGACTGATCTACGCGCGCTACCGGACCCGCTGAGCCGTACCGGTTGGTGACGCTGCCGGCGGCCGAGCCGGGGCAGGTGAGACTGGCCGCGTGGACAGTGGCAGAGCGATCTCCTCGATGCCAGTGACACGCCCCGGGCGATGGCAGCAGCAGCTATTGTCGCCGCCCAGTGTCCTGCCGGTGAGCCCGTGCGCTCCAACCACGGTCCGTCCACCTCCACGCCGCAGTTTCCGGGCTACCTCAGGCAACTGGCGATCGACGCCCTCGATCGCCTGGTCACACGGTGCGGTGGTCGAGCCAGTCCCGGTAGACCGGGGATTTCCCCGCTTCCGCCCAGTACGCCGCGGTGAGCGCGTCCCGTAGCGGGTGCGCATGCGGCGCGAGCGGCCCACCGGAGGGCCAGATGAGCCGTTGGCGTACCCACATCGGGTCACCGGCCAGCGGTCGGATCAGAACGCCCGGGCGGGCCTGGGTCAACGCGTGGGTGAGCGCCACCCCGTGGCCCTGGCCGATGAGCGGGAAGATGACGGCGGCGTTCATCCGCTGCACCCGGCGGGGGGTGAAGCCGGCACGCCGGCAGGCGGCCCGGAACATGCTACGCATCCGCACGTCCTTGCCCTCACCGGCGAGCCATTGCTCGGCGGCGAGGTCGGCGAGCGCCACCTCCGCCTGCCCGGCCAACGAGTGCCCTGCGGAGAGCAGGACGAAGATGGGCTCCACCGCGAGTACCACGTCGTCGAGCTCGGGCGGCAACGTCAGCTCGTACCCGGGATAGTCCAGGCCCAGCCCGAATTCCAGGCGCCCGCCGGCTAGCAGGTCGAGGAGTTCCTCCTCGGTGTCGGCCACGTGCAGGGAGATGTCGGCACGGGGGAACAGCGCCCGGGCGGCGGTCAACAGCAGCGCGGTCAGCGGACCGGGTATCGAGCCGAGTCTCAGCGCTTCGAGGTCGGTGTCGCCGGGCCCGCGCTGGCGTACGTCGCGGAGCAGGTCGTCGTACAGGGTCAGGATGCTGGTCGAGTGGTTCAGGACGATGCTGCCGAGCGTGGTGGGTTGGGTGCCGCGGCGGCCGCGGTCGAACAGCGGGCCGCCGAGGGCGCGTTCGATCCGTTGCAACTGCGCGGTCAGCGCCGGTTGGGTGTACCCGAGACCCGCAGCGGCCCGGCTGATGCTGCCGGCCTCGGCGATCGCAGTCACCATGCGCAGATGACGGATCTCCAGGTCCATAACCCGATGCTATGGCCGGTTGGGATTTCCCGGTAGTTCATGCCGGTCGGGACAGTTACCCGGGCCTGATCAGCAGTGTTCGGCAGGAGGCGCACGTGCGGGAGAAACGGTTCTACAAGCTGGCGACAATGATGTCCGCGGTGCTGGCCGCGGGGGCCGTCTCGGCGCTGCCGGCGGTCGCCGCGCCGGGGACGTCCAGCACGTCCGACTGGAAGGTGGGCGTTTCCGCCCGTCCCGAGGATGGGCACTGGGTCACCCTGGTCACCGGCGACCGCGTGTACCTGGCCGACAAGCGGGTCGCGATTGCCCCGGCTACCGGGCGCGAGGACATCGGCTTCAGTCAGTTCACCCAGGACGGCCACCAGTACGTTGTGCCGAACGACGCGCTGCGGCTGGTGTCAGCCGGGCAGGTGGACCGCCGGCTGTTCGACATCACCGGGCTGGTCGCGGCGGGCTACGACGACGCGCAGGTGAGCGAGGTGCCGACCATCGTCGCGTACACCGCCGGGACCGCCGGCCGGGCGCGGCTGCGCGCGGACGGCGCGTCCCGGGTGACTCGGGCGCTGCCCAGCGTGCGCGGCTCGGCGGTACGGGTGAACAAGCAGCGGGCCGCGACCTTCTGGGCCGATGCCACCGACAAGGGCTCGGGGATCGGCAAGCTCTGGCTGGATGCCAAACGCACGGTCAGCCTCGATCAGAGCGTGCCGCAGATCGGCGCGCCGCAGGCGTGGTCGGCCGGGTACGACGGCGCCGGGGTGACGGTCGCTGTCCTGGACACCGGGGTTGACGACACCCACCCGGACCTGGTCGGCCGGATCGCGGAGAAGCAGAATTTCACCACTGCCGCCGACGCCAGCGACCCGGTCGGACACGGTACCCATGTGGCGGCCACCATCGCGGGCACCGGGGCGGGCGCCAACGGCAAGTACCGCGGTGTCGCCCCCGGCGCCTCGCTGCTGATCGGCAAGGTCTGCGAAACCAGGAACTGCGCCGAGTCGGCGATTCTCGCCGGCATGGAGTGGGCGGCGCCGCGCGCGAAGGTCATCAACATGAGTCTCGGCGGGCCGGACGAGGGCGACGACCCGCTGAAGGCGGCGGTGAACACGCTGACCGCGAAGACCGGGGCGTTGTTCGTCATCGCGGCCGGCAACGACGGCCGCGACGGAGGCGTCTCCTCGCCGGCCACCGCCGACGCCGCGCTCGCCGTCGGCGCGGTGGACAAGCAGGAGAACCTGGCGCCCTTCTCCAACCGGGGGCCGCGCTCCGACGGTGCCATCAAGCCGGAGATCACCGCGCCCGGCGTCGGCATCGTCGCGGCGCTGTCCAAGGACAGCGACTATCCGGAGTACGCCCCCGGGTACACCCAGCTGAACGGCACGTCGATGGCCACCCCACACGTGGCCGGGGCCGCCGCGCTGCTGGCCGAGCAGCACCCGGGTTGGACCGCCGGCGCGCTGAAGGCGCAGCTGATCGCCTCGGCCAAGCCGAACCCCGCGCTGAACGCGTTCCAGCAGGGCGCCGGCCGGGTGGATGTGGGCCGCGCCATCCAGCAGGCGGTGCTGCCCAGCCCGACCAGTCTCGCACTCGGCACCCAGGCCTACCCGGCTGACGACGACGTGCCGGTGAACCGGACCGTGACCTACCGCAATGACGGCCCGGCCGCGGTGACCCTGAACCTGACCGCACCGGCGACCGGACCCGACGGATCGACGGCCCCGGCCGGCATGTTCACGGTGAGCCCGAGCCAGCTGACCATCCCGGCCGGCGGCACCGCCGACGCCACCCTCACCGCCAACACCCGAGTGACCAGCGCCACCGGCCTGTTCAGCGGCGCTGTGGTGGCCAGCTCCCCGGACGGCACGGTGTCCGCCCGGGTGCCGGTGGCCATCACCAAGGAACACGAGTCGCGCAAGCTCAGCATCAAGCTCATCGACCGCAACGGCGCGCCGGCCAGCAACTACTCGCTCAGCGTCGTGGGCGTCGACTTCGCCACCTACAAGGTGCCGTACCACGCCTCGGGCACCGTCACGACCTCGCTGCGGGTCGGCCGGTACGCCGTACAGGCGACGATCATCACGGACGAGTCCGACGGCGCCAGCTCGACCCTGCTGACCCAGCCGGTCTACCCGGTCACCTCCGGCAGCGACGCCGAGCTGGTGCTGGACGCCCGCAAGGGCACCTCGGCCTCGGTCACCGTGCCGCGCGAGGGGGCCGCCAGCCGCAGCGCCCACCTCGGCTTCTTCCGGACGCTGCCGTCCGGGTACGTGCTGGACGAACGGGTCAGCGGGACCACCTTCGCCAAGCTCTACTCGGCGAACCTGGGTGGCCCGGTGCCGGCGGACGCGGGCACGCTCACCGGCGAGGTGCGTACCGTGTGGGCACAACCGAACGCCGACGGCACCTTCACCAACTCGCCCTACGAGTACGACCTCGTCTGGTTCCGGCGCGGCGACCTGTTCACCGACTTCCGGCACACCGTCCGGCAGGACGAGCTGGCCACTGTGGTCAACCGGTTCCACTCGGTCGGCCCGGTCGACCGAACCGGGTACATGCACAACTGGGGCTTCCCGGCGGACGGCGGCAGCGCGATCTCCGCGCCCATCCCGTTCACCATCCCCGGCGAGCGCACCATCTACTACTCGGCCGACGGCGTGATGTGGCGGAACAGATGGGAACCGCAGGGACCGTACGGGACGCAGTTCTGGACGGGTGACCTGACGTACAAGCCGGGCCGGCGGTACGTGGTGGACTGGCAGAAGGGGCCGTCCGCGCCCATCTTCAACGGGGACCGGGTGTACTTCACCCGGCAGGGCAACTACATGGCCCTCAACGTGCCGGTGTTCGGTGACCAGGCCGGGCACACCGGGTACTCGTGGCTGGACACCGGCCGGATGGCGCTCTACAAGGATGATCAGTTGCTTGCCAGCATGCCCACGTACTTCTACGACGCGAGCGGCTCCGTTCCCGCCGCGGCAAGCACCTACCGGCTGGAGTACGCGGTGACCCGCGGCGCGAACGGTTCGATGGACAACAGCACGTCGATCAGCGGCAAGTGGACGTTCCGTTCCGCCGAGACGCCCGGCGAACAGCCGACAGCCCTGCCCCTCGCTTCGGTCGCGTTCCGGCCGGAGCTGGACCTCGACAACAGCGCGCCCGGCGGACGCGTGTTCCCGGTCCCGCTCAGCATCGAGCGCCAGCCCGGTGCGGCCGCCTCCGACCTGAAGACGGTCAACGTCGAAGTGTCGTACGACGAGGGCGCGACCTGGCAGCGAGTGTCCCTGCAGAAGACCGGCAAGGACGGCTTCCTGGCCCTGCTTCACCAGCCGGAGCAGGGGTACGTGTCGCTGCGCGCCAGCGCTGCGTACGCGGACGGTGCCACCGTCGACTACACGGTCATCAAGGCGTACCGGTTGCGGTAGTCGTGACTGCACCCAGCGCCTGATGGCCAGCCGGGCCGCCGCTACCCCGCGGCGGCCCGGCGCGTCGTTACCGGAACGCTTCGTCGGCGAGGGCGTGAGGACAGCTCGTGGCGTCCGGGTGGATCCTGGTTCAGGTGAGCAGCAGGATGAGCGCAACGGCTGCGGTGAAGGCGACGATGATCCAGCGCAGGACTTGCGACGGTAGTCGTCGGGCGATGCGGGCGCCGAGGTAGCCGCCGACGATGGTGGCGGGCGCGAGGATGCCGACGACGGCCCAGTTGACCGGGCCGAAGATGCCGTAGATGAGGATCGTGGTGGCGCCGACGACGGCGCAGAAGACGTTCTTCACGGCACTGATACGGCGCAGCGGCTCGTCGAGCACCAAAGCCAGGAAAGCGATCAGCAGGACGCCCATCGCGGCGTTGAAGTAGCCGCCGTAGACCCCGCAGACGAAGACCGACAGGTGCAGCAGCACCCTTCTCTTGCGTGGCGAGTAGTCGCCCGGGTGTCCGGCCAGGTCCCGGAGTTTGTTCTGGAAGGCCATCATCAGCGCGGCGGCCAGCAGCAGGAACGGCACGACGATGTCGAACACCCCGCGCGGGGTGAACAGCAGGATGCCGCTGCCGCACAGTGCGCCCGTGACGATCGTGGGAAGGATCGTGAGGATCCGGTGGCCCTGCCCCGCCAGGTCGGGGCGACTGCCGACCGCGCTCGCGGCGTAGCCGGGGGCGACCGACAGGGCGTTGCTGACGTTGGCCGCCACGCCCGGCAGCCCGAGGGCGACGAGCAGCGGGAAGGTGATCAGCGATCCGCCGCCGGCGATCGCGTTGACGGCTCCCGCCGTCAGCCCGCCGCCGAGCAGGGCGAGCGCTTCCCAGAGGGTCATACCGGTTGTCACGCCCTTCCGCAGGCGACCGCAGCAGGCACTCTGCCGGAGCGCAGGTTCGAGAGGTGGCCGCCCCGTTGCCATGGCCGAAGTTCATCGACTCCGGAGGTTTGCTGTTCTTTCGCTGGCAGGTGTGGGGCGTCGTTCATGCCACGGACCACAGCGCGCAGCAACCCCTGCGATGTGCCTGCACCTTGGAGGCACCCTCAGTGACGACATACGGGACGAGAGTTGCCATCGCGCAAGGCGGGAGCATCCGTGAGCCGGGCCGAAAGCGGCGCGATCGGAACGTTTCGTCGCACGTGTTGATCGTGGGCGTCGAGCCCGCCCTTCGCTTTCGATAATCCGCCAACCTATGACGGAAGCCCGCCACGAGCCGATTCGGTCGTGAGCTAGGCGGCCGGGTGGGTGCCCGGGGTATGGCCGAAGGTGTGGCGGAACACGTCGATGAAGGCGCTGGCCGACGACCAGCCGCAGCGGTGGGCCACGACGGTGACCGGCGTCTTGTCGGCCAGCAGTATCAGTGCGTGGTGTAGGCGTAGCTGGGTGCGCCACTGGGGGAAGGTCATGCCGAGGTCGCGGCGGAACATCCGGGACAGGGTGCGGTCGCTGGCGCCTACCTCATGGCCGAGTTCCGCGAGCGTACGGTTGTCGCCCGGGTCAGCCCGCAAGATGGCGCACACGGTGCGCAGCATAGGCTCGGTGGGGGCAGGCACGTGCAGCGGTTGCTGGGGAGAGGCCCGGAGTTGGTCGAGCAGCACGGCGCGCAGGCGGGCCCGTTCGGGGCTGTCTCCGCTCCCGTCGTGGGTGTAGGCGACGATCAGTTCGCGCAGCAGCGGGCTGACGGCGAGCACGGTCGGAGTGTCCAGGCCGAGCGGGTTGTCCGTTGCCGGCAATCCGACCAGGTGCA
>NZ_JBUEGB010000083.1:0-25514 GCF_054963695.1 Micromonospora sp. RTBAU3-60 | reverse complement strand
GCGTACGCAAGGCGGGGTGACATCGCCGGTCCCGCGATCCCGCGGCGCGGCCCTCACCGCAAGCGCCCCCACCAGAGGTGGGGGCGCTTGCGGTGACGACTGGGGCAGGGCCGGCTATCGGGCCAGGACAACCACGACCGTGGCGATGCATCCGATCATCACGGCCGTGCCGCCCAGGGCGGCGTACGGCAACCAGTCACGCGGCCGCTGCGGTACCTCTGGTAGGGGACGCGTCGGCTGGTTCCAGCCGGCAGGTGCCGGCCGGACGTTGTTGACCGGCCAGCGGGGCGGCGGCGTGCGGGTGGTCGATTCGACGATCATGGGGCCTCCGGCAGCGTCAGGGGTCGCTGTTACGGGTCAGACATGGCGAAGCCGGACGGGACCATCGGGGGGTGTGGGGCCTGTCCTCCCGCTCGGCGAGGGGCTTGGCCATGGATCGCGGCCATCCCATGTGGCTCAGCGTTGGCCCTGTCTCCGCCGTTACAACTACCGGAAGCTCCTACCCCTTCTGAGCACCGGTTCGCCGCCCGTTCCGGCGCCGCGAGGACCGTAGCGATCAAGCAGTCAGCGTTCGCAGCCTGTCTTCACGTCGGTGGTCTTACCCAGGCAGAGGTCACCGGCCACGGTGTCGTTCGGGCCGCCGTCCAGCTTGTCGTTGCCGAGGCCGGCATCGAGGGTGTCGTCGCCGTAGCTGCCGTACATGAGGTCGTCGCCGGCGCCGCCGAAGAGAGTGTCGTTGCCCTCGCCGCCGGACACCCGGTCGTTTCCGGCATCGCCCGACACCCAGTCGTCGCCGCCGAGACCCCACAGCTTGTCGGCGCCGTCACCGCCGATCAGACGGTCGTTGTTACCCCCGCCGTTGATGATGTCGTCCCCGGCGCCGCCGTCGGCGGACATCGGGGAGTACGAGTTGTTCGTGATGGAGTCGTTGAAACCCAACGTCGCGACGTTGACCCTCGGCACCAGGTCGAGCACGTAGCAGTTCACCCGGGTCAGATCGCCCGGGACCTGCTGGCAGCCTATGCCGGGGGTGATCGGGAACGCGTCGTCGATCGTGATCACCCCGCCGCCGCTGCCGGTGATGATGACCTGGTTCTCTCGCCCGATGCCGGCGGTGAACGTCACCACGCTCGGGCCTCCGGGGTTGTCCTCCGCGGTGGCAGTGCCGTTGGTGGCGGCCTCGGCGGGCGTGGCCACCACGGCGCCGAAGACGGTGGTGAGCAGGGTCAGCCCGATTCCGGACAGGCATCGCGAACGTCGCACGAGCAGCTCCAAAGAAGACGGACCGGATCCGCGCCAAGCATAGGGGTGCCGCCGTCGTATCGCCGTCGGATCACCGTCAGTTTGCCGCGACGCCAAGGGATCGAAGCCGACCTGCACGCCGTGTCCGTCATGCCTGGCCGCCGGGCCGACGCCGGGTGTCGGCCCGGTGTCGGCCCGGCGTCGGAGTCGGTCAGGCGACGTCCACCTGCACTCCCGGCCGGCCGTTCTCCAGCACGAAGCTGGCCCGGGTGGACACCGGAGCGCCGGGGTCGGTGACGTACGGCAGGACGCGGTATTCGGTGCGCCACTGCTGCTGGTGGAGCTGGCAGCGGACGTACCCGCGCCGGCCGTTGTAGAACCGCATGTGCGGGTTGCTGGCCAGCCACTCGGTGCCCCGCGTGTCCATGTCCGAGCCGTTGCCGCCGGAGGTGATCGAGGTGCCGAGGAACTCGACCCCGACGGTGCGCGACGACTGGTCGTCGAAGTTCTGCTTCAGGTCGGCGACCATGCTGCAGTGCGCGTCGCCGGTGACCACCACCATGTTCTGCACGCCGCGCTCGACCACACCGTCGAAGAGGCGCTGCCGGGCCGCCGCATAGCCGTTCCAGTTGTCGTCCGACAGCTTCTTGCCGGGGCCGGGGTCACGGTCGGCTTCGGCGATCACGGTCTGGTTGCCCAGCACGTTCCACCGCGCCGTCGAGGCGGCCAGGCCGTCGAGCAGCCACTGCTCCTGCGCGCTGCCGAGCATGGTCCGGGACGGGTCGTCCATTCCGGTCGGCACCTGGTCCGAGCGGTACTGCCGGCCGTCGAGGATGTTGAACTCGGCGAGGTTGCCGTAGCGGAGCCGCCGGTACAGCTGCATGTCCGGCCCGTGCGGGATGCTCATCCGGCGCAGCGGCATGTGCTCGTAGTACGCCTGGTAGGCGACCGCCCGACGCTGGCGGAAGCTCTCCTGCGACTGCTTCCGGTCCTCGGAGATCTCGTCGGCGTAGTTGTTCTCCACCTCGTGGTCGTCCCAGGTGACCGCCCACGGGAACCGGGCGTGCGCGAGTTGCAGGTCGGCGTCGGTCTTGTACTGGGCGTGCCGGATCCGGTAATCGCTGAGCGAGAAGATCTCGGTGGCGGGCAGGTGCGGGCGACCGATCGCGCTGGCCCCCGGCCCCTCGTAGATGTAGTCGCCGAGGTGCAGGACCAGGTCCAGGTCCTCCTCCGCCAGGTGACGGTATGCGGTGAAATGCCCGGCCGGCAGGTTCTGGCAGGACACGAAGCCGAAGGCGAGGTGCCGCCGGTCCGCGTCGTACGCAGGCGCCGTGCGGGTCCGCCCGACCGGGCTGAGCCGTGTGCCCACCCGGAACCGGTAGTAGTACTCGCGATCGGGGCGCAGGCCGGTCACCTCGGCGTGCACCGAGTGGCCGAGCTCCGGCGTGGCGAGTTCCTCGCCGGCGCGGACCACCTGGCGGAACTGCTCGTCCTCGGCCACCTGCCAGAGCACCGGGACGACCCGCGCCGGCATCCCGCCCGACCCGTCGAGGGCGAGCGGGTCCGGTGCCAGGCGGGTCCACAGGACGACGCCGTCAGGATGCGGGTCGCCGGAGGCGACACCCAGGGTGAACGGGTTGTCGGCGAAACTGGGGTCGGCCCACGCCGGTGCCGAGGAGAAGCCGGCGATGGCGGCGGCGACACCCGCGCCGGCCGCGCCGGTCAGCCCGAGGAATGCGCGCCGGTGGAGAGGGGGCATGCGACGGTCCCTTCAAGGGTGGTGAAAGATCACCACCGATTCTTGGGACCAAGATTGCCGGCGGGTGGCCGCGCGAAGACCGAAGGCGAACATGTCCGCAGACATCAGCGGGGCCAGGGGGTAGACGCGCGAGGGTAGCCGGCGTGTTCGGCCCCGGGCGGCCGTCGCGCCCGGGGTACGCCCGGAACCTCAGTCCTCGGTGGAACCGTCAGCCTCGACGATCGAGACGGGAGTGCCGAGCTCGACGGTACGGGAGACGGTGCAGAGCCGGTCGTACGACTGCTGCAGCGACCGGGGCAGCGCCTCGCGCGCCTTGTCGCCGTCCGCGCCCTCCGGGAACGTCACGGTGAACTCAACCTTGAGGTTCTGCATCCGGTTTCCGCCGGCCTCGTCCCGGATCTTGTCCCCACTGACTTCGACGGAGAACTGAGTCGGCTCGGCACGGCGGCTGGTGATGTGGTCCACGTCTATCGCGGTGCAGCCGCCGATGGCCGCCAGCAGCAGCTCCACCGGCGTGAAGCTGGCGTCCTGGCCGCCCGTGCCCATCGACATCGATCCGCCGCGGGCGTTCCGCACGACGTACTTCCCGACGCTGGTGCGCTCGATCTCCACCGAGCGGAAGGTGTCCTCACTCATGACAGGGAAGCTACCCAGGCCTCTTGGTCCCCGAGCCACCGGCCTGGCCGGCCGATCGGCCGTCCTCAGGCGGCGCGGGGGGACGAGTGGGGTGACGGGCGACAACTGGGCGACGATGCGGCGGGTCAGCGCTCCGCCGGCACGAGGGCGCCCGACTCCATCGCGACCCAGATCCTGCCGTCCGGCCCCACCGTCAGGCCGTGCGGTTCGGCGCCCGCGAGCGGATACTCCTCGATTGTGCCGTCGGTGGTGATGCGTCCCAGCTTGCCGGTGCCCCACTCGGTGAACCAGAGGGCGTCGTCGGGGCCGGCCACGATGGCGTGCGGCCGCGCCGCCCGGTCCGGCAACGGGTACTCGGTCACGGCGCCGGCACCGTCGATGCGGCCGACCTGGCCCGCGCCGATCTCCACGAACCACATCGCCCGGTCCGGGCCGGCGCAGATACCCACCGGCGCCGCGGCCTCGGTGGGCAGCGGATGGACCCGGACCTCGCCCTCCACCGTGACCCGGCCGATCGCGTTGCCCTGGTTGAGGGTGAACCAGAGCGCCCCGTCCGGCCCGGCCGCGATCGCCGACGGCATCGCGTTCTCGGTGGGGAGGTCGACGAATCGCATCTCGCCGGCCGGATCGATCCGGCCGATCCGGTCACCCTGGAGCTGGGTGAACCACATCGCGCCGTCCGGACCAGCCACGATGCCGTACGGTGAGGCGACGTCGAACGAGCGGACCGTCCCGTCCACGGTGATCCGCCCGACCCGGCCGCCGGCGTACTCGGTGAACCACAGCGCGCCGTCGTGCCCCGCGATGATCACCGTGGGCTGGCCGTCGGCCGGATCCAGTGGGAAGAGGGTGGGCTCACCGCCCGGCACGACCCGCCCGATCTGCCCCTGCTGTGCCAGGGTGAACCACAGGGCGCCATCGGGCCCGGTGACGACGCCGTACGGCGAACCGTTGATCAACATATGCGACCCCCCGAAAGTGAAATCCGCCGACCGTTGAAGCGCTGCCGCAGCGCCCGGTCGTGCGTGACCACGACCAGCGCCCCGCCGAACCCGTCGAGCGCCTGTTCGAGCTCCTCGGCCAAGGCCAGGGACAGATGGTTGGTCGGCTCGTCGAGCAGGAGCAGCTCGTACTCGCCGGCCAGCAGGACGGCCAGCGCCAGCCTGCGCCGCTGGCCCACGGAGAGCTGCGCGACGTCGAGGTCGAGCGCCTCCGGGTGGAACAGGCCGGTGACCAGCAGCGCCTCGGGCTCGCCCGGGTACGTCTCGCGGGTGGTCCTCCCAGGTCGGAAGTCCACCTCCTGTGGCAGGTAGCCGGCCCGCGATCCCGCAGCCGTATGGATCGCCCGCAGCAGCGTGGACTTGCCCGCGCCGTTGTCGCCCTCGACGAGCAGCCGGTCGCGCGCGCCGATCGTCAGCGACGCCACGTGCAGCCGGTCCTCGACGTGCAGGTCGCGCAACTCGACCAGCGTGCGCTCGGAACCGGCGGTACCGGCGAAGACGCCGCGGAAGCACAGCGGCTCCGGCGGGCGCGGCACCGGGTCGGCTTCCAGCCGACGCAGCCGTTCCTGCGCCTGGCGTACCCGCGAGGCGACGGAGCTCTGCACCCGTCCGGCGTTCCGGTCGTACGCCATCTTGTTGTTGTCCGTCATGGGGCGGCCCTGGGCCACCCGCTGTGCCGTGGTCGCGGCGAACTCGGTGACCCGCCGGATCTCCTCGCGCCAGTCGGCGTACGCCTGCTCCCAGCGCTGCCGGGCCGCCGCCTTCTCCGCCAGGAACCCGCTGTACCCGCCGCCGAACCGGGTGATCGTGCCACCCTCGATCTCGAGGATCACCGTGGTCACCCGGTCGAGGAAGACCCGGTCGTGCGAGACGACCAGGACCGTGCCCGGGTGGTCGCGCAGCCGTTCCTCCAGCCAGGTCGTCGCCGCCTCGTCGAGGTGGTTGGTCGGCTCGTCGAGCAGCAGGATCTCTGGCGAGGCGGCCAGCAGACAGGCCAGCCCCAGCCGGGCCCGCTCGCCGCCGGACAGGCTCGACAACACCCGGGAGCGGTCGATGTGCGCCAGGCCCAGCCCGTACATCGCCTTGTCGACGCGGGCGTCGGCCTCGTAGCCGCCGCGCGCCTCGAACACGGTGAGCAGCTCGCCGTACGCCGCCATGTCCTCGGCCTCCGCGGCCCGCTGCATACCCCGCTCGAGGGCGCGCAGCTCGGCCAGCGCGGCGTCGACGGCCTGCTGGACCGTGTGGTCGCCCGGCAGGTCCAAGGTCTGCCCCAGGTATCCGACGCCGCCCGCGGCGCTGACGATCACCTCACCGTCGTCGGGTACATCCACCCCGGCGATCAGCCGCAGCAGCGTGGACTTGCCCGAACCGTTCTCGCCCACGATGCCCGCGCGCTCGCCGGGGCGGACGCTGAAGGTGAGCTGGTCGAGGACGAGCCGATGACCGTACGACCTGGTGACGCCCTTGAGGGACAGCTGTGTGGTCAGGATGCAAACCCCAATCGCAACTCGTGTAGCGTTAAGCTAGCACGGTGCGCCAACTAACGCAACTGGAGGAGACTTTGGAGAAGCGCCCGGGGGGACGCAGCGCCCGCGTGCGGGACGCCGTACGCCAGGCCACCCTCGCCGAACTGGCCGAACACGGCTACAACGGGCTGACCGTGGACAACGTGGCAACCCGGTCGGGGGTCCACAAGACAACCGTGTACCGGCGCTGGACGAACGCCGAAGGCCTGATCGCCGACGCGCTGGAACTCGCCCGGGACGAACCGTGGCCCGTGCCCGACACCGGTTCCGTCCAGGACGACCTGCGGGAGATCGTCCGGCTGGTCCGGCTCGGCTTCACGGATCCCGTCGACGGCCCGATCGCCAGCGCCTTCGTGGCAGCGGCCGTACAGAGCAGCGACGCCGCACGCTCACTGCACGACTTCTTCGTCGCGCGCCACGACCAGGCCGCGGCCGTGGTACGCCGCGCCGTCGAGCGCGGCGAGTTGCCCGCCCACACGGACGTCGCCGACGTGGTCAGGATGGCCGTCGCGCCGATCTACTACCGGCTCTTCATCACCCGGGAGCCGGTAACCGAGCGCGACGGCGACCGAGCCGCCGACGCCGCCGTCGCCGCGGCCCGAGCCGGCGCCATCTAGCGTCCCTGATCAGCTTATTGATCCTGAGTCGGATTGAGTTTCCGGAATCGTTTCCCACCGTGGTGGGGAGGCGTGGGCGTGCAGGTGGAATCCTGCGCCCAGCGCGGCTCCGCGTGGCTGGTGGCCGGTGGTGGGTGTGCTGGTCGTGTTCACGCCCTGGTGTCGGTGGGCTGCGCGGGGCAGCCCTGGCCGGTCCGTTGGTGCGTGTCCCTCCGGACGCTTACCCGCCCGGCCGTGAGGCCGGGTGGGGGAGGGTGCCCTGCGTCGCCTGGGCGCGGGGCGTGGTGCCTTGCGCCGGGTGGGACCAGCCTTCGACCGATCCCCCCGGTGGCTTGTCGTGATAACCGCCGACGCTTCAAGCTTGTCGACCACGGCGCGGATCACCATGTGCCCGCTGGCCTTGTCGATGACGGTCTTTGCCTGATGGGCCAGGCCGCGGGCGGCGATCCGCCGCCAGGCACCCTGATCTCGGTCGCCCTGCCACCGGCAGGACTGGTGGGGACAGATCGCCCACTTCCAACCCGCCACGGTCGGCTTGTCGGGGGCCTTGCAGTGCCGTAGCGGGGTCAAGCACTGGGGGCAGTGCTTCGAGGTGTTCCGGGCGGGGACGGTGACCACGGCGATACCCGTCTCGGCGGCGAGGTGCCGCATCCGGTCGCTGATCTGCCCGCGCACCTGCTGGGACAGGCGCGTGTTGAGGGTGGCGCCCATGCCCTTGGCCTCCAGCGACCGCAGGTCCTCGACGTAGATGACGGTCGCCCGGGCGGCGATGGCCTGGTCGACGGCCCAGCGGGCAGCGGCCCAGGCGAGCGCGGCGTTCAGGTTCGTCCGCCGGTCGGAGACGTGGCGGATCTCGGCGCGCAGGACCGCAAGCTTGCCCGCGAGCTGATGCCGCTCGTCACGGCCGGCGAGGCGTTGGTAGTGGTCGGCTTTGGCGTGCAACCGCTCGGACAGCCGCCGCAGGCGGTGCTGTTTCGCGAGGACCCCGGCGGCCCGGAACTGGCCACCCGCCCCCAACGCGGTGATCCGCCCGCCCTCGTGCAGTCGCAGGGCTCCAGCGGACAACAGGGTGTTCAGCCCCCAGTCCACACCCAGCGCCACCGAGTGACCGGTCCGCCGGGCCTTCGGCACGGCGTGCGTGTACGCGAGATCGGCGCGCACCTGCCGGCCGATCACGCGCAGGGTGGGCAGGTGCAGCACCGCCGAGGCGGGAACCGTGGGCGGCAGGATGATCGGACAAGCCACCCACGTCCAATCCCGATAGGCCCGCGGATCTGGGCGGGTGGGCAACTGCAAGCGCAGCAACACCCTCCGAGGGTCGGTGTCGCTGCGTTCGATGGTGGCCTGCTGCCGGTCACACGCGGCCAGCAGTAGCATCCGCGCGACTCGCGGGACGCCTTCGATTTCGAACACGTCCACCGGCAGCCGGCCATTGGCGGCAAGGAACTTCGCGGCCTGCCGAGTGCGGGACTTGACGATGCTGGACGGGAGATGTTCCCCGCCCGGAACCGCCTTGCGTACCTGCTCCCACTCCTGTGGGGTGCGCTTACGCGGATCGGCCGGCCACGTGGCCAGCACCCCGGCGGTAAGGTCAGCGCGCCACTTCACCGAGCGCAGGGCACGCCCGGCCTGTTCCTGCGCCATCCGCACGATCCGGTCATTGACCCTCACACCCACCGGCGCGGCGACCGTCCAGCCCAAGCGTCGCAGCGCCATCCACGCGTTCGACGGAAGTTTTCGGCCACCCGCGTCGTCTCCGGAGGCCAACACCTCCACATCCGCGCAGTTCCACCGCTCTGCCAACAGGCCGGAGACCATGCCCGCCACCAGATCGGCACACCAGCCAACACGTTGGGCAAGCACGGCCTGCGACAGGACCTCACCGCTCTTCTCGTCCATCCCTGATCGGAGCAAAGCGCGGGCGCAAGCGGTACGGGAGGTCTCGCCCTCGGCCAGCGGCAGCTTTCCGCTCACCGGCTCATCGCCTCAACATCGATCCAGGAGAACCCGCGATCACGACCGGCCCACGTCACCGGAATCTCCCCCGAGCCAGCCCAAAAGCGAAGCGCCGGTCCACAGGGTTAATCTATGATCACCGACGATTCCTAATCAAGTTGGTCAGCCTGCCGGACTCCCCGGCCGCGTACCGTTGCCGTCACCCCGGCAGCGGGACCGGCGCCAGGCCGGATGGTGGTGCGGTGGAGCACACGGCCGATGCCAGCCGGACGCCTCGCCGACAGGTCGGTTAGCGTTGGTCGCCATGGCAGCTCAGCAGGCGGAACGCACGATCGAAGCCGCATTCGAGATCGTCGACTTCAACGAGACCGTCTACCACGAGGGCGCTGAGGAGCCGAAGCTGACCCGGGTCACCATCCGTAAGCGCTACCACGGCGTGGTCGACGGTACCGGTGTCGCGGAGGTACTCACCGCACAGGGCGCCGCAGGCGGCGGCTATGTGGCATCCGAGCGGATCGAAGGCACTCTCGACGGTCGGCACGGCACGTTCGTCATCCAGCACGGCGGTCTGGCCGAGGGCACCGACCAGAGCAGCTACGGAAACATCGTCCCGAACTCGGGCACCGGAGGACTCACCGGCATCTCGGGTCGCGCCATGGAGTTCCAGTTCCAGGTGCTCACACTCGTCTACACGCTCTGACCCGGATCCTGCACGCAGTTCTGACGACCTACGGGCGATCGGCATCGACGACGCAAAACCCAACCCGGCTGACCGTCCGCTCTACGAGGACTGACATCGCAAGTCCTTGACCATCGATGTCCTGAACTCGGCATGGTCGAGCATCTCTCGGCCTTGTCATCCTGAACACGTGAAGCCGAACCTGGAGAGGATCCCAGGCGACCGCGACTGGGTTGCTCAGGCCATCCTGGCACGGGTGCCGCACCCTGTTGATCAGGGCTTTCTCGACTCCCTTGACCCGTCTGCCTCGCTCGCCCTCGGACGCTACGGCGCTCGCCTCGCCACCCTTGCGCTAAGGGAGGCATCCATCGATTTACTACGCCGTTCCTTGCTGGCCACCGCACTCGCCTGCTGCGTGCAACCCGATGATGAACGAGACGTGATGGTAGGCTTGGCGTTGCCGTGGATCGTGGCACAGCGGCTAGGAGCATCTCCGGCGACAGTGTTCGGCACGGTGGCGGATGGTCTTCCAGATGGCCCGATCGCCACGCTGATGAAGGATTTCGGTGCTCGGAAAGACGTTACGTTGGCTGCCTTCGGGTGGGAGTTGCTGGCCACGACCGACGGACCGGACTTCCGCCCGCTGCTCTGATCACAGAGGCACCTGGGCACTCTCGGCAGCGGACGCGGACCGGCATCAACGCGCATCACGTACGGCTGCCGCAGACCCGCCCCGTATATTCTCCCGGGTGAATACGTCCTTCCTCGGCACCGCCAACCAGGTTCCCTCATACAGCCCACGCCCCGGGGTCCGTCCGGTCTGGCTGCTGATCGGGCCGGCACTCACCGCGTCGCTGGGCGCCTTCCTGCTCACCGTCACCGTCGGGCCGGAATCCGCCGCCGTCCAGCGGGACATGCATCTGCCGACCTCGGGGATCCCCTGGATCTTCGTCGCCTACCTGCTGCCGGCGGCACTGGCGGTTCCGATCGGCGCTCTGGTCGGCCGGCGGTGGCCGACCACCGTCGCGTTGCCCGCGATCGCGCTGCTGGTTCCCGGGTCACTGCTGACCGCGCTGGCCTCGGGGAGCGGCCCGCTGCTGCTCGGCCGCGCGGTGACCGGGTTCGGGGCCGGTCTGGCCTGGGGCGTCACGGCCGTGCTGGTTGCGCAGGTGGGGGCACGACGCGTGTGGGTGGCGCCACTCGTCGCCGGCGCGGTGGTGCTGGCGCTGGTTCTCGGAGCCGTGGCTGGGGCGCTTCTGACGCGGATGCTCGGTTGGCGGTGGCCTTTCATGCTGGCCGTGCCGTTCGAGGTGGTGGCGCTGCTGGCCACCGCGGTGAGCGGGATCATCGTGCTGATGCAGCGCGCGCCCCGGCCGGCTCAGCCGCCGGCCGCACCGTTGGCATGAAGAAACGGGCGGCGTAGGGCAGCTCAGCCGCACCCGGCGGCGAGCGCCGGCGCCGTGCCGATGGCAGGGCGTCGAGGTGGTGGCCGTCACTGGCGGCGCGAAACGTGACGGCAACAAGGCCCCGACATCATGCCACCATGCACCTGAGTATCGCGCGTGCCGACTTCGCTGACCCCAACCTTGGGGCGTTTCTTCGGGCACATCTTGACGACCTCGCGCCCACGGCCCCTGCCGAGAGCCGGCATGCACTGGATCTCGGTGGGCTGCAGCGACCCGACGTCAGCCTGTGGGTCGCCTCGGTTGGCGAAGAGATTGTCGGGACTGGCGCTCTCGCAGCACTGGAGCCGGGACATGAGGAGCTCAAGAGCATGCGGACGGATCCGGAGCGAAGAGGTCAGGGAGTCGCGACCTGGATCCTCGACCATCTGCTGGGTGATGCTCGGGGACGCCAGATTCGCCGGATCTCGCTGGAGACCGGCAGCATGGAGTTCTTCGCTCCAGCCAGAGCGCTGTATGCCAAGGCAGGGTTCGTCCTCTGCCCCCCATTCGGTTCTTACAGGGAAGATCCCAACAGCGTTTTCATGACGAAGGCCCTGTAGGGCTCACCGCGCTCGTATGCCCGACGGTGCCGAGGTCTTCCAGCGGTCGACAGGCCGGCCAGCGAGCATCCAAATGCCTGAATGCCTGACTTTTTCTGCACGGACAGGTCCAGATCATTGCCGACACCACCGAGTCAGTTGCTGTCCACCAACCCATAGCATCGACCGCCATGAAGCTACGGATCGTCCTCGCGTTGGCCGCGCTCGCCACCCTGCTCTACACCGTCGGCGCCCCGTACGAACACGGCGGCTGACGCGCGTCGAGAATGAGAAACCGCGTCGGCCTGGCCGCCCCGCTCCACACCATCGGCGTACCACTGGAAGAGGGCGGGTGACCAGATGTCCCTGCTTCTTGTCGGCCCCGTTCTCGTCGGTCTGGCCGCCGGCTACCTCACCGGCGGCCGGCTGCGTCGGCTCGCCGAACAGCCGCTACGGGGCCTCTGGCTCCTGTACGCGGCCGCGGGCGTACAACTGCTGACCCACGTCCCGCCCGGCTCCCGGCTGCTCTCCGCCACCGCCCAGCGGTGGCTGACCGCCCTCGTGTTCGCCACGGTCGGCGTCGCGATGCTGATCAACCTTCCCCGCCTGTCCCGACCAGCCCGCGCCGGCATCGCCGTCGTCCTCACCGGCGCGGCGTTGAACGGGGCGGCGATCCTGCCCAACAGGCACATGCCGGTCGCACCGGCGGCGCTGCACGATGTCGGCGCCGCCCCGACCGGCCCCACGCTGGATCCCCACCACACGGTCGGTACTGCGACCACCCGGCTCGCGGCGCTCGGCGACATCCTGCCCGTACCGTGGCTGGACGTGGTCGTCAGCGTCGGCGATGTCGTCCTGATGACAGGTGTCGCCCTGCTCGTCGCCGCCCTCATGCACGGGGACGACCGCCGGATCACGCCGGTGGAAATGGTCCGAGACTGACGCCGTTTCTCCACCGCGCGAACGGTTCGCGCGACAGCACCGAACCCGCCTCGGTGCCCAAGCAAAACTCCGGTCTGTTGCCGGCACCGATGGTGATGTGTCAGGTGATGACCCGGACGCCCGGCCAGCGGTCGGCGGGGCGGTGCCGGGCCAGCCGTTGCTGGGAGATCTGCGGGCTGACCCGGGTCGGGTTTCGTCGCCACACACCGTCAAGCAGGTCGTCGAGACCGTGCGGCGCGCAGACGACGATCTGGTTGTCGGTGTCGAGACGCACCGCCACGGCGGTGGCGTACTCGGGCCAGGTGGCGACCGCCTCGGCGATGGTCCGCAACGGCGGGACGGGGCAACTGCCGAACTTGGCGGGATACCAGGTGTGCACGGCGGCCTGGTTCTTCGCCTCCCAGGCAGGCTCCGGCCAGGCCGCCGCCAACCGCTCGGTGGCCCGGTCGTCGTTGTCGCGACTCAGGTCTGCCGGGTCGAGGAAGGCGACATCAACGTCGCGCACTGCCGAGGGGTCGAACCCGCTGCCGTAGCGCTCACCCCACACCAGGTCTCGTAGGACGCCCGCCCCGATCCAGGCGTCGGGCAGGCCGGAGTCGCGCACGACCCCTAGTGCCCGCACCAGCCACCGGTTCTTCCGGATGAGTGCGCGAACCTCGTCCTCTCGCACCGTCTTCTCCCCTACCGCGTCCCGCTCCTCGCCCGGTCAGCGGCGGCGCCGAGTGCCGGGCGACGTGGGGCGCCATCGTGTGGTCGCTCGGCGGCGAGGTGGTGCAGACGCCGTGCGAGGTAGTCGCCGAGCGAGGTCGCCTCGGGTACTTCAGGGTCATCCGTGCGGCCGGCGGGTGTGTAGCGGGTCTGCCACAACTCTGTCACGAATGCGGACACCGGCGCGCCGGCGCGCAGGCCGGTAGTGACTGCGGTCGACAGCGCCTCGGTCAGTCCGGCCAGGGTCGAGCCGTGCTTGTCGACGCGCAGGTCGACGTGGGTCAGCCGCCCGTCGGGCGCGACAGCGGTGATGAGCCGGCCCTCGGTGCCGTCCAGGACAAATTCCACCGTCGACCCCGGCCTCCGCCGCGGCGCCGGGACGCGCTGTTCCGGGTCCGTCATCGTGCGGTCTCCTCCCTGTGCGCGAGCTCGGCCGCCTCGGCCAAGACACGACACGGTAGGCAACCGGGCGGGTGGGCACCAGCACGACACGGCGTCCATTCGCACATGTGAACGAACCCGAGGTCAGAGTGCTCGACGAAGGATCTTGCCTACGTTTTCACCCGGCTGGCCCGGGACTCCAGGTAGCGTCGCTCGGCGATGCTGGCGGTGGACTTCGCGGCACGCCGGTAGTGCTCGTACGCCCCGGCCGGGTCGCCGGCCTTCTCCAGCAGGTGCGCCCGTACGGACAGCAGCCGGTGATGCCCGGCCATCCGTTCGTCGCTGTCCAACGTCGACAGCAGGGCCAGCCCGGCCGCCGGGCCCTCGGTCTCCGCGAGCGCGATCGCCCGGTTGAGGGTGACCATCGGGTTGGGCGCGATCCGTTCCAGGATCAGGTAGAGGGCGTACACCTGCGGCCAGTTGGTCTCCTCCGCGGTGGCCGCGCCGGCGTGCGTGGCGGCGATGGCGGCCTGCAGCTGATAAGGGCCCAATGCCGGGCCGGCCAGCGATGTCTTGGCCAACTCGATGCCCTCGTCGATCAGCCCGCGGTCCCACTTCGTCCGGTCCTGCTCGTCCAGCGGCACCAGGTCGCCGGCCGCCGTCGTACGTGCCTCCCGGCGGGCGTGGGTCAGCAGCATCAGCGCGAGCAGCCCGGTCACCTCGCCATCCTCGGGCAACTGCGCGTGCACCATCCTGGCCAGCCGGATCGCCTCGTGCGCGAGGTCGGCACGGTGCAACTGGCTGCCCGAGGAGGCGGTGTAGCCCTCGTTGAAGATCAGGTAGAGCACGTGCAGGACGACCCGTAGCCGCTCCTCGCGCTCGGCGCCGTCCGGCAGGCTGAAGGAGCTGCCGGCGGCCTTGATGCGCTGCTTGGCCCGGCTGATCCTGGCCGCCATCGTGGCCTCCGGCACCAGGAACGCGCGGGCGATCTCGGCCGTGGTCAGGCCGCCGACCGCCCGCAGCGTCAGGGCGGTCTGGGAGGCCGCGGTCAGCGCCGGATGGCAGCACAGGAACAGCAGGACGAGCGAGTCGTCGGTGTCCGGCACCTCCTCGGGCAGCACCTCGGTGGCCGTCGCCGCCTCCCGCTCGCGGCGCGCGTGGTCGCTGCGCATCTCGTCGATGAGCCGCCGGGACGCGACGGTCACCAGCCAGCCGCGCGGGTTGTCCGGCACCCCCTCGGCCGGCCACTGCACGGTCGCGGCGAGGACGGCTTCCTGTACGGCGTCCTCACACCCTTCGAACTGGCCGTGCCGGCGTACCAACACGCCGAGGACCTGCGGCGTGAGTTCACGCAGCAGGTCCTCGGCGGCTGGTGCTGTCATGCCTCCAATTGTCCGTCGGCGAACATCACCTGCCGCACTTCGACCCCCAGGCCCTCGATCGCGGTGTCCGGGATCTGCGATGCCAGCTCGATGGCCCGCTCCTTGTTCTCGCAGTCGATCAGGTAGAAACCGCCCAGATACTCCTTGGACTCCAGGAAAGGTCCGTCGGTCACCACCGGCTGGCCGTTGCGTACGGACACCACGGCGGCCTGTGACGGGTCGACCAGCGCCTGCGTGGTGATCAACTCGCCGGAGGCCTTCAGCGCCTCGATGAACTTGCCGTGCCCCGCACCGATCGCCGCCTTCTCCTCGTCGGTCAGCGCGTCCAACACAGCCGGGTTGATGTACATGCTGATCAAGAACTGCATCTCGTACTCCTCGTGGCTCGCGAGCCCCGGCTGGGCCCTTCGACCAGTTGGTCGGAGCTACCGCCGTCGTCTTGACATCCCCGCCAGGACCTTCGCACGAAATTTCACCGGTGCCTCGCCCGGACCGGATTTTCCTCCCGTACCGATGTCAAGAAGCTCTCCGCCGCTCCGACCAAGCAGCGAAAGGTCGAGAGAAAAGGAAGTTTCGGATATGCGAGTCAACCGGGCACGGCTGGGACTGATCGTTCTCATGATGCCGACATTGCTCGTCGCGATGGACATGACGGCGTTGCTCCTCGCGCTCCCACGGCTGAGCGCCGACCTGGGTGCCACCAACGTCCAGCAGCTGTGGATCAGTGACAGCTACGGATTCATGGTGGCCGGCCTGGTCATCACGATGGGTACGCTCGGCGATCGGATCGGCCGCCGGCGGCTGCTGATGATCGGCGCAGCGGCGTTCATGGTGCTGTCGGTCGTGGCCGCCTTCGCGGCCAGCCCGCTGATGCTGATCGTCGTGCGGGCGCTGCTGGGCGTCGCCGGCGCGACCCTGACGCCGTCCACACTTGCCTTGATCACCAACATGTTCCGCGACGAACGACAGCGTGGGCAGGCCATCGCCATCTGGGCGACCTGCCAGTTCACCGGCGGTGCGCTCGGACCCGTACTCGCCGGGTTCCTGCTCCAGCACTTCTGGTGGGGATCGGTGTTCCTGGCCGCCGTCCCGGCCATGGCGTTGCTGCTGCTCGCCGGGCCGGTCCTGCTGCCGGAGTTCCGCAGCGACC
This sequence comes from Micromonospora sp. RTBAU3-60, assembly GCF_054963695.1. Classification (NCBI taxonomy): domain Bacteria; kingdom Bacillati; phylum Actinomycetota; class Actinomycetes; order Micromonosporales; family Micromonosporaceae; genus Micromonospora; species Micromonospora sp. RTBAU3-60. The sequence goes on along the minus strand of NZ_JBUEGB010000083.1, from coordinate 9,551 downwards.
AGGCCGGCCGGTTGGACCTGGGCAGTGTCGGGCTGTCGCTCGTGGCGGTGCTGCTGATGGTCTACGGCATCAAGCAGCTGACCGTCGAGAGCGTGTCGGTCGTGCCGGCGGTGGCCCTCGTCGTCGGCGCAGCCATCGGACTGCTGTTCGTACGCCGGCAACTGCGGCTGGAGGCGCCGCTGCTGGACCTACGGCTGTTCCGCAACCGCCCGTTCACGGCCGTGATCGTCGCGCTGGTCTTCGCCGGGATCGCCATGGCGGGCACCGGACTGATGGTGACTCAATTCCTGCAGAGCGTGCTGGGCTTCTCGCCGGTCGCGTCGGCGGTGCTGTTCGCACCAATGGGCCTGGGCGTGGCGGTCGGCACCATGGCCGCGCCGGCACTGACCCGGCGGATGAGGCAGCCGACCGCGATCGCCGGCGGGCTGGTGGGGTCGGCGCTGGGCAGCCTGCTGCTGGTCGGAGTCCACGGTGCGAGCGCCCTGCCGATGGTGATGATCGGCATCGCCGTACTGGCGCTGGGCACAGGCCCGCTGTTCGCGCTGGGCACCGGTTTGGTCGTCGGGTCCGTACCGCCGGAGCGCGCCGGTTCGGCGGCGTCGATGTCGGAGACCGGCAACTACGTCGGCGGTTCGCTCGGCTTCGCGCTGCTCGGCGTGGTGGCCGCGGTGGTCTATCGCAGCCGGATGGACGGCACGTCCGACTCGCTGGCCGACGCGGTCGCCGCCAGCCAGCATCTTCCCGCCAGCCAGGGCGCGGAACTGCTGCAGACCGCGCGGGAGGCGTTCACCACCAGCCTGCACGTCACCGGCGTCGTCGCCGCGATCATCTTCGCCGGGCTGGCCGTGCTGACCCTGACCATGCGCCCGGCCACCCGGACCATCCCGGCCGCACTCCCCGACTACGAGGCGCTGCGCTCATAGAACTGCGGCTGATCGACGGCGCGACCGGAAGTCTGGCAGCATCGCCGCGCGCCTAGGATCGGGCCGTGCCCTTGACCGCGAACGACGTCGACCGGTTCGAGGCCTTCAGGCCGCGCCTGGAGGCCATCGCCTACCGCCTCCTCGGCTCCGCTGGGGAGGCCGAGGACGCCGTGCAGGAGACCTTCCTGCGCTGGCAGGCCGCCGACGTCGACCGCATCGAGGTACTCGAGGCCTGGCTGACAAAGGTGCTCACCAATCAGTGCCTCAACCAGCTCACCTCCGCGCGGGCGCGCCGCGAGACCTATGTGGGCCAATGGCTTCCCGAGCCGCTGCTCGCCGGGGACCCGATGCTCGGCCCGGCCGACACCGCCGAGCAGCGCGAGTCGGTGTCGTACGCGGTCCTCACCCTCATGGAGCGCCTCTCCCCCAACGAGCGGGCGGTGTACGTGCTGCGGGAAGCCTTCGACTACCCGCACCGGGAGATCGCCGAGATCCTCGACATCACCGAAGCCGCCAGCCAGCAGATCTTCCACCGCGCCAGAAAGCACATCGCGGACGGCAAGGCCCGCACCGAGATCGACGAGGCCGCCGCCCGGCGGATCGTCGAAGAGTTCCTGGCGGCCGCCAGGAGCGGCCAGACCGAGCCGCTCGTGCGCCTGCTCACCGCGGACGCCATCTCGATCGGCGACGGCGGCGGGAAGGTCCCGGCCCGCGCCAAGGCGTTCGAGGGCGCCGTCGCGGTCGCGAAGTTCCTGCGCGGCCTGTTCAAACCCGCCGAGGCCAAGCGCGCCATCGTCGGCGGCACGCCCGAGGTCTACGCCTGGACCGCCAACGGCGACCCCGCCGTCGTGGCCGTCGTCGGCGGCCGGGTCGTCGGCGTCATGTGCCTGGAGGTCACCGCCGAGGGCATCACCGCGTTCCGCAGCCAGGTCAACCCCGACAAACTCGAACGCGCGACCGAGCGGTTCGCGGCCTCCGACCACGGGGAACCGCTGTTCAACGCCTTCTGACCCTCGTGTGAGCTGCTTCACATCACGTTCCTGTCAGCAAACGGCGGGCCGCCCGGTTCAAGTGGCAAGCCCGCGCGCACGACAGGAGCACCGAAATGCAGCACCGCATCATCGTCCTCGGAGCCGGATACACCGGTGCCATCGCCGCCGGCCGCCTCGCCAAGCGGCTCCGCCGCGAGGACGTCGCCATCACCCTCGTCAACGCCGAAGCCGACTTCGTCGAACGCGTCCGCATGCACCAACTGGCGGTCGGCCAGGACCTCAAGCCCCGGCCCTTCAACGAGATGTTCGCGGGCACCGGCGTCGAACTGAAGCTCGCGAAGGTCACCGGCGTCGACGTCGACCGCAAGACCGTCGCCGTCATTGACGCGAACGGCGCCGAAGAACTCACCTACGACACGCTCGTCTACGCCCTCGGCAGCGGCTGGAACGCCCAAGACGTCCCCGGAACCGCCGAGCACGCCTACGAGATCGCCAGCCGCCCCGGAGCACTCCGGCTGCGCGAGCGCCTGGCCCGCCTGGAGGCCGGGCAGACCGTGGTCGTCGTCGGCGGCGGCCTCACCGGCGTGGAGGCCGCGACCGAGATCGCCGAAGCCCGCCCGGACCTCGACGTCGCCCTCGCCGCCCGCGACGGCCTCGGCGACTGGCTCTCACCCAAGGGCCGCGAGCACCTGCGGAAGGTCTTCGCCAAGCTCGGCATCACCGGGTACGAGCACGCCGCCGTCACCGGCGTCGAAGCCGACCGCGTCACCACCGCCGACGGCAAGGCCATCCCCGCCGCGGTCACCGTGTGGACCACCGGCTTCGCGGTCCACCCGATCGCGAAGGCGACCACCCTGGAGGCCACCGGCACCGGCCAGATCGTCGTCGACGGGACCATGCGCTCGGTCTCGCACCCCGACGTGTACGCCGTCGGCGACGCGGCCCACGCGATGGGACCGGGCAACAAGCCGCTGCGAATGTCGTGCGCCTCGGGCACCCCGGCCGCGTGGCAGGCCGCCGACGCGATCGCGGCGCGCCTGACCGGCGGGAAGCTTCCGAACGCGCCGATCCGCTACTTCAACCAGTGCATTTCGCTGGGCCGCAGGGAGGGCTTGATCCAGTACGTCACCGCCGACGACCGCGCCGTGCCGGCGGTTCTGACCGGACGGCTCGCCGCCGTCTACAAGGAGTTGGTCTGCAAGGGCGCCGCCTGGGGCGTCGCCAACCCGACGCTCGGGCTGCCGACCCGGCGCCGCCGGCTCACGTCCGAGCGGGCCGCGGCGGGCTCGGCCGTCAAGGCGCTGGCGTAGCGCAGGAAGCGAAGCGGGCGCCCTCGGTGCGAGGACGTCCGCTTCGCCGTCGTTCTACCCGGCGACGATCGCCGGGCAGGTTGCTGGAGGCATCGGCCCGGTGGATCGGTGAAGTTCCGCAGGGAGGTTGACCGCTATTTCGGGTCGTCGGTCTGCCAGGGATGAAGGAACTGCTCGGGCCGCAGGTTCCATGCCTCGATAGCCGCGCCGAGCCGGGCCTCGCCGGTGACGGTGGTGGCTCGCACGAGGCTCGCGCCGAGGTCGTGGTCGAAGCCGGTGATCTGGCCGGCGTCGTAGTCCCAGTGCTCAAGAATGAAGGTCCGGTCAGGGTCGGAACGGGTCCAGCCTTGCCGCCTGGCGTCGGCGTCGGCGGCGGTCGTGACGGGTCGGATGTCGACGAACGCTCGCCGGCCGGGTCCGGTGGCGGTTACCTCGGTCACCAAGCGTCGGCCCAGGCGCAGGGCGTTCAGCTTGTCGGTGGGCCACTGCGACCGGCTGCCCTCCGTGGTCATGCGACAACCTGCTCGTTCGTATCCGGCCGGCCTTCGCGAGTGATGAGGACCGGGGCGCAAGGAGAGGACCCGTGGCTGCGGGAGCGGTCAGGCGACCGGGCGGTCAGGACCAGGGCGGTTCGCCCAGTAGGTCGCGGCAGGCCGTCATCAGCTTCTGCTGTGCGTCGGCGATCCGGGCTTCGGCCTGGGTCATGTCCGCCTTGCCGTGGCTGCTCACGTCCAGGTCGCCGGCCTCCTTCACGGCCAACACCAACTCCCGGCCGGCAGCGCTGACAGCCGGGTCCGTCGAATTGGCGGCCCGGGCTCCGACGGTGCCGTTCTGGGCATAGAAACGCTCGTTCTCCTCCACCAGGCGCGCCACCCCGGTACAACCACCGAGGGTGTACTTGTCAGGGCTGGGCCGGGCTGCCGCCGGCTTCTCGTCGGTACAAGCGGCGAGAAGGAGGGTGGCGCCCAGCAGGCTCGCGGCGAGGGATCGATTCACCGGCGGATCGTATACCGGCGATCATGAATCCAGACGTACCCACCAGTTGGGCCCTTCGGGCACGGGCAGCGGCGCCTACGCGCGGCGGTCCTGCCGGGGTTGGACCGCCCGGTAGGTTTCGCAGGCCAGGTTGACGAGTTCGGTGAGGTGGGCGGGTGGGTCGTCCTTCCACCAGGCCAGCCAGACCGGTATCGGCTGGGCGTCGCGGACGGCGCGGTACGCCACCCCGGGCCTGGGGTTCTGGTTGGCGGTGGCCTCGGAGGTGATGCCGACCGCCTGACCGGCGGCGATGAGGGTGAGCCACTCGTCGACGCCGTGGGTGGTGCGGGTGGTCGCGGGTTCGGCGCCCGGCCCGAACAGGGCGGGTGTGGTGGTGCCGGTTCGGCTGTCGATGGCGACGGGGTACCTGGCCAGGTCGGCGATGCGTACCGAACGTCGCCGGGCCAGCGGATTGTCGGTGGCCACGGCGGCGTAGCGGGCCTCCACGCCGAGCAGTGCGGTGTCGAAGCGGGGATCGACCAGGTCCCGGCGGATCACGGCGATGTCGGCGGTGCCCTCGCTGAGCCCGGCGGTCGGGGTGTTGGACTGCACGAACACCAGCGGCACCTGGGGGTGGGCGGCGGCCCAGGTCTTCTGCAGTCGTCTGGTGTGTTTGCCCAGCGCCGCCCAGGCGTAGCCGACGCGCAGCTCGGTGCGGGATTCCTCGACGATCCGTTGCAGGTGGGCGACCTCGTCGAGCACCCGGTGCGCGGCGGCGACGACGCGGGTGCCGGTGGGGGTGAGCGAGACGTGCCGGGTCGTTCGCTGGAGCAGGCGAGCGCCGAGCGTCGCCTCCAGGGCGCTGACGGAACGTGAGACCGCCGCTTGGGAGACCCCCAGGACAGCCGCCGCGTCGGTGAAGGTGCCGGCGTCGACCACCGCGACGAGCGTACGGAGCTGACGCAGCTGCACATCCATACGCCAAGCGTATAACTCTCGCGGCTTGTGCATTTCTCGTATCAGTCAGCGCGGGTCGACACTGCCGTCATGACCGTGAAGACGGCAGGTGAAGCTGCTGCTCAGGGCCTCCGCCGACCGGCCGGCGCCGGCCGCGGGCCGCTGCTGCCCGGGATCGCCACGATGACCGGAAGCGCGGCGAGCAACCAGGTCGGGGCGGCCCTGGGGGCGCACGCGTTCGCCGCCCTCGGGCCCGCCGGGGTCGTCGCCGTGCGGCAGTTCGTCGCGGTGGCGGTGCTACTGCCGGCCGTACGCCCGAACCTGCGTCGCTTCACCTGGGCGCAGTGGTGGCCGACCCTGCTGCTCGGCCTGGTCTTCGCCACGATGAACCTCAGTCTCTACAGCGCGATCGACCGGATCGGGCTCGGCCTGGCCGTCACGCTGGAGTTCCTCGGCCCGCTCGCCGTCGCCCTGGCCGGTTCCCGGACCCGGCTCGACCTGCTCTGCGCGGCGGGCGCCTGCGTCGGTGTGTACGTCCTGGTCCTACCGGACCCGGCCAGCGACTACCTCGGCGTCGGGCTGGGCCTGCTCGCGGCGACGTGTTGGGCGGCGTACATCCTGCTCAACCGGCTCGTCGGGGCCCGCCTGCCGGGGTTGCAGGCACCGGCGGCGGCAACCCTGGTGTCCGCGCTGCTCTACCTGCCGGTCGCGGTCACCCTGTTCGCGCAGGGGCGACTGGCCGGCACCGGAATCCTCTACGCCATCGGTGCGGGAATCCTCAGCTCGGTCGTGCCCTACGCCGCCGACGTGGTCGCGCTGCGTACCGTGCCGGCCCGCTTCTTCGGCGTGTTCATGAGCATCCATCCGGTACTGGCCGCGCTCGCCGGCCTCGTCCTCCTCGGCCAGGTCGTGCAACCGCACGAGTGGCTCGGCATCGCCATCGTCGTGTCGGCCAACGCCCTGGCCGTCCAGCACGCCTCGACCGCCACGCCACAGCAGGGCGGCCCACGTCACCAACCTGAAGATCACACCCCGTCAGCTTGAGGGGTCCACGAGCGTGGCACCGGATCCCCGACAGGGGCATCAGCCGAGGATGAGCGGGAGCTTGGCAGCCAGCTCGCCCAGTTCGGCCTTTTCCGGGTTGGTCGGCGGCCGGCGTCCGGTGCCGACGAGCAGCGTGTCCTTGTCGGTGAACGACGGGGGGAACGGGGCCCCGGCGATCGTCTCCAGCATGTCGCGTGACCGGGCGAGCCCCTCGGCGGGCGGGTCCGCCGCGCCTGGGAGGTGCGCGATCAGGTCGAGGTGGTGCAGCGTCCACTCCAGGACGTACGCGGAAAGGTAGTCGCCCACGGTGAGGACCTCGCCGCGCGTGCCGACCCGGACCGCCGGATCGGCGAGTTCGGCGGCGCGCCCGGCGGCGGACCCGACGTCGTCCAAGTGGAACTTCAGCAGCCGCGGCTCCTCGTAGGCGGCGGCCAGCCGGACGATCAGCGCGTCGAGCGGGTCGTCGCCGGTCGGCGGCGTTTCGGCGACGTTCCAGTAGGACACCGCGTTCCGGGTCGGTTCCGGGTCGGCGGGCGTCACGAGGGTGATCAGGACGTCCTGCGCGTCGATGATCAGGTGGCACACCAGGTCCCGCACGAGCCAGCCGGTGCAGCCGGACGGCCGTTCGAAGTCCCGGTCGGGGAGTTCGGCGACCGCCGTGCGCAACGCTGCCCAGGAGCGTGAGAAGAGATCCACTGCGGCACGGTATTGCCGGACCGGGGGCGGTGTCGAGGCCGACTCCGTCGGCGCGAGCGGGTGCTGGCCGGCGATGGCCGGCTCGCCGCCCGGCAGTCCGGGGCTGCCGGGCGGCGCAGCAGCGGCTCACTCCTGCTTGTCGAGAAAGGCGAGCGTGACGGCGGCGAAGAGCGGTGAGTCGGCGATGTCGTAGTGGGTCAGCCCGGGCAGGATGGCCAGGGCGTGGCCACCCTTCGGCCGGTTCTCGCCCGCCCAGCCGCCGTCGCGCAGCCCGCCGTCGAGCAGCTTGAAGACCTCGACGTAGTGGCTCGGGGGCGCCATGTCCGCGTCGGCGGCGACGATCAGTGTCGGCACCTGCAGGCCGCGGACCTCCTCGGTGTAGTCGAAGTCCTTCGCCATCGCCTCACCGATCTTGTCCAGCAGCCGGGGGAAGTCCTCGGGACGCGGGGCGACCCGCTGGTAGAGCTCGTACATGGGGGTGTCTTTCATGAACTCGGCGGCCGCCCCGCTGACCTGGCCCTGCTGCTGGAGCATCTCCGGGTAGATGGCGTCGCGGCGGATGTTGGCCGACGCCGCGACCAGGCGGCCCACCCGGTGCGGATACCTGATCGCGACCTGGAGTGCGACCCCGCCGCCGAGGGAGTATCCGACGACGTCGGGCCGCTCCAGCCCGAGGTGGTCGATGAGTGCGGCGACGTCGTCGGCCATCAGCGCCAGGTCGAGCGGCCGGTCGATGTCGGCGGTGCGGCCGTGCCCCTGCAGGTCGACCACGATGACCTGGTGGTGGTCGGTCAGCGAGGGCAGGATGGGCGCGAACATCTCGCCCGAGCAGAGACCTCCGTGCAGCAGGATCATGGGGCGTCCCGCGCCGTGCGTCTCGTAGTACAGGTTGATGCCGTTGACGTCGGCGTACTGCCCCGAGCCGGCGGCGCTCCACTGCGTGGCGGTCATGACGTGCTCCTCACGGGTTCTTCTCGAACTGACGTCGGTAATGACCAGCCGGGCCGCGGAAACTCATCGCTGCCGGCGAGGCGAGTTTTGCGACGCCCGTACCGGAGGATGCTCGACTAGGTTGGGCCGGGTGAGTGATGTGGTGACCAGTGTTTCCGTCGAGGCGCAACTCGAGGCGTACCGGTCGGAGCTGACCGGCTACTGCTACCGGATGCTGGGGTCCGTCTTCGAGGCCGAGGACGCCGTGCAGGACACCTTCGTGCGGGCCTGGCGCGGCCTCGACCGGTTCGAGGGGCGGTCCACGCTGCGGTCCTGGCTGTACCGGATCGCTACCAATGTGTGCCTGACCATGCTGTCCAGCGCCCAGCGGCGGGTGCTGCCGATGGACCTCGGCCCGGCCGGGTCCGGCCGCGCCACCGAGCCGGGAGAGCCGCGCCCCGACGAGATCTGGGTGGGCCCGGCGCCGGACAGCCGGGTGCTGCCGGAGCACAGCGACCCGGCCACCGTGGTCGCCGAGCGCGAGTCCGTCCGGCTGGCGTTCGTCGCGGCGCTGCAGCACCTGCCGCCGCGGCAGCGCGCCGTGCTGATCCTGCGCGAGGTGCTGGCCTGGTCGGCGCAGGAGGTGGCCGAACTGCTCGACACCTCGGTGGCGAGCGTCAACAGCGCCCTCCAGCGGGCCCGGGCCACGCTCGCGGCCGCCGACACCGCCGCGGACGTGTACAAGCCGCTGGACGACGAGCAGAAGGCGCTGCTCGCGCGCTATGTGAAGGCCTTCGAGGCGTACGACCTCGAGGCGCTCACGACGTTGCTGCACGAGGACGTGACCCTGTCGATGCCGCCGCTGCCGCTGTGGCTGCGCGGCCACGGCGACATCCACGCCTGGATGGCCGGCACGGGCAGCGGTTGCCGTGGATCGCGTCTGGTGCCCGTCGTGGCCAACGGGATGCCGGCGTTCGGGCAGTACCGGCCCAGCTCCACCGGCTCGGGGCACGACCCGTGGGCCCTGATCGTGCTGCAGCTATCCGCCGGGCGGATCGCGGCGATCACCAACTTCCTCGAGACCGCCCGTCTCTTCCCGTTGTTCGGTCTGCCGGCCCGACTCGGGTAACGCGTCGGTCAGGCCGAGCAGGCCGACGAGCCCCAGCAGATCGGGGCCGGCTCCCCTGACGACCAGCCGCCAGCCGTACCGCCGCGCGGTCAACCGCAGCCGGGCCAGCGCCTCGACCGTCACCACATCGGGCCGGGCCACGCCACCCACGTCGCAGGTGACGATGCCGGGGCCACGGCCACGCAGCAGCTCGGCGAGGTCGGCGCACAGGACGGGGATGTCCGCGCGGGTCACCGCCGCGCGGACAGCGAAGGAGATCCCGGCGGCCGTCACCTGGATAGGACCGCCCGCCGCCGCGAAACTCATCGCTCCCCCGGCCGATTGTTCGGCACGGCCGACGGGTCTGCCGGGCATGACGCTTGGACAGATCACGCGGTCAGTTCCAGAGTTGGAAAAGGTCGCTGGCGGAGCAAGCCCACTGGAAGATGGTCCCGTTCTGGCCGACGTCCGATGCGTCGGCGTCCAGGCAAGTCCCGGACCCGACGTTGTGCAGTCCGGCATTGGCGTTGCCGTTGGTGTTGAGCTGCCCGCTGCCTGCGAACCACCACCGCTGGTAGGGGTCGCCGGTGGTGTTGCAGGCCCACTGGGCGATCCG
>NZ_JBUEGB010000082.1:0-26125 GCF_054963695.1 Micromonospora sp. RTBAU3-60 | reverse complement strand
GCGGGGACCGTGGGCGGCAGGATGATCGGACAGGCCACCCACGTCCAATCCCGATACGCCCGCGGATCGGCGCGCGTGGGCAACTGCAACCGCAGCAACACCCTCGCAGGGTCGGTGTCGCTGCGTTCGATGGTGGCCTGCTGCCTGTCACACGCGGCCAACAGCAGCATCCGCGCCACCCTCGGGACGCCTTCAAGCTCGAACACGTCCACCGGCAGCCGGCCGTGCGCGGCAAGGAACCTGGCAACCTGCCGAGTGCGGGACTTGATGATGCTGGACGGCAGATGCTCCCCGCCCGGAACCGCCTTGCGTACCTGCTCCCACTCCTGCGGGGTGCGTTTACTCGGATCGGCCGGCCATGTCGCCAGCACCCCGGCTGTCAGGTCAGCACGCCACCACGCCGAACGCAGAGCACGCCCGGCCTGCTCCTGCGCCATCCGCACGACCCGGTCATTGACCCTCACACCCTCAGGCGCGGTAACCGTCCAGCCCAAGCGCCGCAGCGCCATCCACGCGTTCGACGGCAGCTTCCGGCCACCCGCGTCGTGTCCGGAGGCCAACACCTCCACATCGCCCGCGTGCCACCGCTCCGCCAACAGGCCGGACACCATCCCCGCCACCAGATCGGCACACCAGCCAACACGTTGCGCAAGCACCGCCTGCGACAGAACCTCACCGCTCTCCTCGTCCACCCCCGATCGCAGCAAAACGCGGGCGCAAACGGTACGGGAAGTCTCACCCTCAGCCAGCGGCAGCTTCCCGCTCACCGACTCATCGCCTCGACAACGATCCAGGAGAACCCGCGATCACGATCGGCCCACCTCACCGGAATCTCCCCCGAACCAGCCTAAAGACGAAGCGCCACGGTCCACACGATTAACCTAGGATCACCGACGATTCCTAATCAAGTTGGTCAGCCTCGGCGCGCGTACCGGCGCGACGGGCGCGATCTCGGTGTAGAAGCGCAGCTCCCGCCGGGCGGCCGCGATCGCCTGCGGGCCCAGCGTGGCGGGGGTGACCTTGAGGTATGCGGCACGGCCGTCACTTGTGCGTACGGCACGGACGCCCGCGCCGGATCGCGACTGGAGCCGCGCATTGGACTCCTGGCCGGTCGTCACCCGGAACGCACGGAGAACCACCGCCAGGAAGTCAGGTGACATGAGAGCGGCTACCCTCCGTAACCGGATTGGTCTGATGATCGAGCCGTCCGGCCCACACCGCCACGACGTACCTCGGCCGATGGCCAGCGATGAGAGCAGCCGGGTCCGACGAAGGTTACTGCGGCTGCTACTTCTTCTTTTTCTTCGGCGGCAGCGTCGCGACGTACGCGTGTGCCTTTGTGACCCACCGGGTCGCTTCCTCGGCGGTGAATGATGGGGGGAGCGACAGGTATCCGCCCATCGGCCGCTCGGCCGGGCCGAACGGTCCCGCGCCCTCGATCGTCGCCAGTTCGGCCAGGTCATCGGCGGCGAGCTTCACGCCGACCGACGAGCCGAACAGCCCGGCGAACATGTTGCCGTTGACGAACGCGCCGAGATTGCCGAACATCGGCTTGACCTCGACCCCCGGCACGTCGGCGACCACGGACCGGAAGAAGTCCTTGTCAGCGTCGGTGGGCTTGGGCATCTGCATTAACGGATCCTGTCATGCGTCACCGATCCGGTACGCGATCGGCGCGGTGCCGCTAAGGTCGACATGTCCCCAGGACCCGCACCACGGCGAACCCTCGCGGCCCCGATTGTCGGCAATCGGTGACCTGGTGCAGATGCGGAAGCGGCGGCCGCCGGGCTCCGACCTGTATTGCGGCCGTGCCGCAGGGCTTCGACGCGGAGGGGCCAGCCGCCGAGGAGAGGACGAGCGTGATCGAGGTGTGGTACTTCGTCGGCTGCCCGAGCCACGAGGTCTTCATGCCGCACCTGCGGGCGCTGCTCGACGCCGCTGGGGTTGACGAGCCGATCCACGAGCGCGCCGTGGAGACTGACGTCGATTCCCAGGCGCACCTTTTCCTCGGATCACCGACGCTGCGGATCGACGGCGTGGACATCGACCCGACCGCCGGGCAACGCACGGACTACGGCCTGCAGTGCCGGCTCTACCCGGCCCCGGATGGCGTCCGCGGCACCCCGCCCGATGAGTGGATCCTGGCCGCCCTGCAGGGCCGGGGGTCCGCCGTGGCGGCCGACTGATGGCCGCCCGGATCGACCTGCCGCGGCTGCGGGCGTTGCTCGACGCGGGCGCCCAGCTTGTCGAGGTGTTGCCCGCAGCCGAGTACGCCGACCAGCATCTGCCCGGCGCGCTGAACATCCCGCTCAAGACCCTCAGCCCCGGCACGGCCGCTGGCCTCGACCGTACCCGCCCGATCGTCGTCTACTGCTGGGACGGCCTTTGAGACCTGAGTCCGCGAGCCGCGTGCCGGCTCGAAGCTCTCGGGTTCACCGACGTCTACGACTACGCCGCCGGCAAGGTGGACTGGCTCGCGCACAACCTGCCCACCGAGGGTGCCGCGGCCAGCGCTCCTGCCGCGGGTAGCTGCCTGCGCCACGACGTTCCCACCGCCCGTCCCGAGGAGGCGCTTGCCACCGTTCGTGCCCGCGTCGACGCCTCCCCGTACCGGTTCGCCCTTGTTGTCGCCGGCGACCGTACCTTGCTTGGCCGGCTCCGGCACGCTGCCCTCGATGCCGCCCCCGGCACCGCCGTCCACGAAGCGATGGAGTCCGGCCCCTCGACGGTGCGTCCCCAGGTAGCCCTGGCCGCCGTCGAGTCCCACCTGCGCGCCCACCACCTCAGCTACGTGATCGTCACCGACCCGGAGGGCCGTTTGCTGGGTACGGTGCACCGAGAGGACCTGACCGGAGCGGCGGTCTCACTTCCTCGATGATGCGCGGGCGAGCGATGTGTCTGCTACGGGCGGCGCTGGTGGTCCGGTTGGGGTTGGCAGGCTGTGCAGAACCGGGCCGCCGGCCGAAGCGCCAGCAGTTCGATCGGGATGTCGTCGCGGCACTCCTCGCAGGTCCCGTAACGGCCCTGTTCCAGGTAGTGCAGGGCCCGGGCGATGTCGCCCAGCGCCCGCCGGGACGCGGCGGTCAACGCGGACGTGGCCGCTAGGTCCGTCTGCTCGCCAGGCAGTTGGCGGGCCTGCCGGGCCAGCAGCGCGAGCTGGGTGGTGTGCCGCTCGTACTGCTCCTCCAGGACGATCCGCAGCACACCGAGCTCGTCCTGCCTGCTCGTCACGTACACGATCAGTTCCTTCCGATAGCAAAACGCCAGCGGGCGGAGCGCTGTGGCGCTCCGCCCGCTGGTGCCGGTCACGTGTGCAGGTCTGCCCTCGTCGTGGCGGGCAGCGCGGCCGGGCTGCCGCCGGGTCGGCGGCACGGCGATCGGCGTGACCGCGCCTCGGTGGCCGCGAACGACCGCCGAGGCGACGAGGTGACGGGTCAGCGCAGGGGGTCGAAGGGGCTCAGCTCCGCGGGCTGACGGCCGGTGATGATCTGCTCCGCGAGCAGGTTGCCGGTGAGCGGGCCGAGGGTGATGCCCCACATGCCGTGGCCGCCGGCGGCGAAGACCCGCGGTGACCTCGTCCGGCCGATCAGCGGCAGCCCGTCCGGGGTGCACGGTCGCGCCCCGACCCATTCGTCGGTGCGGGCGTCCAGGTCGGCGCCGCGCAGCAGGGGTCGTGCCGCCTCGGCGATGGCGAGGATGCGGCGACGGTCCAGGGGGGCCTCGGCGCTGCGGAACTCCATCATGCCCGCGACGCGCAGCCGATCGCCCAGCGGCGTGCAGGCGACGCGCTGCGCCGGGAAGTAGACCGGACCGGACGGGACGTGCTCGATCGGGATGCTGAAGCTGTAGCCGCGGCCGGCCTGCACGACGGTCTTGACCCCGAAGCGCCGGCCGAGTTCACCGAGCCAGGTGCCGGTTGCCAGGACCACCGCGTCATAGCGCTCGTCCGCGCCGGCGGCGGTCACCACCCGGACCCCCGACCCCTCGTCGTGAAGGCCGACGACGGCCGCCCCGGTCACCAGCGACGCCCCCCGGGCGCGCACGGAGTCGGCGAGGGCGTGCACGTACTCCCCGGGGTTGATGAACCGCTGGCCGTGCAGGCGGATGGCGGCGCCGACCGTGTCGGACAGGGACGGCTCCACCTCGCGCGCCTCGGCCCCGGTCAGGACGTCGAACTCGATCTCCTGCCCCGCGGCGTGGATGTGCGCCAGCTCGTCGAGCAGGACCGACCGCTCGGCCTCGGTCCGGTACGCCGCGATGAACGACTTCGCCTCGTGCGTCATCGCCTCGACCCCGCCGGCCGCGAGGGCGTCGAACGCCTCGAACGCGCGCCGGTTCATCGGAATGTAGGCGTGCATGGCGGTCCGCCACTTGGCGGCGGTGCTGTGCCGCGTGAAGCCGGCCAGGAACCGCAGCAGCCGGGCGTCCGCGCGCGGCGGCACGTAGACCGGCGACGACGGGCTCAGGACGGCGCGCAGCCCGTAGCGGAGGACCGCCGGCTCGGGCAGGGGAGTGGTGATGCCGGGGGTGAGCCAGCCCGCGTTGCCCCAGGACGCGCCGGCCGCCACCCCCGTACGGTCGAGCACGGTGACCTGGACCCCCTGTTCCTGCAGGAACCAGGCGGTGGCCAGCCCGACCATCCCCGCGCCGATGACGGCGACGCGCTGAGGGGCGGGCTGGGGCTCGATGGCGGGCATCGTTTGTCTCCTTCACGACTACGGGATCGGGCCCAATCCTGGCTGTGCCGTGCCGAGACGTCATTGTTTCGCCAGGCCAATGCTGGTCTGTGCGATTGGTCGAACCGAACAACGCCGAGGCACAATCTGGTCATGATCACCGTGGCTGGCACCGTGGACGCCGTCGGCGCGGCGCTGCTCAAGATCGTTGTGCCCGCCGGAGAGGCGGAGGTGCGCGACGTGACCCTCGCCGAGCTCGACGAGGCGCCGACCGGGCAGAGCGGGGACCTCGTGCTCGGGGCGGGCGTCGCGACCCCGGACCAGGCGCGCGCCGTGATCGAGCGCTGCGCGGCCGCCGCGGCCGCCGGGCTCGTGCTCAAGCCGCCGCTGGCCGCGCACCCCGACGTGACGACGTACGCCGCCGAGCGCGAGGTGACCCTGGTCGAGCTGCAGAGCCACGGGTCGTGGGCCCAGCTGGTCTGGCTGCTCCGCGGGGTGATCGACCGGGCCGCCGCGCCCGGCTCCCCGGAGACCGGCGAGACCGGGGTGTACGACGAACTGTTCGCTCTTGCCGACGCGGCCGCCGCCATCGTCGACGCGCCGGTGACGATCGAGGACGCCCAGTACCGGGTGATCGCCTACTCCTCGCGGCAGGACCGCACCGACCCGGCGCGCGTGTCGACGATCGTCGGACGACGCGTCCCGGGCGATGTGATCGCGCACTTCCGGACCCGCGGCGTGTTCCGCAAGCTTGCCACGGGCAGCCAGCTGATCTTCGTGCCGCAGGGCCCGGACGGGACGCTGCCCCGGCTCGTGATCCCGATCCGCGCCGGGGGTGAGCTGCTGGGCTCGATCTGGGCGGTCGTGGAGGGGCCACTGCCGGATGAGCGGTTGCGCGATCTCCAGGGCGCGGCGTCCGCGCTGGCGCTGCACCTGCTCCGCCTCCGGGTGCAGGCCGACGTCGCCCGCCGGGTGTCGGCCGACCGGCTCCGGGCCGCCCTGCGGGCCCCCGCCCGCACCGGCCCCGAGGAGCTGGGCCTCCCCAAGGGGCCGTGGCGGGTCGTCGCGCTCGGGGCGCACGGCGGGACCGGGGAGATGGTGCACAACCTGGCCCTGTGGGAGTCGATCAGCCGCCGCCACGGCTGGCGCCAGCCGCTGCTCGCGGACGTCGGCGACGTCCTGTTCGCCGTCGTGGTCGACCAGGGCGAGACACCCGGCTCGTGGCGGTGGCTGGACCGGCTCATCCGCGACATCGCCGCACACGACCCGGGGCTGCGCGCCGCGTCCGGTGGCATCGCCAGCGACCTGAGCGACCTGCCGCGATCACGCGCCGAGGCGGCGGAGGTGCTCGCCCTGCACGGCTCGGCCCGCCGGCGCGGCTCCGTGCTGCGGTTCGAGGACGTCTGGGCCGAGGTGGTCGTGCACCGCGTGGTCAGCACCGTGCCGGAGGGGGACCTGCTGATCGGCGGGCCGCTGCCCGACCTCGTCGCCCACGACCGGAAACACGGCACCGACTACGTCGCCACGCTCGCCGCCTGGCTCGAGCAGCAGGGCGACCCCAGGAAGGCCGCCCAGCAGCTGCACGTACACCCCAACACGCTCCGGCATCGCCTGCGCCGCCTCGCCGAGGTCGTCCACCTCGACCTCGAGTCGCCGCGCACCCGTCTGGCGCTGCAGATCCAGCTCGCGGCGCTGCGCCCTGCGCCCTGACCACCGGGTGTCGTCGCCGGGTGGCCAGGATGCGGGGTCACTGCCCGAGCGGGCCGGGCCGGCCGTCCGTGGGTTGCTCGTGCCCGGCGGTCAGGAGCAGGGTGAGCCCCTGGATGGTGGCCAGCCGGACGTTCGCCGGCATGGTGACGGACCGGTTGGTGAGCGCGGCGAGGCGGGCGGCCACGCCGGAGATCGCCCCGCCGCCGGTGATCAGCAGCCGTCGGGGACCAGCCGGCTGCGACCGCGGGGTGAACCGGCGGACCGCCGCGGCTATGGCGGGCACCTGATCCACCGCGTTGGCGACGTCGACCCGTTCCGCGTCGGTCACCGCGCCGCAGGCGACCCGGACCACCTCCGTACGGCCGTGGCCGATGTCGACGACGACCACGTCCTCGGCCCGGGCGAGGTCGATCCGGCAGGCGAGCGCCGCGGCCAGCGGTTCCTCCACCACGGTGACCCGGCCGCCGGTCGCCCGCCGGACGGCGGCCCGCACCAGGTTCTGCTGCCGCAGCGTCGCGGTGGCCGGCACCCCCACCAGCACCGGCGTGCCGGGGCGGCAGACCAGGTCGTTGACGGTGACCAGGACGCGCAGCAGATGTACACAGGCCGGGTAGTTGTCCATGACGCCGTCACGCAGCGGCCACACCAGGGGAGCGTCGCCATCGGCGGCACGGTCGAGGGCGGCGCGGCCCACGGCCCGCCGCGAACCGGGCGGCCCCCAGGCCACCACCGTCGGCTCCTCGATCACCCGCCCGAGGGCGGGCGACCAGATCCGTACGGTCGACGTGCCCAGGTCGATGGCGAGCATGTGCCGCAGCCCGCGACGGGCGTACGCGCCCGGGGTCAGCATGTCACCACTCCTGTCGGGCACGGCGCCGGGCGTACGGCGACGCGTCGCATCATCGATCTGGTCATCCAACGCCGGCGGATCGGGCGATCGGCCGGCCGGCAGGCAGGGTGGCGCTCGGGCATGGTGTCTTCCAGGAATGGTGCCGGTCCGGGACCGGCAGGGTGTCGGGAGGAGGTCAGGCGATGCCGAGGGCACGAGGTGGCGCCCGATCGGCCGACCACGCCGGCACACATCCTGGGATCGACCGCTTCGCCAGCCGGAAGACGATGCACATTCCGGTGACGCGGTCGGTGGCGGACACCAGGGCGGCGAGCACAGTAGCCACGACGAGGATCGGCAGCCGGTTGCGCTGCTCGACCACGTGTCGCCCCTCCTGGACCCGCATCGAGACACCATAGCCCACCGCGCGGCCGTGCCCGCCCGCCATGATCCGTACCGAACGTCGTCGTGGCCGGGCGAGCACGTGCTCGGCGTCATCCTGGCTTCGAGCGTCCTCGGATCAGGGCTCGACGGCCGGGCAGGTCGTGCCGGGGGCAGGCGCCCGCGCAGAGATCAGGTAGTCGTCGACCACCCCGGTGGTGCAGGCGTTACGGGTGTACGCACCGTGGCCCCAGCCCTCGTACGTCACCAGCACCGCACGGTCGCCGAGTTGCCGCTGCACGTTCAACGCCCAGTTGTAGCCACTGGCCGGATCGTGCCGGCTGTTGATCATCAGGAGCGGGGGCGTGCCCCGTACCGCCAGCCGATGCTGGGGATGCGCGACCGGCTGTGGCCAGCCCAGGCACGCGGCGGCCCCCCACAGGGACGCCGGATACCGCATGTCGGGTGCCACCCGGGCGGCCCGGCGCAGCAGGTCGGCGTACTGCCGGTAGTCGCGCACCGGGAGGCTCCAGTCGGCGCAGAAGGCTGCGGTGACCAGCGGCGGGAACGCCGCGACCGCCGCCGGACCGCCGGCGCTCATCACCGCGAGCCGGCCTGCCAGGTCCGCCCAGGCCGGCCCGGCGAACCCGCGGTGCGCGGTCACCACGAGGTCGAACGGGGTCACCGGGACGGCCGGGTCGGCGGCGTTACGCAGCTCGCCGCGCTCCGCGCGCGCCATCAGATCGGCCCAGACCGCCCGCACGTCCCGGCCGTGCAGGGCACAGGCGGTCGCGCGGTCGCACCAGGCCACGAACTCGTCGAACGAGTCCTGCACGGCGGCCGCCTGGGTGGTCACGAAGCCCCGGGTACCGAGGCTGTGGTCGACGCCGCTCTCCAACACCAGCGCCCGCACCCGCTGCGGGAACACCTCCGCGTACTGCTCGCCCAGCAGGGTGCCGTAGGAGCTGCCGTGGAACGTCAGCCGGTCCTCGCCCAGGGCGGCCCGGATCGCGTCCAGATCCCGCACCGTGCTGAGCGTGTCGGCGTGGTCGAAGACCGGCCCGGTCCGTGCCCGGCAGTCGTCTCGCAGCCGCCGGTTGTAGGCGAGCAGTGCGTCGAACGCGGCCTGGCTGGTCAGCACGGGCGACGGCCGGCCGGCGAGCAGCTCCGGCGAACAGATCACCGGGTTGCTGCCGCCCACCCCGCGCGGGTCGAAGCTGACGATGTCGAACCGGCGACGCAGTTCGTCGCTGAACCGGCCGATGCCGGTCACCACCCGCGACACACCGGAGTCGCCCGGCCCGCCCGGACCGAACACCAGCGTGCCGATGCGGGCCTGCGGGTCGGTGGCCGCGCGACGTGCCACGGCCAGATCGAACCTCGGCCCCGCCGGGCCGGCCCAGTCGACCGGTACGGACAGCGTGCCGCACTGGGCGGCGGCGTCCTGCACACATGGAGCCCAGGCGATGGCCGGCGTTGGGCCGGCGGCCGTGGCCGGCCAGGCCACTCCGGCGGCACCGACCATGGCGGACAGGACACCAGCGGCGAGAAAGGCGCCCCAGCGGACGCGGCGGGTGGGGGAACGTGTCATCGAAGGTGCTCCCTGACTGGTGGGAAAACAAGCCATTCGATGGTCGTTTGGTGCCGGACCGTCAACATCCGGGAACACCCGGAAACGTTCCCCTACCTGGCGTCCACTCTGTCCTACGGGTGACGACGGCCAGTCCTCGACCGCGCCGGCAGGTCAGGCGGTCTCGCCCGCGGTGAGGTGGCGATAACCGGGAACGGTCTCGGCGAGCCAGCCGGTGACACTGGCCAGGCCGCGCTCGTTGATCTGGGCGTCGTGAATCGTGTACGCGTGACGCGGCCGGATCGCCCGGGCGAAGTCGATCGCCTCGCCCAGCCGCATCCAGGACGCCTGCCCCGGGATCAGCAGGGTCCGCACTGGCTCGTCCGGCACGTGCAGCGAGTCGCCCGGGTGGTAGAGGCCGTCGCCCACCAGGTAACCGAGGTTGGCGCAGCCGGGCTGGCCGTCGTGCACGGGCGCGTGCCGGCCGCCGACCGCCGTCACCGGGAAGCCGGCGGCGGTGAACCGCTGTCCGACGCGGACCGGGGTCACCGGCAGCGGCGCCAGGTCGGGCAGTCGCGCGCCCTCCGGCGCGTACACGGGCACGCCGAGGCCGGCCAGCCGGAGTACGTCGACGTGGTCGGTGTGCTCGTGCGTGACCAGCACGGCGTCCGCGCCCACGAGCGCGCGCGGCTCGCTCCAGGTGCCCGGGTCGATCACCAGCACCCCGCCGTCGTGCTCCACGCGTACGCAGGAATGGGTGTACTTGGTGATTCGCATTCGGCGACCGTAGCTGGTCCTGCCTGTCGCCGGCTGACCGCCGGCGGCCATGTCTTTCGCGCCGGCCGAGTTTGGTCACCGCTCAGGCGTCCGCCCGGTCACGACGGATGGTTCTGGGGCAGGGCCCGCCGGCGATGCCGCCAGGCGTAGACGAGAGTGGCGAGACTCAGGATGGCCAGGGCGGCCGCGATCCAGGACACGCTCTCGAACCGCTGCTCGAAGGCGAGTTCCTCCGTGATCTCCTGCTGGATGGCCTCCGGCGTCGGGTCCTGGTCGGGCAGGGTTGTCCCGGCCAACAACGTGAGGCAGGGAAGCAGACACGAGGTCAGTAACAGCAGGATCCCGACGACCGTCAGCAGCCGTGTGCGCGCCATCGCGACAGGTTCCCACGGCACTTGCGCTTCGGCTGCCCCGGACCGGGCCGCCGACAGCCGCGGTCCACCGGCGGTTGCACTGCGCCTGATGATGGTCACGGTCCCCTGACCGCGCGGAGGAGCGGAGGACGATGACCGATTACGGGCTGCTGGTGGGTGGCGTCGAGGGGAGGCGGTCGTTCGCGCAACTCGTGGACCTGGTCGCCGGGGTGGCCGGCGCGACCGTTCGGGAGGTGCCCGGCGAGAGCCGGTCGGTGGTGGGCACGCTCGCTGGCGGACACGTCGGGGTCCAGTTCGACCCCGCCGACGTCGAGTCGTTCGCCAGCCACCCGTACGTGGTCGACCTGAAGCTGGAGTACCCGTCGCGGGAACCGAAGCTGGCGGACGACATCTTCACCGCGCTCGTCGCCGACGGCTACCGGGCGGTCGTGCTGGAAGACGGCGGTGTCATCCGTTCCTCGCACTACGTCGAGGATGATCAGGACGCCGGCGGTGGCCGGGGCGGGCCAGCGGACCGCCCCGGCTGAGGCCGATTTCTTTACCTACCGCCGGAGCAGGTGGCCTGGCTCGCGCTGTCAGTGGGGTGTCTCGTCGGCCGGCGACTCGCGATCACCTGCCTGAAGGGCAGGGCGAGGATAAGTGCCGCCGCGACCAGGACGCTGCTCGCCCAGAGTGGACTACGTTCGGCGGCACCGGTGTTCAGTGTGGCCGCGGCGATGAGTGGCCCTGCCGCGGCACCGACGTTGAGCGCTGCGGTGGCGTACGAGCCGGCCATGGTCGGGGCTCCTGCGGCCTCGTACAGCACGCGGGCGATGAGCGTGCTCCCGAGCGCGAACGAGAGCGCCCCCTGGACGAAGGCAAGGACGAGCAGGGCGCCTGGTTGGGTGGCGGAGACGGCCAGGGCGACCCAGCCGAGCAGCAGAAGGGGGCCGCCGATGGCAACGACGAGACCTGGGCGATGGTCCGACAACCGTCCGGCGGTGGTCACGCCGACGAAGGAGCCGAGTCCGAACAGCACCAGCACGACAGGAACCCAGAGGGATCCCAGTCCGGCAACGTCGGTGACGACGGGGGCGAGGAAGGTGAAGCTGCCGAACGTTGCCGCATTCACCAGCGCGCCCAGCAGCATGACGAGGAGCAGTCGCGGACGTCGCAGCTGAGCGAGCTCACCCCGAAGGGCCGGTCCGGTCGGCTCGTCCGGCCGTCCCGGCTGTGCGGGGATGCCGCGCAGCACGCCGAGGGCTGCGGGCAGGCACAGCAGGGCCACCGTCCAGAAGGTGGCGCGCCAGCCCAGCAAGGTACCCAACAGGGCGCCACCGGGAACCCCGGCGATGGTGGCGACGGTCGTGCCGGACAGCAGCACAGCCAGGGCGCGGCCCTTCCGGTCCGGTGGGATCAGCCCCGCGGCTGCCGTGAGTGCGACCGCCAGGAATCCCGCGTTGGCGAGCGCCGCGACGACCCGGGTCACCAACAGCACGGCGAAGCTTCCGGTGACGGCGCCGAGGACATGCGCCGCCAGGAACAGCGAGATGAATCCGAGCAGGGTCGAGCGTCCCGGCCAGTTGCGGGCGAGCGCCGCCATCAACGGGGCGCCGACGATCATGCCGATCGCGAAGGCCGAGGTGAGCAGACCCGCGGTTGCCACGGGAACGTCGAGATCCGCGGCGATGTCCGGCAGCAGGCCGGCGGGCATGAACTCTGAGGTGCCCATGGCGAAGATGGCCACGGCAAGCAGGTAGAGCGGGAGAGGCATCGGGTGACTCCGAGGTGATGAGAAATCGGATGAGACGTCTCGTCACCGCGGTCAGCGGCCCAGGGCAGATCCTGTCATCCCGCCATTGATGCGGGAGGGCAGGACTGCGACTTCAGTGGTTCAGGGGGCTGACGGGTGACCGAAAGCCCCCACCCTGGATGCCTCTGGGCTCGACATGGCCCATACGATACTCAACCCACCCGACCCTCGGGCACCTGGTTTCTCCCGCGGCAGGAGGCGACGTGTCAGGCAGGCGCTCGCGTCGCCTCCGCCGGGGCCGCTCGGCGGTCAGGCGGGCCGGAAGGAGTCGTGGGCGGCGGGTGCCGCGTGCTTGATCATCAGGTGTCGGGTGACCGAGTACTCCGCGACGGCCTCCTGGCTCATGTCCTTGCCGAAGCCGGACCCCTTCACCCCGCCGTGCGGTGCCTCGGAGGCGATCGGCAGGTGGTCGTTGATCCAGGTGACGCCGACGTCGAGGCGGTGGCTGACCCGCAGGGCCCGCGCGACGTCGCGGGTCCAGACCGAGGAGGCGAGGCCGTACTGGCTGTCGTTGGCCAGCCGGACCGCGTCGTCCTCGTCGTCGAAGGGAAGCACCACGACGACTGGCCCGAAGACCTCGCCATGCACGATCTCGCTGCGCTGGTCGGCGCCGACGACCAGGGTGGGGGGAAAGAAGAACCCGGGCCCGTCCGCGGGCGAGCCGCCGAGCGCGATGGTGGCGCCGTCGGTTGCCGCGCGGGCCACGAAGTCCGCCACCCGGCGGCGGTGGTCGGCCGAGATGAGGGGACCGATGTCGGTCTCGGCCGACCAGGGGTCGCCGGTGCGTACCTTCGCCAGCGTCGCCTCGAGCGCGCCGACCGCGTCCTGGTAGGCGGACCGCTGGACGTAGACCCGGGTGGCGGCGGTGCAGTCCTGGCCGGTGTTGTACGTCGCGCCCATCGCCACGCCGATCGCCATCTCGGGCAGGTCAGCGTCGTCGAAGACGACTGCCGGCGCCTTCCCGCCGAGTTCGAGGTGCACCCGCTTGAGCCCGGGCACCGCGCCGCGCATCACCTCCCGGCCGGTCCGGGTCGACCCGGTGACGCTGACCATGTCCACGCCCGGATCGGTGACCAGGGCGGTTCCCACGTCGGCGCCACCCGTGACGACCTGGACCAGACCCGCCGGCGCGCCCGCTTCCTCGATCAGCCGCGCCAGCGCCAGGGTGGTGCGGGGCGTCTGCGGCGCGGGCTTGATCACCACCGCGTTACCGGCCGCGATGGCCGGGCCGATCTTCCAGATCGCCATGATGAGCGGGAAGTTCCAGGGCGCGATCGAGCCGACCACGCCGACGGGCCGGCGCACCAGCAGGGACGTGTAGCCGGCGGACAGGGTGCCCGCGCCCGTCCCGTCCAGCGAGCGGGCCGCGCCGGCGAAGAACCGCAGGTTGTCCACGCCGAACGGAAGTTCGCCGTCGCGCATGACCGACGCCGGTTTCCCGGTCTCCTCGACCTCCAGGCGGGCCAGGTCGTCCGCGTCCCGTTCGACGAGGTCGGCCAGGCGCAGCAGGACCCGCGAGCGTTCCGCCGGGGTGGCCTCGCGCCACTGCTCGAACGCGGTCCGCGCGGTGGCCACCCGCTTCGCGACGTCTGCGGTGTCCGTGTCGGCGACTTCGCCGATGACGGCGCCGGTCGCGGGGTTGGTGAGTACGGCCACGGTCGCTCCTCAGCTGTTGAAACCGACACCGAAGCGGTCCAGGAGCCGCAGCCACGGCCCCCGGCGCCCGTCGTGCGCGTCCGCCGCGGCGAGCGCCCGGCGGGTCACCTCCACCACCGGGTATCGCAGCGGCTCCGGCGGGAACGGCACCGGCCGGCGCCGGACCATCTGGAGTCGGGTCCGGTCGGTCTCTCGCCCGGCCAGCAGATCCAGCGCCACCTGCGCGCCGAAGCGGGACGCGGCCACGCCGAGTCCGGTGTAGCCGACCGCGTAGGCGATCCGCCGGTCGCGGGTGGTGCCGAAGATTGGGGTGAACCGGGTGGTGGAGTCGATCACCCCGCCCCAGCGGTGGGTGAATCGGATCCCGTCGAGCTGGGGGAAGGTCTGCGCGAAGTGCTCGGCGAGCAGCAGGTGGGTGGCGTCGCGCTGGTCGAGGGCCGGGTCCACCCGGTTGCCGAAGCGGTAGATGGCGTCGTAGCCGCCGAACAGGATCCGGTTGTCGTCGGTGAGGCGGTAGTAGTGGAACTGGTTACCGGCGTCGGTGACGCCCTGCGCCTCGGGCCACCGCAGCTGGCTCCGCTGCGCGTCGCTGAGCGGTTCGGTGACGAGGACGTAGTCGTAGACCGGCAGGATCCAGTGCCGCAGTCGCCGCAGTGGCGGGGGGTAGGCGTTGGTCCCGATGACCACCTGGCGACAGGGGACGGATCCGCCGGTCGTCCGCACCATTACCCCGCTGCGGGACCGGTCGAAGCCGGTGACCCTGGTGTCCTCGTGGATGGTCACCCCGAGTGACTCGGCGAGGCCCGCCAACCCCCAGGCCAGCCGGGCCGGGTCGACCAGGCCGCCGGCGCCGCGCAGCCGTACGCCGGCCAGGTAGGTGGGGGAGGCCACGTCGGCGCGTACCTGGTCGGCGTTGAGCAGCGTCACGTCGTCGCCGTACGCCCGGTGCAGCTCGGCCAGGGCGGCGAGCTCGGCCACCTGGTGCGGGGCGACCGCGACGGTGGTCTTGCCGCACAGCCGCAGCCCCGCGTCGATGCCGAACCCCCGCACGGTCTCGGCGATCGCGGCGAGGTTCTCCCGGCCGAGACGGACCAGCGACTCCATCTCGGTGGGCCACCGTGATCGGCCGTGGGACAGCCCGTGGGTGAGCGAGTCGGCGACGAACCCGCCGTTGCGTCCGGAGGCGCCGAAGGCGATCCGCTCGGCCTCCACCAGCATCACGTCGGCGGCGGGGTTGTCCTGTTTGGCCAGGATGGCGGCCCACAGACCGGTGAAGCCGCCGCCGATCACCACCAGGTCGGCGGTGCGGGCGCCGGTCAGCCGCGCCCGCGGTGCCGGCCGGTCCGGACGATCGGTCCAGAAGCTGGCCGGTGCCGCGTCGGCGATCGCCTGCCGGGCCCTTGCCCGCGCCGCGGTGGCGGCGCGGGCCGGTGGTGCGTACCAGTTCGTCAACGACGTGCGCCCAGCCGTTCGATCGCGTCGGCGGCCTGGCGCAGGCCGTCGGCGGCCCGGATCGCCGTGCCGTGCGCCGCGAGCCGGCTGCGCAGGTCCTCGTCGCCCAGCAGGCGCTCGATGGCATCGTGCAGCTGCTCGTCGGTGAACCGGTAGGGGTCCAGGCGCACCCCGAAGCCGAGCTCGTCGACCCGCTGGGCGTTGTCGTACTGGTCCCAGAACAGCGGCAGCACGATCATCGGCTTGCCGAAGTGGAGCGACTCGGTGGTGGTGTTGTTGCCGCCGTGGGTGATGACCAGGTCGGCCATGGGAATGATCTTCGTCTGCGGCACGAACTCCGCACCCCACATGTTCTCGGCGAGGTCGATCTCGGCGTGCAGCGGGCCCTTGGACACGATGTAGCGGTGCGGCGTCTTGGCCAGCGAGTCGATGACCCGTCGCATCAGCTCGACGTCGGCGGAGCCGAGCGAACCGAGGCTGAAGTAGATCAGCGCCCCGTCCCGGTCGGCGAGTTCCGCCGGCAGGGTGAACTCCTCGTCGGTCTCGCGGACCGACGACTCGAGCCGCTGCCAGGTCGGGCCGAGCGGCCGCGCGTCGGTGTAGTCGGCGATGCCCGGGTAGACGTAGAGGTTGAGGTCGCCGTCGTGGATGAACTCGAGGTCGGGCAGGCCTGGCGCGCCCTGCTCGCGTACCCAGGCGTCGAACTCCTCCCACACGGGACGGTGGACGCGGTCGTACTCGGCTCGGAACGCCGCCCAGCCCGACCGGTCCGCGGCCGGGTATCCGGAGAAGACCGGGGCGATGTCCGGGCCCTTCATCTCCAGCGGGTTGCAGGAGACGATCCGGACGAAGGGCACCCCGGCGGTGTTGAGCGCGGGGAAGGCGACGACGTTGTCCTCGACGATGATGTCCGGCCGTACCCGGTCGATGATGTCCAGCAGCCGGGGCTGACAGTACTTCGCGCCGTTGATGAGCTCGACCCAGACCGGCTTGACCCAGGTGTCGAGCTGCTGGATCGTCGGCTTGCGGAACTCGGGCGCGGTGTCGCGGATGAAGTCCTTCCAGAACTGGCCGGCGTCCTGTTCCTCGGCGTTCTCGGGCGGCGGGGCGAGGTCGACGAGGTCCTCCTCGAAGCCGCGCGCGGTCAGCTTGCCCCGCCACGACGCCTCGGCCGCGAACACCACCCGATGCCCGCGTCGGCGCAGCACGTCGCCGATGCCGATGCAGTTGTTGGTGGGGCCGTACGCGCTCTCGGGCATGAACAGGACCGTCAGCTGAGACATCGACTCTCCCGGGGGTGACTGTTGAATCGAAATTCAACAAGGTCCTCGGTCGGCCGTCAATACGCAGGGACTATGGTGTTGGGGAGAGTGTTGACGTCGTACCTCGGATCGGTGCCCATGAAGACCCGCAAGTCCCGCGCCCAGCGCCGCCAGGACCTCATCGAGGCCGCGCGCCGGGCCATGCTCCAGCACGGGACCGACACGGTGCTGCTCAACCAGGTCGCCGAGCAGGCGGGGCTCACCTCCGGCGCGGTCCTCTACCACTACCCGGACCTGCGGGACCTGCTGCTGGAGGCGCACCACGCCGGCATGGAGCGCTTCTACGAGCTGCGGGTGAAGCGGATCGCCGACATCGCCGACCCGGTACGGAAACTGGTGGTGACCATCCGCTCCGGACTGCCCACCGACGCCGAGGACGCCGACGTGCGCCTGCTCTGCGAACTCGGCGGGGCGGCCGGCCGTAACCGGGTCTACGCCGCCCTGCTGACCACGCTCTACGACCGGCAGGTCTCCATGTACCAGACGATCCTCGAACTCGGCGCGGCGCAGGGCGTGTTCACCCTCGCCGCGCCGTCACTGACCGTCGCCCGCAACCTGGTGGCGCTCGAGGACGCCTACGGCTACCGGATCGTGGCCCGGCACCCGACCCTGCACGCCGCCGAGGCGGTCGAGCTGATCCTGTCGTACGCCCGGCTGGTCACCGGCAACCCGCTGGACGTACCCGAGGAGCCGGCCAAGCCCCCGCGCGCCCGCAGGGCCACCGCGTAGCGCGGCCGGGGACGGGATAGCGCCTGCCGGTCAGGTCCGGTCGAGCAGCACGGCGTCGCTGCCAGACCAGTCCACCCGGGTCTTGTCGCCGACCCCCACCGCGGCCGCGCCGGCGACCGTGGCCAGCAACGGCCGGTCCAGCCCGGTCACGTCCACCGCCACCCGCGTGGTGCCGCCGAAGAAGGTCACGTCGCGTACCACCCCGACCAGGACACCGTCGGCGCCCAGCCGCACCCGCTCGGGACGCACCGCCAGCGTCGCGGTGGCCCCGACCGCGTCCGGGGCGGCGGGGCAGGGCAGCACGCCCACGTCCGGCACCCGCAGACCCTCGGTGGTGACGACCCCGGTGATCAGGTTGTTGGCCCCGATGAAGTCCGCCACGAACAGGTCGGCGGGCCGCTCGTACAGGGGCACCGGCGCGTCGACCTGACGCACCCGGCCCTCGCTCATCACGGCGATCCGGTCGGCCAGCGACATCGCCTCCTCCTGGTCGTGGGTGACGACCACGAAGGTGATGCCGACCTCGTGCTGCAACCGCTTGAGCTCCAGCTGCATCTCGGCGCGTACCTTCTTGTCCAGCGCGGACAGGGGCTCGTCGAGCAGCAGCAGCCGGGGCCGCTTCACGATCGCCCGGGCCAGCGCGACGCGCTGCCGCTGGCCGCCGGAGAGCTGGTGGGGCCGGCGGCGGGCCAGGCCGGTGAGGCCGACGGTGGCGAGTACGGCGTCCACCCGCTCGCGGATCTCCCGCTTCGGCACCCGGTCCCGCTCCAGCCCGTACGCGATGTTCTTCTCCACGCTCATGTGCGGGAACAGCGCGTAGGACTGGAACATCAGGTTGACCGGCCGCCGGTGCGGGGGCACGGCGAGCAGGTCGTTGCCGTCGAGGGTCACCGACCCGCTGTCGGGATGCTCGAAGCCGGCGAGGATCCGCAGCAGGGTGGTCTTGCCGCAGCCGCTCGGGCCCAACAGGGCGAAGAACTCGCCCTGGCGGATCTCCAGACTGACCTGTTCCAGGGCCTGGACGTCGCCGAAGCGCCGGCTGACGGACTTGATGCTGACCAGGGGTTCGCCGGCGTGATGGTCGCTCACAGAGACTCCGTTAGTCGGGACAGGCGCTGGGCCGCGATGACGAACGTGAAGCTGACCGCCAGCAGCAGCGTGGCCAGGGCGTTGATCTCGGGGGTGACGCCGAAGCGCACCATCGAATAGATCACGATGGGCAGCGTCGGATCCTGCGGGCCGGCGGTGAAGAAGGCGATGACGAACTCGTCGATGGACAGCGAGAAGGCCAGCAGCGCACCGGCGATGATGCCCGGGGCGAGCGACGGCAGCGTGATCCGGACGAAGGTGTGCGCCGCCGTGGCGCCCAGGTCGCGGGAGGCCTCCTCCAGCGACCCGTCGACGTGGGCCAGCCGGGTGCGGACCACGGCCGCGACGAAGGCGGTGCCGAACACCGTGTGCGCCAGCAGGATCGAGTGCAGGCCGAGCGTGAACTGAACGGCGGTGTAGAAGGCGAGCAGCCCGATGGCCAGCACGATGTCGGGCAGCACCGCCGGCGCCACGGCGATCGCGTCGAGCAGCTTCGACCGCGTGTGCCGGGCGAGGCCGACGGCGAGCAGGGTGCCGAGCACCGTGGACAGCGCGGTGGCGCCGGCCGCGACGACCAGCGTGTTGATCAGCCCTTCGCGGATCGCCCGGTCGGCGAACAGCCGCCCGTACCAGGCGGTGTCGAACCCGTCCCACCGGTACGGGGTGTCGGCGGCGTTGAACGACATGACCACGAGGACCACGATCGGCAGGTAGAGGAAGAGGTACGTCAGGCCCGCCGGGACGTAGAGCCAGCTGAACCTACGCACGGTTGCCCCCCGACAGTCGTCGCGCCGCCCACGCCTGCGCCATGAGCAGCAGCACGAGCAGCGCGATCACGATGAGCGCGAGGGTCGAGCCGAACGGCCAGTCCCGCGCCTTGAGGAACTGGTCGCGGATGAGGTTGCCGACCATCACCGTCCGGCCGCCGCCGAGCAGTTCGGGGATGACGAAGTTGCCGAGGCTGGGCACGAACACGAAGACGCAGCCGGTCAGCACGCCGGGCAGGGTCAGCGGCAGGGTCACCGACCAGAACGTGCGGGCCGGCCGGGCGCCCAGGTTCGCCGATGCCTCGCGCAGTTGGGGGTCGAGCCGTTCGATCGCCGAGTACAGCGGCAGGACCATCAGCGGCAGGTAGGCGTAGAGCAGGCCGCCGACGACGGCGCCGGGGGTGTAGAGCAGTTCCAGCGGACGGTCGATCACGCCGATCCCGGTCAGCGTCCGGTTGATCACGCCCTCGCTGTTGAGCAGGATGATCCACGCGTAGGTGCGGATGAGGAAGTTGGTCCAGAACGGTAGGACCACGAGGACGAGCGCCACCGTGCGCCAGCGGCGGGGGAGCCGGGCGATGAGGTAGGCGGTCGGGTAGCCGAGCAGCAACGCCAGCAGCGTGGTGAGCCCGGCCAGCTTCACCGAGGTCCAGACGACGCTGAGGTAGAGCCCGTCGGCGACTCGGGTGAAGTTGTCCGCCGACGCCTCGTACACGATGCCGCCGAAGCGGCCCCGGTGGAACAGTGTGTAGCTGAGCACGAGCGCCAGCGGCACGAGCATGAAGACCACCAGGTAGCCCAGCCCGGGCCCGAGGGTGGCCAGTCGCCCGGCGAGCCGCTCCCGACGGGCGGCGCGTTGGGGGGCGAGAGTAGAGCTCACTTGCTGGCCGACACCTCGGTCGCGATCCGGGTGTACGCCGGCGCGGCGTCGCCCAGGTCGACCGGGACCTCGCCCTTGAGCAGTTCGGCCGGGGCCATCTTCAGCTGCGGGTGGGTGCCCAGCAGCTTGGCGTCGACCTTGGCCATGGCGGCGGCGTTCGGCACCTTGTAGAGGATGTTCTCGGCGGCCCAGGAGTGGTTTTCGGGGTCGAGGATGTAGTTGATGAAGGCGTGCGACGCCTCCTTGTTCTTCGACGTCTTCAGGATCACCATGGTGTCCACCCAGAGGTCGCTGCCCTCCTTCGGCACCACGAACTTGATCTTCGGGTCGTCGGTGGGGCACCAGCCGTCCCACGCCTCCACCAGGGCGGCCTCGCCGGACTTGAGCCGGTCGCCGAAGGTCGTGTCGTCGTAGGCCAGCAGCGACTTCTTCGCCGTGAGCAGCCGCTGCTTCACCTGCTCCAACTGGTCCGCATCGGTGGTGTTCGCCGAGAAGCCGAGCGTCTTCTGCGCCGGGAGCATGAGCCACCGCTCAGTGGCCATCATGGTCACCTTCTTGGCCAACTGCGGCTTCGGCGAGAGCAGGTCCTCCCAGCTGTCGGGGGTGTAACCGGTCAGGTCCGTGCGGTAGCACAGCCCGGTCGTGCCCCAGGTGTACGGCACGGAGAACTTGTTGCCCTTGTCGTACGCCAGCTGCCCCGCCTCCGGGTAGAGGTTTTTGACGTTGGGCACGAGATCGGTGTGGATCGGCTCGAGCAGGCCCTGCTCGGCCAGCGCCTGGGCGAACTGCCCGGAGACGAACGCCACGTCAATGCCGCTGTCCGCGCCGGCGGTCAGCTTCGCCATGATCTCTTCGTTGGTGGCGTGCTTGGTGACCGTGACCGCCGGACCCTTCGCCGCCTTGAACTTCTCGGGAAGATCCTCCGGCATGTAGCCGTCCCAGTTGGAGACCGTGAGCTTCTGCTTACTCAGGTCGGCGTTCGGGTCGAGGGCGTCCGGGCTCGCGGCGCCGGCGTTGTCGGCGCCACCACCGCACGCCGCCAGGGCGAGCACGAGGCCCGCGGCGAGGGCGGCCGGGACGGCGGCACGCCGGGGACTTCTGAACAGCAGCAACACTCGCCACTCCTGTCGGGAGTCGAGACAGTGAACCGGAGTGTTGCAATGCGCGTCAACGTACGCAAGACTCAGCCCGCCTTTCGTAGCTGAGTTTTTACGTCGGAACCTGAATTTGGATTCAACAGACACCCGAGTGCGGCCCGGTGCCTCGGCCGCGCTCGTCGAGACCCTCGCCACCGGTGGCGCAGTCCCCGGAATGCGGGTGCGCCGCTTCGTCCCACTCGCCCGCGGCCCCCTCGGGGAACGGCCGATCACCGCCGACCAGACCAACACCTCCGTCGTGGTGGGCGAGCGCGTGGTGGTCAAGTGGATGCGCCCGGATGGTTCGCCCGACCGCGCTCCCGACCTGCTGGCGCACCTGGCGGCGACGGGCTTCACCCGGACCCCCACGCCGTACGCGGCCGTCTACCGGGACGAGCCGGACGGGGGACTGGCGGCAGTCGTGACCGGCTTCCTGCCGGACGCCGCCGACGGCTGGGACTGGTGCGTCGACGCCCTGCTCGACCAGCTCGCCGGCGGGCCGCCGGCCGACCTGGCCGGCGAGCTCGGGGTGCTGGCCGCCGAGCTGCACTGCGCCCTGGCCACCCCGTCCGACACCATCCCGGCACCCGTGGCGGTCAGCCACCGGGACTGGACGGCCGACGGCCTGGCCGTCCTCGACCAGGCGCGCCAGCTCGTCGCCGCCGCCGACCACGAGGATGCCCAGTGGCTGACCGACCGGCTGCCCCGACTCGCCGCCGACATCTGGCGGTCCGACGAGGTCGACCGGGCGTACGTCATCCCACCGCACGGCGACCTGCACGTGGGACAGGTGCTGCGGTGGCGTGACGGGCTCGCGGTGACCGACTTCGACGGCAACCCGACCCTCGCCGCCCCCGACGGTGCCACCCTCACCGAGCCGACCGCGCGGGACGTTGCGCAGCTGCGGACCAGCCTGCTGCACGTCGGGCAGATCGCCAACCGGCGGACCGAGGGCCGGCACCGGTCCGCCGTGACCGACTGGTGCCAGCGCGGCGCCGACGAACTGCTTGCGGCCTACCTCCGCACGCTGCGCGAGCACGGCATGGCGCACCTGTTCGACGAACGGCTGCTCCGGCCGTTCGAGGTCGAGCAGGAATGCCGCGAGCTGTGCTACGCCGCCCGCTTCCTGCCCCGCTGGCGGTACGCCCCGATGGGCGTCCTGCGTGGCTGGTACGAATAGAACCGAGGAGATCATGAACCCGCGCCTGTTCCTGGCCGACCTGGAAGCCAAACCGGAGTCACTGCGCCGCCTGGCCGCGACGCTCGCCGACGGCGACGCCTGGCACGGGCTGCCCGACCCGGTCGAGCGGGTGCTCCTGCTCGGGATGGGCAGTTCCCGCTACGCGGCGGAGATGGCCGCGCTGCGGCTGCGCGCCGCGGGCGTCGACGCGGTCGCCGAGTACGCCTCGGCCGCCACCGGCTGTCCGCCCGGGCCGCGGACCCTGGTGGTCGCCATCTCCGCCACCGGAACCAGCCATGAGACCCTCGACGCCGCCGGCCGCTACCAGGGGGCGGGCCCACTCGTCGCCCTGACCAACGTGCCGGACTCGCCGCTGGCGAACCTCGCCGACCTCGTCGTCCCGATGCACGCCGGCGTCGAGGCCGGCGGGGTGGCCTGCCGGACCTTCCAGCACACCCTGGTGCTGCTGCTGGACCTGGTGGCGCGCCTGACCGCGCAAAAGGACGTCGCGGGTCTGGCCCGGCGGGACGTCGTGGATCTCGCCCGGCGCGCGGCCGACGCCACCGAGGATCTGCTCACCCGCCGGAACGAATGGCTGCCGACGGCCGCCGCACTCCTCGACGGCCCGCACGGCATCTACACGCTCGCGCCGGTCGAGCGGCTCTCCTCGGCCATGCAGTCGGCGTTGATGGTCCGCGAGGGTCCACGCCGTCCCGCCGACGGGTGCGAGACCGGTGACTGGTCCCACGTCGACGTCTACCTCACCAAGACGCTCGACTACCGCGCCCTGCTCTTTCCCGGCTCCCGCTACGACGCCCCCGCACTGGACTGGCTGCGGCAGCGGGAGGCGACGGTGCTCGCCGTCGGCGCCGAGGCGGCCGGCGCCGCCGCGGCGATCCGCTACCGCGGCGACGACGAGCCCGGCGTACGCCTGCTCACCGAGACGCTGATCGCCGAGCTCGTGGCCGCCCGGTGGTGGGCCGGGTCCTGAAATCGAGATCAGCCTCGATGGGACGCTGCATCACTGGCCAGTGAAGTTCTTGACTGTCTAACTGAATCCGGCTTTAAATTGCGGGCACGCCAGCTCAGGCGTTCGCGACCGGAGGTCAGTCATGAGATCAAGAGGTCGAACACCACTCACCAGCCGCCTGCGTGCCACCCTCGCCGCCCACGCCGAATCCGAACGGACCGGTATCCCGGTCGACGAAGTCATCGAGATGCGCGCCGCCGGGCTGTCCCGCCGCACGCTGCTCGGCGCCGCCGCCGTCGGGGCCGCCGCCGTCGCCTCGGCCGCCGGCCTGCCCCGTCCCGCCGCGGCCGCCGCGCCCACCCCGCCACCGTCGATCACCATCGTGGGCGCGGGCCTGGCCGGCATCCGCGCCGCCCACTGGCTCTACAAGGTCAAGGGCATCCGGGCCGCCGTCTACGAGGGCAGCTCCCGGATCGGCGGCCGCTGCTACAGCCTGCGGAACTTCTTCGACGACGGCGTCGTCGTCGAGCACGGCGGCGCGTTCATCAACACCGAACACAACACGATCCGCAACCTCGCCAACAGCCTCGGACTCAGCCTCCGCGACGTGGCCGGCGGCAACCAGCCACCCGGCGGGGACAAGTACTGGATCAACGGGGCGGACTACCCGTACAGCGCGGCGAACGCCGACTGGGGCCAGGTCTACCAAGCGTTCAGGTCGGCTCAGCAGGCCGCGCCGTGGCCGCAGACCTACAACAACCACACCGCGGCGGGCCTGGCGCTGGACAACCAGACCGTCAACCAATGGCTCGACGCCAACATCCCCGGCGGTCTGTCCAGCCGCTTCGCCAAGCTGATGCAGAGCAACGTCGTCGCCGAGTACGGGATGGACCCAGACCAGCAGTCGGCTCTCAACCTCATCTACCTACTCGCCTGGAACTCGCAGAACTCGCTCAGCCCGCTCACCGGGGGCGACGAGAAGTACACCATCATCGGCGGCAACGACCAGCTGCTGACCGCCATGGTCGCCCAGCTGCCGACCGGCACCGTGACGCTGGACCGCAAACTGGTGGCGGTCAAGACGAACGCCAACGGCTCGGTGACCTGCACCTTCCAGGCCGGGAACACGTACACCGACGTGACCTCCGACAAGGTCATCCTCGCCCTGCCCTTCACCACGCTGCGCGAGTGCGACCTGTCCAGAGCCGGGTTCTCTACCGTGAAGATGCGCTCCATCAACGAGTTCGACCTGGGCAGCAACGCCAAGGTTCACGTCCAATTCACCCGGCGACCCTGGGTGGCGCAGGGCTACGGCGGCGCCACCTACACCAACGTGACCGGATTCCAGTGCGCCTGGGACGACACGGTCAACCAGCCGACCACCACCGGCGTGATGTGTGAATTCCCTGGCGGCAGCCAGACGACGGCGTGGACCGGCGCGCCGTTCGGCACCGCACCGGCCGCCCAGGTCACGTCCTTCCTGACCCAGCTGGAAACCATCTACCCCGGCGTCACCGCCGCCTACAACGGCAAGGCCTACAGGGATGCCTGGCCGCTCAACCCCTGGTCGAAGGGCGCCTACTCGTGCCCCAGGCCAGGCCAGTACACCCGCTTCTTCGGCATCGAAGCCGCCCGCGAAGGCAACATCCACTTCGCCGGCGAGCACACCTCGACCGAGTACTTCGGCTACCTCAACGGGGCCGTCGAATCCGGCGAGCGCGCCGCCAAGGAGGCCACCGCCCCGTAGCCGGCGGGACGCGCGATGGTGCTGCCTCAACGGGGGTGCCACCCGAGGGCATGAGGCAGCCCACTCATCGGAATTGCGGCGTGGAAACCCGGCCGTTCAGGGCCGGGAGGAAACGCCGCCCCCTTCCCTTGGGATGAGTGTCGTACATGGACGGTAAATTGTGAGGTGTGGGTGGGGTGGTGAAGCGGGCGTACAAGTACCGCTTCTATCCGACTCCTGAGCAGGCTGAGCTGTTGAACCGGACGTTTGGGTGTGTGCGTGTGGTCTACAACCGGGCGTTGGAGGCCCGGACCCGGGCGTGGGCGGTCGACCGTCAGCGCACCACCTATGTGCAGTCGTCGGGGTGGCTGACGGAGTGGAAACGCACCGATGAGCTGGCGTTCCTGAACGAGGTCAGTTCGGTGCCGTTGCAGCAGACGTTGCGGCATCTGCAGGCCGGGTTCGTGGCGTTCTGGGACAAGCGGTCCCGGTATCCGCGCTTCAAGTCCAAACGCAAATCCAGGGCGTCGGCGGAGTACACCCGCTCCGCGTTCCGCTGGCGTGACGGCCGGCTGACGTTGGCCAAGATGGCCGCGCCGCTGGACATCGTGTGGTCGCGGCCCCTGCCCGAGGGAGCGGAGCCGTCGACGGTCACGGTGTCTCGGGATGCTGCCGGCCGCTGGTTCGTGCCCCTGCTGGTGGAGGACCCGACCGTGAAGCCGCTGCCGCCCGCTGCGGCGGAGGTGGGTGTGGACGCGGGTATCACCAGTCTGCTCACCCTGTCCCACCCGATGCCCGGGGTGAGTGACGAGCAGGGGAAGGTGGCCAACCCGCGGTACGGGCAGGCCGACCGGCGGAAGCTGGCCAAGGCGCAGCGGAACCTGGCCCGCAAACAGAAGGACTCCGCGAACCGGGCGAAGGCCCGGCTGAAGGTGGCCCGGATTCATGCCCGTATCGCTGACCGGCGGCGGGACCATCTGCACAAGCTGACCACTCGACTCGTCCGTGAGACCCAAACGGTCGCGATCGAAGACCTCAGCGTGCGCAACATGCTCCGCAACCGCCGCTTGGCCCGCGTCATCTCCGACGCGGCCTGGTCCGAGCTGCGG
>NZ_JBUEGB010000081.1:0-26513 GCF_054963695.1 Micromonospora sp. RTBAU3-60 | reverse complement strand
ATCAGGGCCGGGAGGATGTCAAGTCACAGCCCCTCATACAGCGGGAACTTCGCGGCGAGGTTGGCCACCCGGTCACGCAGCTCCGTGACGGCGTCCTCGGCCGGCCCGCTGATGAGCGCGGTCGCGATGATGTCGGCGACCTCCCGGAACTCCGCGGTGCCGAAGCCGCGGGTGGCCAGCGCCGGGGTGCCGATGCGCAGGCCGGAGGAGACCATGGGCGGCCGCGGATCGAACGGTACGGCGTTGCGGTTCACGGTGATGCCGATCGAGTGCAACCGGTCCTCGGCCTGCTGTCCGTCCAGCTCAGAGTGGCGCAGGTCGACCAGGACGAGATGCACCTGGGTGCCGCCGGTCAGCACGGTGATCCCCGCCGCCTGGACGTCGTCGGCCAGCAGCCGACCGGCCAGCGTACGAGCACCGTCCAGCGTCCGCCGCTGCCGCTCGCGGAACTCCGCCGAGGCGGCCAGCTTGAACGCCACGGCCTTGGCCGCGATGACGTGCTCCAGCGGCCCGCCCTGCTGGCCGGGGAACACCGCCGAGTTGATCTTCTTCGCCAGGTCGCCACGGTTGGTCAGGATGATGCCACCGCGGGGACCCCCGAGAGTCTTGTGCGTGGTGGTGGTGACGACGTCCGCGTACGGCACCGGGTCCGGGTGCAGGCCCGCGGCGACCAACCCGGCGAAGTGCGCCATGTCCACCATCAGCCGGGCGCCGACCAGGTCCGCGATCCGCCGGAACTCCGCGAAGTCCAGGTGCAGCGGGTACGCCGACCAGCCGGCCACGATCAACTTCGGCCGGTGCTCCAGCGCGAGCCGCTCCACCTCGGCCATGTCGACCCGGAAGTCCGACTCGCGCACGTGGTACGCCATGGCCTCGTACAGCTTGCCGCTGTAGTTGAGCCGCATGCCGTGGGTGAGGTGACCGCCGTGCGCCAGGTCCAGGCCCAGGATCGTGTCGCCCGGCTCGAGCAGCGCGGACATCGCCGCGGCGTTCGCCTGGGCACCGGAGTGCGGCTGCACGTTGGCGTACGCGGCACCGAACAGCGCCTTCGCGCGGTCGATCGCGAGCTGCTCCACGACGTCGACGTGCTCGCAGCCGCCGTAGTAGCGCCGTCCGGGGTACCCCTCGGCGTACTTGTTGGTCAGCACCGACCCCTGGGCCTGCAGGACCGCGACGGGTGCGAAGTTCTCACTCGCGATCAGTTCCAGGGTGTGCTGTTGGCGGGCGAGTTCGGCCCGGATGGCGTGGTGGACCTCGGGGTCGAGATCGGCCAGCGGCCGGTCGCAAATACTCATCTCACTCGCCTCCGGTCAGCGACTCGTAGGCGGCGGCGTCGAGCAGGGCGGGGGAGTTCGTGACGCGCATCCGGAACAGCCAGCCCGCCCCGAACGGGTCCAGGTTGAGCAGGCCGGGGTCGTCGA
The DNA here is from genome assembly GCF_054963695.1 of Micromonospora sp. RTBAU3-60. Taxonomy (NCBI): domain Bacteria; kingdom Bacillati; phylum Actinomycetota; class Actinomycetes; order Micromonosporales; family Micromonosporaceae; genus Micromonospora; species Micromonospora sp. RTBAU3-60. The sequence goes on along the minus strand of NZ_JBUEGB010000081.1, from coordinate 25,092 downwards.
CGACCGCCTGGTTTACCTCCACCACGTCGCCGTCGGCGGGGGCGTAGAGTTCGCTGACCGACTTCGTCGACTCGATTTCGCCGCAGGCCTCGCCTGCGGCGACACTGCTGCCGACGGCGGGCAGGTCGACGTAGACGACGTCGCCGAGAGCCTCGGCGGCGAAGGCGGTGATGCCGACGGTGGCGAGGTCTCCTTCGATGTCGAGCCACTCGTGCTCGGCGGTGAACTTCAGCTGGGCGGGAACGTTCATCTCGTGCTCCTGGGAGGTTGGCGCGGTCACCGGTTGCGGCGGTAGAAGGGGAGAGCGACGACCTCGACGTCTTCAGCGGCGCCGCGGAGGTCGACGGCGAGCCTGGTGCCCGGCTCGTCGTGGCCGACGGGGACGTAGGCCATGGCGATCGGGCGGTTGAGCGTGGGCGATGGGGCGCCGCTGGTCACCCGGCCGATTTGCGCACCGGTCGAGGGGTCGAGCACGGGGTATCCGGCCCGCGGGGAGCGGCGGCCGGCGGACACCAACCCGACGAGCGTCCGCCGTGCCCCTGCGACACGGCGCGCGGCGAGGGCGGCCTCCCCGACGAAACCGCCGTCCTTGTCGAAGGCGACGACGCGGTCGAGCCCCGCCTCGAACGGCGTCACGTCCCGGCTCAGCTCCTGGCCGTAGAGCGGCATGCCCGCCTCCAGCCGCAAGGTGTCGCGGCACGCCAGGCCGGCCGGGACAAGGCCGTGCTGCTCGCCGGCCTCGGTGAGGGCGGCCCAGACCGCCGCGGCGTCCTCGGGGCGGCAGTAGACCTCGAAGCCGTCCTCACCGGTGTATCCGGTCCGGGCCAGCAGGACCGCGACGCCGGCGAGGACGGCCTCGTCGATGGCGTAGTACCTCAGGGCCGACACGTCGAGGTCGGTCAGCTGGCTGACGATCTCCGCCGAGGCGGGTCCCTGGACCGCGATCAGCGCCCAGTCGTCGGACGCGTCGCGCACCTCGGCGTCGAACCCCGACACGCGTTCGTTCAGCGCGTCGCGTACGACGAGCACGTTGGCGGCGTTGGCGACGACGAGGAACCGCTCCTCGGCCAGCCGGTAGACCACGAGGTCGTCCAGGATCCCACCGTCCTCGGCGCAGATCATCGAGTACCGGGCCCGGCCGACGCCGATCTGCGACGGACGCCCGACCAGTGCGAAGTCGAGCGCCGCGCCGGCTTCCCGGCCGGTGAGTTCCAACTCGCCCATGTGGCACAGGTCGAACAGTCCGGCGGTCGAGCGCACCGCCTTGTGCTCGGCGATCTCGGAGGAGTAGCGGATCGGCATCGACCAGCCGGCGAAGCCGGTGAAGCTGGCACCGAGCGCCGCGTGCACGTCGTGCAGGGGCGTGCGGCGCCACGAGTGGCCGGAGGGGTTCATTCGGGAGGCTCCCTTGGCTCGGGTGCCGCGAACGGCACCGGTGGGCGACCTCCCCGCTCTGTCATCGGTACCTGAGAGCTTCACCGTCGATCAGACGGTTTGCACCGTGGGTGCAGGACATCCGCGTCCTGGCTTTCCAGAGTTGCCTCACCGGAGCGGTACAGGGCCTGAGAGATTCTGGGGAGAGTTGCTCCTTCGGCGCTCGGTCCGGGTTGTGGCCGAGTCTCTCCCGCTCCGGTTCAAGCGGCGCGATGTTCAGTTGTGTGTGCCATCAGACCAGAACGCCGTCCTCGGCGACAACCCGGCCCCGGTGCACGACGATGCGGCCGGACGGCCGGTCCATCACCGCGCTGGTCACCGTCTCGCCGGGGAGCAGGACGAGGTCGGCGGAGTCGCCCGGCGCGAGCCCACGGGGTTCGTCCGAGCTCGCCGTCCACGCGGCCCCGCCACAGCCCTCGACGATGGCGCGGCCACCGACGGTGGCGAGCGCGACGCAGCGTTCGATGAGGTCGTCCCGACGTAGCTGGCTGACGAACGCGAGCTGCCAGGTACGACCGAGCATGTCACCGTCGCCGAACGGGGACCAGTAGTCCCGCATGCCGTCCTGACCGAGGCCGACCCTTACCCCGTGACGCGCCAGCAGGTCGAGCGGAAGCGTGCGCTGACCGCCCGGTGCGATCGTGGTCAGGGCGATGTCGAGCTCGGCCAGCTGACCGGCGATCGCCTCGACGCGGTCCGGGGCCACGGTGGCGAGCGGGAACGCGTGCGAGACGGTGACCCTGCCGTGCATGGCGAGGGCGCGTACCCGTTCGAAGATGAGGTCGAGCGTGAATGCGCCGAGTTCGCCGAGCTCGTGCAGGTGGAGGTCAACGCCGACCTGATGGCGTTCGGCCAACCCGAAGACGGTGTCGAGGTGCTCGACGGGATCCCGGTCCAGGCTGCACGGGTCGATCCCGCCCACCAGGTCCGCGCCGCTGGACAGCGCGGCGGCGAGCAGGTCGGCGGTACCCCGGTCACGGATGATGCCGGCCTGCGGGAAGGCCACGACCTGGACCGCGGCCCTGGCTCGGTGGGCCGCACGGGCGGCGAGCACCCCCTCGAGACGGTCGAGGCCGGACAGCGTGTCGACCTGGGCGTGGCTGCGTACCGTCGTGGCGCCCGACGCGATGGTCCGGCCGAGCGTGTAGATCGCCCGCTCGCTGACGCTGGCCTCCGCCGAACGCCAGTTCGCCCGGTCGTTCTCGATCAGCCCCTCCAATCCCGGGCCCGCAGTGTGTGGGCGGAACGGCAGACCCAGGCGGGTGGAGTCCAGGTGGGCGTGCGTGTCGGTGAACGAGGGCAGGGCGATGTGGCCGCGTCCGTCGACGACGCTGCCGTCCGCGTCCGGCGTCGCGTTGCCGGCCGGCAGCACCTTGGCGATCCGGCCGTCCTCGACGACGATGTCGCATGGTCCGCCCGCCCAGGGGCGTACGTTCTTGATCAACATGGCGGTCGTCAACGTTCCTCCTCGCGGCTGTGGCGGCAGCGGGGCTGGACCGCCTCCGCCTTGGACGGCCCGGTCACTTGAGTGCGCACTGCTGCTCCTGGCTGGCGATTATCGACAGCGCGATGTCGACGGCTCGCGCCTCGTCTCCGGACTTGATCGCGTCGAAGAGCGCTTCGTGGTCGTCACCGCCGTCGCCGACGGCGTGCTGCAGGGACTCGATCGTGTTCAGGGACTCGCGGATGGACATCGAGAGTCCCTCGTAGAGCCCGAGGAGCAGGGCGTTGTGGGCGGCCTGCGCCACGGCCAGGTGGAACGCCACGTCAGCGTCGACGAACGTGGCCTGGTCTCCCGTCGACGCGGCCTCGCGGCGGCGCCGCAGCGTCGTCTCCATCGCGGTGAGGTCGTCGTCGGTGCGTCGTGTCGCGGCCAGGTGAACCGCGGTCGCGTCCAGCCCGCGCCGCACTTCGAGCACGTCGCGGGTCTTGCTGTCCTTGAGCTTGCGGCTGAACGCTACGGCCGACTCGTCCACGGCGACGACGTAGGTGCCGTCGCCCTGGCGTACCGACAGCAGACCGGCGTGGACGAGCGCTCGGATGGCCTCGCGCAGCGGGGCGCGGCTGATCCCCAGGATCTCGGTCAGCTCCGCTTCGGAGGGCAGTCGGTCACCAGGGACCCAGTGCCCTTCACGGATCTGTGCGCGGATCTCCTCGATCGCCGCCTCCACCGCGGAGACGCGGCTGACCCTGGGCACCTGTCTTTCCTTCCGCCTGGTGTTGACCGGCGTGTCTGCGGACCCGCTCCGTGGAAAATTCACCGCTACCCCTACCCGAAACATCAGACGTCTGATAACCATATCCCATGACGACCCACCCGCGCATCGTCCCTCGTCGAACCGGCGGTGCTGCGATCCCCGTCCGGGGCTCGGACGCGAGCACCCGGCCGAGTCTCGCTGCGATGTGCGGACCGACGCAGGGTATCGATGGTGGCGACTGGTCGGCGTCCCTGACGCCGCGCTGAGCCAACTCGAACTGAACCTGCTTCTTGCCCCCGACGCCTCGTGCACCTAAGACATCAGATCTTCATAGGAATTTTGCTCGGACCCGACTCAGTGACGAGCACAGGATCCGAGCTGATCAGGCCACCAGTCCGATGGAGGAGAAGTGCACCAGAACCCGCAACCGACGGCCGTCGAGGCCTTCCCGGTGCCGTTGGAGCACGAGTCGGACACCACCGCACTCGTACAACTCGTCACGGACGGCCGGCTGCGTCCTGACGAGATCTGCGCGATCACCGGTAAGACGGAAGGGAACACACCCGGTGAGAACAGTCGAGCCGCGGCGATTGCCGCAGTCCGCCGGTTCCTCGAGGAGAACAGCACTCTAGGTGCCGACCGAATCGCCCGCATTCCCATGGTTTTCTCCAGCGGAGGTGTCGGCATCCTCGCACCGCACATGGTGGTCTATGCCAGACGTGCCTGGGACGGACCCGTCGGACCTGAGCCGAGACTAGCCATCGGCACTGCACAGTCGGCACCCATCCGGCCCGAATGGGTCGGTCACCCCGCGATGGTCGAACACGTCGCCGACGCTGTCCGAGCCGCTGCTCGTGACGCCGGTATCGACCCGTCGGACGCCGAGTACGTGCTCACGAAGAGCCGTGGGCTCCAGCCGGAGGACATCGAAGAAGCGCAGCAACGTGGGCACGAAATCTCGCCCTTCGAGCCGCGCCTGGCTACTCCGAAAACCAGCGGCGCCGCGGCTTTGGGAGTCGCCGTCGCGGTCGACAACCTCGCGTTGCCTGCCGACGGCGACATCGGCACGAACCTGGACCTTTGGACCGATCGGGTCTCCTCGTCGTCGGGACGTGAACACCGAGAAACGCAAGTCGTCCTCCTGGGGAACACAACGGCGGCCGGCGGTCGATTGCGGGTGGGTCGATCGGTGATGACCGACATGCTGGACATCGACTCGCTCCATCGAGCCTTGCGCGCGGCGGGCCTGCCGGTTGACGGCACACCGTTGGCACCCGACCAGCGGCAACGAATCGTGGCAGTCTACGTGAAGATCGGTACGCCCATCGACGCGCGGCTGCGCGGACGACGGCAGGTTCACAACGCCGAAAATCCGCAGTACATGAACGAACTCAAGGCAGCCGTGGGCGGAATGTTCGCCGCGGCTCTGCAGGACACGGTCCTGTACATCTCATCCGGCGCCGTCCATCAGGGACCTCCCGGTGGGGGAACCGTGGGCGTCGTCGTCGACCACGGGAACTGACCGACCGTCCACCCCGTCGACGCCAACGACCGAGGCGGCACCTGCGCATCACCGCCAGGTATATGTCACCGCGCTAGCGGCACCCGGCCCATGACCGAACCATTCCATTTTCGGCACCGCACGACGGTAGGCCATATTCCAACTCGAAAAACCGGAGAACCGACATGGACAACTTCGCAAGTGGAATCACCAGGCGCAACTTTGTTCGTGGCGCGGCTGGGCTTGCATCCCTCGCCGCTTTCAACGGCCTTGCCGGCTGTAGCGGAGGCGCCCGACCCCTGGATGGACAGCAGCCGGTCCCCACCGGTCCGGGACCTGGGGGTTACCGCATCGACCTCGGTGGCTACCAGGGACCCGAGCTGACCGACAAGCCGGTCGTGCTCCGCTTTCTCCGGCAGAGTTACAGCGACGAGGTGAACGCCCTGTTCACCTCGCACTACGCGAGGTTCACCAAGGCGTACCCGAACATCAAGATCGAAGAGGAACTCATTCCCTACGGCAACCTGCCGCAGAAGATTCAAATCTACACGCAGTCCGGTGGTGCACCCGACATCATGATGTCGCGCCTCGACTTCACCGAGTACATGTCGCGGTCGGGCCAGGCGCTGAACCTCACGGACTACCTCACGAAAGAGTTCCTCTCCGACCTGTTCACTCCCATGCGGGAGGCTGGATCGAGCGGCGGAAAGCTCTTCTTGATGCCATGGGAAGGCTACCTCCCCATGGTCCTCTTCAACCGCGAGATCTTCAAACGCGCTGGAGTTCCGACGCCGCCCGAGGTCGACAGTCTCGACAAGGGATGGACCGTCGAGGAAATGTTTGAAACGATGAACGCCCTCACCCACAACCTCCGCAAGAAGGGTGACACCGCGACGTGGGCCCTGGAGTCGTCGATCTTGGGCAACGGCGGACCTGGCTCGAATTACACCCAGTACGAGAGCATCTGGGTCCGAAACATGGGCGACCGTAGTGCCGAAAAGGGATCATCGCTGTACAAGACCTGGCAAGGTGTGAGCGATGACGGTCTCACTGTAAGTGGCTACCTCGACACGGACGAGGCTGTCCAAGGCATGCGCAACTATCAGCGGCTCTTCAGCGAAGGCCTGACGCCCAAATCTGCTATTCCTTCGCAGTTCCAAGGCGCGCAGGCAGCCATGTCGATGAACTCCATCAGGCAGATTCTCAACCGCGACAAGCCAGGTGGCGCAAGCCCGTTCGACGTCGGGGTGACCTTGGACCCCCGAGGGAACACGCTGTTCGGGTGCAACAGCGGCGACGCCCCGTTCGTCTGGGCGAAGAGCAAGCATCCGAACGAGGCTGCCGCACTGTTGGCTTACCTGTGTACCGACGCGTGCCAGGCCCCGTACTTCCGGTCGCGAGGAGCCTTCATCACGCGACGCTCTCTGGTCGAGAAGCTCGAGGAGTATCGGAAGCCCGACGAACAACTCGCCCTCAAGGTCGCGGAGAACTGCACCGGCGCCCCGCGGACGGTCGGCTGGAACGAATACTACGCGGCGATCAACCCAGCGGTGAAGGACATCGCGCTCGGTGCCGATCCGGAGAAGACCCTGAGCGAAACCGCGAAGCACATCGACGACCAGCTGAAGAAGTATCAGCGGTGATCACGACGGCCACCAAGGGTCGGGTGGCGGCGCCCCGGCGCGCGACCTGGCGTAGTGGGAAGGCGCACCGGGGAAGCGCCGCTCTCCTCATGATCCTCCCTGCCATCGTGGGGATCGCACTATTTCAGTACTACCCGGTGATCGTCGCAGCCGTGCACAGTCTGCAGGCGTTCGATCCATTTACCCACGAGGCGGTCGGGTTCGCCGGCTTGGACAACTACAGCCGGATGTTCAGCAGTGAAGACTTCCAGTCCGCGCTGAAGAACACTGTTCTGTACGTCATGAGCTCAATGCTGATCGAGATACCGGTGAGCCTGGCGTTGGCCGTCTTCATCGATCAGCATCTGCCGGGAACGCGATTTGTGCGAATATCGGTCATCGCGACGCTGGCCGCGTCGGAGACGGTCGCAGCGATCGTGTGGGCTCAGCTGTACAACCCGGATCAGGGCCTGTTCAACGGACTGCTCAGTGTGTTCGGTGTGCCTCCGCAGGACTTCCTCAACAGCGGAAGCCAAGCTCTCGTGTCAGTGGTGCTGATGTCAAGCTGGAAGAACATCGGCATTCCAACGCTGATCTTCTTGACCGGTCTGCAAGCGATCCCCAAGGACTACTACGAAGCCGCGTCGATCGATGGCGCGAGTGCATTCCGCCAGTTCCGGAGTGTCACCCTCCCGCTGCTTCGCGGAAGCGGGACCGTGGTCTTGTTCATGGCGACGCTGCAGTCGACACGAATCTTCGTGCCGATCGTCCTCATGACTCAGGGCGGGCCCGACGGTGCAACACGGAATCTCGTGTTCTATTCGTACGAGCAGGCGTTCCAGTTCAACTCACGCGGCGTAGGGTCGGCTGCGGCGATATTCATGCTCCTCTTCCTGGGGGCCATCATCGCAGTTCAGTTCAAGCTTCTAGGACGTCGATATGACGCATAACGCTGCCCCAATCGACAGCATCGAACGTGGCTCGAGCAGTGGGCGCCGGAAAATTGGGAGGCCGGCCGGGGCAGATCCGGCGCTGCCATTGACGGACGGTGACTTGCCGCGGGCGAGCAGATCGCGTCGGATCCGGCCCGGCCGCATCCTGGTCGCCTGCGGAATGGTGATCGTCGGGCTGACCTTCGCCTTTCCGATCCTGTGGATGACGTTGACGGCCTTCAAGTCGACGGAGGCGTTCCTTTCCGAGACCTACCCCTTGTCCTGGAAGTCGTTTCTTCCCTCCCAACCCACAGTCGACAACTTCCGCAGCATCTTCGGCGCGTTTGGATTCGAGTGGAATCTGATCAACACCGCCATCGTGTCCGCCGGTCAGATCCTGGGTTCAATGGTTGTGTGCAGCCTTGCCGGCTATGCGTTCGTGCTGAAGGAATTTCGCTTCCGGCGCGCGCTCTTCGCCTTCTGCATGATCCCCGCGTTCCTGCCGGCGGAGGCGCTGATCGTCCCGCTGTACGACGTCGTCAAGAGCCTGGGTCTCGTGTCGACCTATTTGGGGCTGTTCCTGCCGTTCATCTGCAACCCCTTCGGGATTCTGCTGATGCGCCAGGCCTTCCGAGAGGTTCCCCGTTCGATCTTCGAAGCTGCCGAGATGGACGGAGCATCCGAGGCACGTATGTTCCTGAGTATCGGACTGCCCGGCGTGAAGCCCGCGCTCGCCACCTTGGCGCTGCTGCAATTCATCTGGTCCTGGAGTTCGTTCTTCTGGCCGCTTGTCGCGATGCAGGACCCGGCCAAGCAGGTGGCGCAGGTCGGCATGGCGAACTTCGCCACCGCAGCGAACACCCCTTTGTACGGTGAGGTGTTCGCCGCAGCAACAGTGCTGACCATACCCGTTGTGGCGCTGTCCATCGTTCTGCAGCGCTACTACGTAAAAGGAATGGTGAGTTCAAGCGGTAGATAGCACTGCCATTCTTGGGCGCATCCGCAGATGCCGCAGCCGGTCTATTGCCGCCGGCAGAACTGCATGACCTCGATGACCCAGTGCCCATGCCGCCGGGCAGCCCAGTTCGGCCGGGCTGACCTGGTCGGCGGTGAGGTTGGTGACGGCGTAGACGGCGCCCATCGGGCCGGTGGTCAGGCTCATGCGGACGCCGCCACCATCCGCGATCGCCGGCTTGGGGGCCGCCGCCCGACCAGCCATGCGGCTCTGCGCACTGACAGAGCCATCAGCAACAAGGAGAACGACATGACCACGGCCCCCACTGACACCCGACCGCGCCGTCAGCGAGGTCCGGCTCGATGACCCAGCACACCCCCGCCGGCACCGACGGCGTGCCGCACCCGATCCGGGTACTGGTCCTCAACTGCAACGTGACCGAGTCGATGACAGCGGCCATCGCGGAGTCGGCCAGATCCGCCGCCAGCCCGGGCACGGTCGTCACCGCCATCTCGCCCGAGTGGGGGGTGGCTTCCGCCGAGGGATACCTGGACAGCTTCATCGCGGCCACCGCCATGCTCGAACGGCTCGCCACCTGGCCCGATGAAACGGACGCGGTGATCCTCGCCGGCTTCGGCGAGCACGGCCGGGAGGCCGCCCGCGAACTCCTGGAAGTGCCGGTCGTGGACATCACCGACGCCGCGGCTCATGTGGCGTTGATGCTGGCGCCCAGGTACGGCGTCGTGACAACCCTGAGCCGGTCGATCGTGCAGATCAAGGACAGCCTGCGGGCGGCGGGCGTGGCGGAACACTGCGTCGGCGTGCTGGGGACGGGACTTCCCGTCCTCGAGGTACACGCTGATGAGGACCGGACGCGCCGGGCCGTCGTGGAGCGCGGCCGGCAGTTGATCGAGGCCGGTGCCGAAGCGCTGTTGCTCGGCTGCGCGGGCTTCGCCGGTCGCGCGACCTCCATCGAGGAGGAACTGGGCATCCCCGTGGTCGACCCGGTGGCCGCGGCGATGCTGTTCGCGGAAGGTCTGGTCCGACTCGGGCTCCGAACCAGCAAGATCTCGACGTACGCCATGCCGCGCCCCAAGGCCCGCCCCGGTTGGGGTCCCCCAGTAGCGCTGGCGGCCGGCGCGCTCGACGTGAAGCTCGCCTGACTGCCCACCGTCGCTACGGCGCCGAGTCCCCGCAATGCAATGACCAGAGGCCGACGATGGCCGGGAAAGAGGATCAGATGACAACGGCGGTGCACGCCCGGTACGTGCTCGGCTACTCCGCGGGTGATCACGTCCTGATCGAGGACGCCTCGGTCGTGTACGACGGCGCCCAGATCCGGTACGTCGGTCCGCGCTGGGAAGGCGAGGCGGACAGCACGATCGAGATGGGGGAGGCCCTGGTGATACCAGGACTCATCGACCTCGACGCGGTCTCCGACATCGACCACGCGCTCCTCGACTCCTGGGCGTCACCGGACACCGGCCGGGGACTTCAGTGGTCCGAGGACTATTTCCGGCACCGCCGGCGCGACGTGTTCGACCAAGAGGAACGGAACTTCATCCGCCGCTACGCGCTCGCCCAGCTCCTGCTGCACGGGGTCACGACCTGCATGCCGATCGCGTCAGAGGTCCACAGCTCCTGGGCGGAGACCTGCGAGGACGCCATCGGTATCGCGGAGGCGGCACGGGCTCTCGGCATCCGTACCTACGTCGGGCCCAGCTACCGCTCCGGCGTCAACGTCGTACGCGACGACGGCGGACGCGACGTCCTCTGGGACGACCAGCAGGGGCTTGCCGGCCTGCGGCACGCCGAGCGCTTCCTGGAGTACGCCGCGTCGTCGGTGGACGGCCTGGTCACCGGGGTGCTGCTGCCGTGCCGGGTCGAGACCATGACCCTGGAACTGCTCGAGGCCACCGCCAAGCTCGCTCGCGAACACGACGTGCCGGTGCGGCTGCACTCGATGCAGGGCCTTGTCGAACTCGAACTGCTCCGCCGCTGGTACGACGCGACGCCGATGGAGATCCTCGAACGCACCGGTCTCCTCGACTGCCGCCTGCTCGTCCCGCACGCGACCTACGGCGCGGGCAACGGAACGCGATCCTCGCCTTCGGACAGCGAACTCGACGCGCTCGCCCGCGCCGAGGCGTCGATCGTGCACTGCCCCTCGACCTCGTTGCGTTACGGCACCGTGCTGGACACCTTCGACCGGTTCCGCCGGGCCGGAGTCAACGTCACCCTCGGCAGCGACAGCTTTCCGCCGGACCTGTTCCGCGCCATGGACGTGGGGTCCAACCTCAACAAGGTGCTCGACGGCCGCCTCGACGCCGGCGACGTGGCGGCGTATTTCCGGGCCGCGACTCTCAACGGGGCGAAGGCACTGGGGCGCGAGGATCTCGGCCGCCTCGCTCCCGGTGCGCAGGCGGACCTGGTCGTGCTTCGGCTGACCGACTTCCGCCTCGGCGTCCTCGACGACCCGTTGCGTACCTTCCTGATGTCCGGCTCTCCGCGCGACATCGCCATGACCGTGGTGGCCGGACGCACGGTGGTCCGGGACGGCGAACTTCCGGGATTCGACCTCGCCCAGATGAGGGGCCGAGCCCAGCGACTCTTCGCCCGCATGCGAGCGGCCTACTCGGAGCGCGACTTCTCCCGCCGCAGCACCGGCGAGCTGTTCCCACCCGTCTTCCGGCGGCACCCCGCACCCGGAGCACACGCCGACCTGAGCCACCGCCCGGAATCCACGCGCGAACGGGCTGCCGAGGCAGGCCATGCCGAGCGCTAGTCCGACGAAGGCCGCCGTCACCGGTACCCAGACCAAGGCAGAGAAGGTGGAGTTATGTCGATCGAAGTGACCGGAAGTGTTGTCGAGGGCGGTAGCAGGATCCTCGTTCCGGCTGCGCTGCAGTTCGTGGCGGAGCTGCACCGCCGGTTCGGCGCACGCCGCGTCGAGCTGCTCGACGCTCGGCGTATTCGCCGGGCGGAGGTGGCCCGCACCGGCAAGCTGGACTTCCTTGCCGACACCGCCCACATCCGGGCCGCGGAGTGGCAGGTCGCCCCGGCCCCCGAGGACCTGCGCGACCGGCGCGTCGAGATCACCGGTCCGACCGACCGGAAGATGACCATCAACGCCCTCAACGCTGGGGCTCGGGTGTGGCTCGCGGACCTGGAGGACGCAAGCACGCCGCACTGGAGCAACGTCATCGGCGGGCAGGTGAACCTCTACGACGCGGTCCGCAGGAACATCAGCTTCACCTCAACCGACGGGAAGGTCTACCGGCTCCGGGAGGACCAGCGGCTGGCGACCATCGTGATGCGACCGCGCGGTTGGCACCTCGATGAGAAGCACGTGCTCGTCGACGGCGAGCCGGTCGCGGGTGCCTTCGTCGACTTCGGCCTGTACTTCTTCCACAACGCCAAGGAGCTGCTCGAACGCGGCAGCGGGCCGTACTTCTACCTGCCGAAGATGGAGAGCCACCGCGAGGCGAGGCTGTGGAACGAGGTGTTCACCTTCGCGCAGGACCGGCTTGGCGTCCCGTACGGCAGCATTCGCGCCACGGTGCTGATCGAGACCATCCCGGCAGCGTTCGAGATGGAGGAGATCCTCTACGAGCTGCGGGACCATGCGTCGGGGCTCAACGCCGGCCGCTGGGACTACCTGTTCAGCGTGATCAAGTACTTCCGCGACTCGGGCCCCCGGTTCGTGCTTCCCGACCGGGCCGCGGTTGCGATGACCGCGCCGTTCATGAAGGCGTACGCCGAGCTGCTGGTGAAGACCTGCCACAAGCGGGGCGCCTTCGCGATGGGCGGCATGTCCGCCTTCATCCCGAGCCGTCGGGACGAGCAGGTCAACGTGCGCGCGTTCGAGCAGGTCAAGGCCGACAAGAACCGGGAAGCCGGCCAGGGGTTCGACGGTTCCTGGGTCGCCCACCCGGACCTGGTCCCGCTCTGCGTCGAGGCGTTCGACCACGTGCTCGGTGGCGAACCCAACCAGGTCGGCAGGCAGCGCGACGACGTGCAGGTGAGCGCCGAGGACCTCCTTGACGTCGCCTCGACACCCGGCTCGATCACCCGTCGCGGTCTGCACGCGAACGTCGAGGTCGCGATCCTCTACCTCGAGTCCTGGCTGCGGGGCAGCGGCGCCGTCGGCATCCACAACCTCATGGAGGACGCCGCGACCGCGGAGATCTCGCGTTCGCAGGTCTGGCAGTGGGTGCACAACGCCTCGAAGCTCGACGACGGCGCGGTGGTCACCGCGCAGCTCGTGCGTGAGGTGGTCGACACCGAGATGGCGAACCTCCGTGCTCAGGTCGGCGACGGCTTCGACGAGCGCCCGTTCCAACTGGCCCGCGACATCTTCGAGGACGTCGCGTTGAGCGAGGAGTACGTAGACTTCCTGACGCTGCCGGCCTACGACGCGGTTGTCGCCCGGTGACTCTCCTCGACCGACTGAACCGCGAGCTCGACGCCCGGCTCGCCAAGGCCGACGCCGAGCTCGCAGCGCACTACCCCGGCGAGCGCGGGGTGCGGCAACCGGTGCACACGCTGTACGTGCCCGCCGACAAGTTCGGTGCCGGCACGGTCGAGTCGTTCGGCCGGGAGGCGCTGGCGGTGCTCGACGAGTGCGCCGACGCGCTCTCGGCGGACGATGAGGTGCGCGAACGTGTGCGCGCCAAGCTCGCCGCGGAGCCGATCGAGGACCTGCGCATCGACTTCGAGGACGGCTACGGCATCCGGTCCGACGAAGAGGAGGATCAAGCCGTACGCGATGCGGCCAGGGCGTTACGCTCCGGTGCACGGCCGCCCTTCTACGGGATCCGGGTCAAGGCGTTCGAGGCGGCGACCCGGGCGCGTGGCCTGCGTACGCTCGACCTGTTTCTCGCCGAGATCGGGGATGTCGGCGGCGGGTTCGTGGTGACGGTCCCGAAGGTCACCTCGGTCGACCAGGTGGAAGCGATGGTGTTCGCCTGCGCCCGGCTGGAGCACGAATACGGAGCCGGGCGTCTCCGCTTCGAGCTCCAGGTCGAGACCCCGCAGGCCATCGTCGGTGCCGATGGCAGCGTCCTGCTGGCTCGGATGGTGCACGCGTCGCAAGGCCGATGCACCGGGCTCCACTACGGCACGTACGACTACTCGGCCGCCTGCGGCATCGCCGCGGCGTACCAGAGCATGGAGCACCCGGTGGCCGACCACGCGAAGGCGGTGATGCAGGCGGTCGCCGCCGGGACGGGCGTCGTCGTCTCCGACGGCTCGACCAACATGCTGCCGGTCGGTGACCACGCGGAGCAGGCGTGGCGGGCGCACGCCCGACTGGTGCGGCGGTCGCTCGAACGCGGCTTCTACCAGGGTTGGGACCTGCATCCCGCGCAGTTGCCGAGCCGGTATCTCGCCACGTACGCCTTCTTCCGTCAGGGGTTGACCACGGCTGCCGAGCGGGCGCGGGCCTACGTGTACGGCGAGCAGACGGCCTACCTCGACGAGCCGGCGACCGCCGCGGCCCTGGCTGGCTTCCTCCTACGCGGAGTGGAGTGCGGGGCGACGGATGAGGCCGAACTCGGCATCGACCGCAGCGTTCTGCACCGGCTCGCCCGACGCGAAGGAGGACTGCCGTGGCGCTGATGCTGGACACGGTGTTCAAGGCCGCGCGCGTCGTCACGCCCGACGGTGAGCGCACCGTCGACGTCGGGGTGAAGGACGGCGTGATCGCCGCGGTCGAGTCGGATCTCGAGGCGCCCCGCGTGGTGCGGCTCGGCACCGACGAGGTGCTGCTGCCCGGTCTCGTGGACACGCACGTGCACGTCAACGAACCGGGGCGGACGGAGTGGGAGGGATTTGCCAGCGCGACCCGGGCGGCAGCCGCCGGTGGAGTGACGACCATCGTCGACATGCCGCTGAACAGCATCCCTCCGACCATCGACGTGGTGGCCCTCGAGCTCAAACGCAAGGCCGCGGCGGGACAGTGCTTCGTCGACGTCGGCTTCTGGGGCGGGGCCGTGCCCGGAAACCTCCCAGACCTCCGCCGGCTGCATGACGAGGGGGTGTACGGGTTCAAGTGTTTCCTGGTCGACTCCGGCGTCGCGGAATTCCCGCACCTTCGGCTCGTCGAGGTCGAGCAGGTCATGCGCGAGCTCGCCCCGTACGACGGCCTGCTCGTCGTGCATGCCGAGGCCGCCGACCGGATCGCGCCGGCCCCGGCGAGCCGGAAGTACGCCGACTTCCTCGCGTCCCGCCCCCGGTCCGCGGAGGACCACGCCATCGCCGAGGTGCTGGCCCTGTCGCAGGCGACTGGCTGCCGGGTGCACATCCTGCATCTGTCCAGCTCCGACGCGGTGCCACTGCTGCGGCAGGCCCGCGCGGACGGCGTTCGTGTCACGGTCGAGACCTGCCCGCACTACCTGTCGTTCGACGCCGAACACATCGCGGACGGCGCCACGCAGTTCAAATGCTGCCCGCCCATCCGCGAGGGCGCGAACCGGGACGCACTATGGCAGGCACTGCGGGACGGAGTGATCGACCTCGTCGTCTCGGACCATTCCCCGTCGACGGCTGAGCTCAAGTCGATGGGCTCCGGCGACTTCGACGCCGCCTGGGGCGGCATTTCCTCACTCCAACTCGGTCTCTCCATCGTGTGGACCGAGGCCAGGGCACGAGGGCTCGACCTCACGGACGTCGTCCGGTGGATGGCACACACCCCGGCGCGCATGGCCGGGATGCGACACAAAGGCGGCATCGAAGTCGGCAACGACGCTGACTTCTGCGTCGTCGCCCCGGAGCAGCCCTTCACCGTCGAGGTGGCGCGGCTTCACCACAAGAACGCGGTCACCCCGTACGACGGGCGTGAACTGGTCGGCGTGGTCCGCAGCACCTGGTTGCGTGGCGAACGCATCGACCTTGGCGCTGAGCCACAGGGCCGGTTTCTGACGAGAGGAACAGCATGACGAAGCGACCTTCGTTCACGATTTACCCGGACCTTGCCTCGCGGGTCCTCGCGGGGAGCGTGGTGTACGCCAACGACGAGCTCTTCGCCGAGCGCGAGAACCTCATCAAGCCGGAGCCCGCCGTCTTCTCCGCAGAGGCGTTCGGCCACAAGGGCAAGGTGTACGACGGGTGGGAGACCCGGCGGCGCCGTGAGCCTGGCCACGACTTCGCGATCATTCGGCTCGGCGTGCCCGGCATCCTGTACGGAGTCGTGATCGACACGTCGTGGTTCACGGGCAACTACCCCCCGTACGCCTCCGTCGAGGGCGCGAGTATCGGCGGCTACCCGTCACCAGAGGAGCTCGAGAAGGCGGACTGGACGACACTCGTCGCAAAGTCAGAGCTCCGTGGTGACGTGGACAACTTCTTCGAGATCGCCGACGAACGTCGCTACACCCATGTGCGGCTCTCGATCTACCCGGACGGCGGCGTCGCCCGGTTCCGGGTCCACGGCATGCCCCGACCCGACCCACGACTGTTGGCCGGCACGATCGACCTCGCGGCGTTGGAGAACGGTGGCCAGGTGATCGACTGCTCGAACGCGTTCTACTCATCGCCGAACAACCTGCTGCTGCCCGGCCGCGCTCGGATCATGGGCGACGGCTGGGAGAACGCACGCCGCCGCGACGCCGGCAACGAACACGTCACCGTCCGCCTTGCCGCAAGGGGGAGGGTGCGCAGGGTGGAGATCGACACGTCGTACTTCGTCGGCAACGCTCCCGGCTGGGCCAGCCTCACCGGCGACGACGACGTTGTCCTCGTGCCCCGGACCCGGTTGCAGCCGGACACACGCCACTTCTTCGTCATCGAGGAGACGACGGCTGTCAGCCAGGTCCGACTCGACGTCATTCCGGACGGTGGGGTAGCCAGACTAAGAGTGCATGGCGAGATCGATCCGGAGGTTCTCGAGCTTCTGCTCCGGAACTGATATCCCGGTAGGGGCAGGAAGGACAGCCGCGGATCGAGCGCGTCGTGGTAGCAGCGCCGGGTCACGGACTGCGGCTGATCAGAGTCGGGCTGTCAGAGGGAGATCACCTGACAATTGGTGTTGCCGAACCAGATCACGTCCTCCCGCTTGACCCCGTAGAGGTGGTTGCCGATGAAGGGCTCGACGGCCCACGCCCCCCGCATCACGGTCGTGTTCCACTCGTCGATATAACCGTCGTCGTACGAGGTGCCGGCGCCGAGTGAGTGGCCGATGTTAGACAGGCGATCCAACAGGACATAGGGCGTCCGGGCGAGCTCCTGTCGGAACACCTCGAAGAGGTCGCAGGCACGCATGCCCGGGGTGGCGGCGGCCAACACCGCCGAGTGGATCTTCTCCACCGCCTGGAGTGCTGCTCGCTGGGCGGGATTCGCGCCGTGCTGCAACGTGCGCGTGCAGTCCCCCCACCCACCGCTCGGCGTGATCGGATGGACGTCGATGATACCGAGGTCGAGATTCCACAGGACCCGGTCGCCCGGGGTGTCGGTGGGAAAGCAGCTGAGCGTCCCGGCGCCGAAGCCCACGGTGGTGGGGCTCCAGACACCGGTGGCGCCCAGGTCGCGGAGGATCTCTCCCGCGCGGGCGTGGACGACCGCCTCCGACTCGCCCGGCCGCACGGACGCGATGACGGCCTCGGCCGCCCGGATGGCCAGCAGTTGGGCTCCGACCAGCTCGTCAGGGGGGTCGTCGGGGAGACCCCGTCCCCGCGCGCCGCTGGCCGGCGTTGCTGGGTTGACGCGGTCAGGCATCGTTCGCCACCCGGGTCAGCGAACGCCGGGGTTGCACGTCCCGGATGGCACGGACGAACTCGCGGACGTGGCTGCGGTCGACGTGGCCGGTGTCGGTGTACGTGTCCTTGAGGTAGCTCCCGACGATGACCGCGTCCGCGTGGGCAAGTTGGGTTTTGCAGTTCGCCGGCGTGACACCGGCCCCGACGACGAGGGGGAAGTCGCCGTCGAGGAGACGCCGGAACTCCTCGATCTTCCCCGGCGGGGTCTCCATCCCGGTGCCGTCGCCGGTCACGACAACTGCGTCACATCGCCCCCTGGCCAGGGTGAGGTCCTCCCCGAGGGATCGGCCGGACAGGTACGGCTGGTACTTGAACCGGACGCCTCCGAGCAGGTGGCTTGCCGTCTTCGCCCGCTCGTCGTTGAGGCGCGACGCGAAGGCCGGGTCATCGCCCGGGGCCAGGTGCCCGGCCACCGAGTCCATCTGGATGAAGAGCGCGCGGAACTCACGCGCCATCTCGAACGCCGTCCAGTCCTGGCGCAGGATGTTGATCCCGAAGCGGATCTCAGGTGCGGAGTCGGTGAGGTAGCCGCACACGCTCGCCACGTCGTCGACGTCGCCGAAGTAGTTCTCGACGATTACTGCGTCTACGCCCTCGGACCACAAGACGTCGATCTCTTGCTTGGCGAGCTCCAGCTTCTGTGCTGGTGTGTCGCCGGTCAGGTGGAGCATGGCGAGGACGGGGATCTGGCTGTCGAACTCGTCGAGGAAGGTGCGCTGTGACATACGGGCATCTCCTTGCAAGGCGTGTACCGCCTGGTCGTTGGGGTGGTCAGGGGATCAGGGGCAGCACGTCGGCGATTCGGGTGGCCCGGTCGGTCAAATTGAGGTTGCGGGCGAGCTGGGCCACTTCGAGGCGCTGAAGCTGCGAACGAATCAGCACGTCGTCGTCGGCGAACACGTCAGCGGCGGATCCATCGGCGATGACGGTGCCGTCGGCCATGGCCACGACGCGGGGGAAAGCGTCGGCGACGAAGCGCATGTCGTGCGTGATGGTCACGACCGCGATGCCGTCGTCCTGCAGCCGGTCCAGCATCGTCGCCAGCTGCCGCGTCCCTGGCCGGTCGAGTCCCGCCGTCGGTTCGTCGAGGATCACGTAGTCGCAGGTTCCTACCAAGATGGCGGCGATGGCCACGAACTTCTTGACCGGGAAGGGCAGATCGTTGGGATTGCTGCCGACGTAGCGACCGATCCCGGTCAGCTCGACCGCTCGCGCCACCCGCTCGGCGGTGCGGGCGGCGTCCCAGCGTAGGTACCGCGGCATCAACTTGAGCTCGGCCTCGACATCGCCGGCGAAGACCTGGTCGTCGGGATTCTGGAAGACGTAGCCGACCTGCCTGGCGACCTGAGCCGTCGTCCTGGTCGCCGTCGACAGTCCGTCTACGGTGACGGTGCCCCGAGTCGGCCTGAGCAGGCCGTTCATGAGTTTGACGGTGGTGGTCTTGCCGGCGCCGTTCTGGCCGACGATGGCCAGCCGTTCTCCCCGCTCGACGGTGAGGTCGACACCCTGCACCGCCGGGGTGCCGTCCGGGTACGCGTAGTGGACGTCATGCAATGCGATCGGCATGGACCCGGCTACCTCTCATCCTTGCGGCGATCGCCGCCTCCGCTTCCCGACGTGTCACCGGAATGCTTCCCAGACCCTTACCGGCCGCCTCCAGGGCGAAGGCGAGGTCGGTCACCTCGGGGCGTGGTACGTCCGCGGCGTCCATCGCGGGGGAGGCGAGCACCTGTGCTGCGAGGCCTTCGGCGATGACCTGTCCGGAACGCATCACGACGAGCCGGTCGGCGAACTGAGCCATCAGGTCCATCTTGTGCTCGACGAGCACGATGGACTTCCCGCGGGCCTTCAGATCGGCGATGATCTCGAAGACTGCTTGCGATGACTGCGGATCCAGCTGGGACGTCGGCTCGTCGATGACGAGCACCTCGGAGTCCATGGCGATGATCGACGCGAAGGCCACCTTCTGGCGCTGCCCGCCCGACAGCTCGTTGGGGTTCTTCCGCAGGAGTGCGGTGATACCCATCTGCTCACTGACAGATGTGACGCGGGCGAGCATCTCGCTGCGGCTGATGCCCAGGTTCTCGAGGCCGAAGGCGATCTCCTCGAAAACGGTGTCCTTGATGCCGCTGATCTGGGTGAAGGGGTTGTCGAAGACGCACCCAATGGTCCTGGAGAGCTCTGCGGCATCCCACTCGCCCAGGTCTTTGCCGAGAATCTCCACCTTTCCCTCGAGTGCGCCCTGGTGGAAGTGCGGAATGAGGCCGCGCAACAGGCTGCACAAGGTGCTCTTCCCGCTGCCGTTGATCCCGACGACCCCGTAGAGCTGGCCACGCTGAAGCTGCAGGGTGACGCCGTCGAGGGCCGGCACCTCGGCATACGCGTATGTGAAGGTAACGTCACGCAGGGTCGCTAGGTCCACAGGAGTAGTGCTCCAATCGTTGCGAGACATCCGGCGGCCGCGAGCGCCGTCGCGGCTCGCTCCCAAGCGGGAGCCGGCCTCAACTGGAGGACGTGGGTATGGGGGATGCCCGAGTTGAAGGCGCGTGCGTCGAGCGCGATGGCGCGTTCCTCCGTCTGGTTGAGGGCCGTGATGAACACCGGTGCCAGGATGGGAACGAATGCCCTGGCGCGCACCCAGAGGTTTCCCTCGGTTTCGATGCCCCGGGACTTCTGCGCGTCCATCACGGTGCGAGCGCTTCGGCCCAGATCGGTGATGGCCTGGAAGGACGCGAGCAGGATGTAGGTCGCCTGCGGCGGCATTCCCTTCAACTCCAGGGCCAGCATCAACGTCTTCATCGGGACGAGGGCGAAGTACAGCGTCAGCGCCCCGCACAGCACCATGACCGCCAGGGCGAAGTTCAGGCCCTCACGGGCTCCCTCCCAGGTCGGGGCCAGCGGTCCCAGCTCGAAGAGCACGTGGTTGCCGTGGACGAACGCGGCGCGGAGCACGAAGAGCACCAGGCCCACACCCACCAGGAGCTTTGCGTAAAGCTTGGCGAAGGAACCGCCCACGCCGGCGGCCACGGCGACACCGAGAAATGCCGCGCACCCGGACACGAGGCCGACGGGACGGGGTGTCACCAGGGCCAGCAGACTGATGGACGCCAGCACCACGGCCACGTTCAAGGGGTGCATGTCCCGAATCCAGTTGCCGTGCGACACCACGCCGTCAAAGGTCCCGCCCGAGGTGGCGCTGGTGCCTGTCGGTGACAGCGCGTTCACAACGGACCGCCGGGAGTCGGCCGCGAGGCGGTAAGGATCGGCGCTGGTGTGACTCCCTTGGCTCGCAGGTACACCTCGCCGAGCGGCAGCTTGGCGAAGATGCGCCGAGGGATGCCCCTCAGGACCACGTAGACCGCCAGCACCGTGGGCACCTTGTCGAGGAAGTCCATCGGCACCTGGGCCACGAAGTTTGCCGTCGTGACGTCCAGTCCGGCGGCCATGAGCGCGCCGACCACGAGGGCTCCGCCGCCTACGGCCAGGCCGCCGAAGACCCACAGGGTGATGAGTGCCCCGAGAAAGCCTCCGATGAGCGCGAAGGGGATCGCGCTCGCCACAGTCTTCCACAGCACGGTGAAGACGCCCCGTCGCCCGAGCCACCCGGCCAGCAGGCCGAACATGACATTGAGAACGCCGAAGGCGAGGGTCGGCGGAGACGTGATGGAGTTGATTCCGTTGGAGACGAGGCCGACAAGCGCTCCGGGGATGCCGCCGCACAGCGCTCCCACCAGGATCGTGCCGATGCTGTCGAGGTAGACGGGCAGCTTCAACAGGAGCGCAAGCTGTCCGCCCACGAAGTTGATCGCGATTCCGATGGGAATCATGAAGATGGTCAGCCGCCCGTAGCGGGAGATCAATGACTGCGTCGACACGAGGACTCCTCTGTCAGGTGGGGGAGGGTTGGTGGACTGATGAAAGGCGGCCGCTGCGAGCCATGAAGTCGAGGACTGTCGCCTCGTCGAGCATTCCTCCGCGAGCCCCGACCTTTCCGACGGACAGGGCTGCCGCGGCATTGGCGAACTCCGCTGCGTACCGGAGGTCATCCGAAACCAGGTAGGAGTAGAGGAAGGAACTCGTGAAGGTGTCCCCCGCGCCGGTCACGTCGACGACATCAACCCGGTGGCCGGCGACGCTGAACTGGTCGCCGTCGGTGAAGACCCGGCATCCGTCACTGTCGTTGGTGACGATGACCGCGAGGGCGCCGCGGTCGAGCAGCGCTTGAATGCTTTGACCACAGCCGGAGAACCGCTGGTAGCCGATCGCGTTCATGAAGATGATGTCGCAGTGGTCGATCAGGGGCGACGGATGGTTCTCGAGGTTGTAGACGTCGAGGTCCATGACGATCTTCGTTCCGCCTGCGCGGACACCGGCGAGGACCTCGCCGGCCCCCCGCTCTCCCATCCGGAACGGGGTCGCATCGGTCACCGTCGTGACCAGGTACGCAGCTCCGGCCATGTGTTCGAACGCCGCTGGCGTGATCTCGGTGTGCGTGATGCCCAGGGTGGGGATCAGGACGATGTGCTGGTCGTCCGCCAGCAGGATGACGCACCGCGAGTCGGGCACTTCCTCGTCAAGGATGACGAATCGGGTGTCGAGCCCCACCTTCTCCAGCTGAGAGAGCAACCGCTGGGTCAGCTCGCCCGGGTTGAGCTGGGACATGAAGGAAGTGGGCACGCCGTAGTTGGCGAAGATCGCCGCCGAGTTGGCGACCATCCCGCCGAACTGTGGTTCAAGGGGACGGACAATGATCTTGTCACCGGCGACCGGGAAGTGTGGTGCCCGGAAATACTCGTCCATGGCGACGTCACCGAAGAACACCGCATAGCGCCCGTCCTCCTGCCGCGCGCGGCGGGCCTGCCAGCCACGAATGGGCATACTCATCGCCGGCCCACCTTTACCGGGCCGGTCGAGTCCCGCACCACAAGCCCGACGGGCAGCTTGAGCTGCTCGCCATCAAGCTCCGCCACGCCTTCCAGAGCGTCGATCAGGGCGTCCGTGGAGACCTGTCCAAGGGCGGGGACGTCCTGCCGCACGGTCGTCAGCGACGGGAAGCAGTACTGTGCCGCCATGACGTCGTCGAAGCCGACGACCGAAATGTCTTCCGGCACCCGCACACCGGCCCGCCTCAGCTCATACAACGCGCCGATCGCCATCAAGTCGTTGATCGCGAACACCGCGGTGACGTCACCGGCCCGGAACGACGCGACGTGGGGCGCCACGGCGAGCGCGCCGCTGGATTCCGTGAACCGTCCCCATGCCGTAGCGGCCACGGTGCCGCCACCGTCCTCCCACCGCCGCTGAAACGCCGCGATACGGCGTGAGCTCGAGAACGGCTCTCCCTCGGCGCCGAGGATGAGGACATTGCGGTGCCCCAGCCCGAGGAGGTGCTCGGCTGCCAGCCGGCCACCCGCCTCGTTGTCCGAGATCACGGACTTGAGCCTGGTTCCCTCGATCTCTTCGTCGACGAAGACCAGAGGCATCGCGCCGAGCAGATCCGACAGCTCCTGGTCCGTTGGAGGCGCGCCTGCCGCGTACACGATCCCGTCGACGGCGCGCGAGTGGACCATCTGGAGGTAGTGCAGCTCGTTGGCCGAGTCGAATCCGGTGGTGCACAGGATGACGTTGTACCCACGTCGCACCGCCGCGGCCTCGACACCTCGAGCCAGCTCGGCGAAGTAGCCGATCGAAATGTCCGGGACCACTAGGGCGATCACGCGCGTCACACCCAGGGCAAGGCTCTGCGCCGAGCGACTCGGCACATAACCGAGCTCAGCCATGGCCGCGGCGACGCGTTCCTTGACGGCGGGACTGACTCGCCGCTTGCCGCTCAGTGCGTGCGACACCGTCGTGGGGCTAACCCCTGCGCGCGCCGCCACCTCCGCGATCGAAGCCAACTCAAGGTCCTTTCGGTTGCCAAAGCGCTTTGGCAAAGCGCTTTGGCGGAAGGCTAGTCCCTGAGCTGGTGGAGGGCAATAGTCCCCGGCCCGATCAAAAATGGGTGGCCCGCCGCACTACGCGGGGAATCGGAAGATCCACTTGGCGCGCGCCCTCATGGCCGGCCGGTCGAACGCCGCCGAGGACGGGCGGTGAGCGCTGCTGATCTGCGCGGACCGCCGCGAGATTGCGGGGGAGTGGAGCAGTCATGCCCAGGGGCTTTTCGTAGGGCCCGCGCCGGCGTGGCGCGGGCCCTACGACGGTCTCCCTCAGCGCTGGCAGGGGTGGGGTGCGAAGAATCGCCGAGTTAGGGGGCTGGGGTTGCTATCGGTTGCACTCGAGTTGGCTGAGGTCGACGGCGTTGGCCATCGCCTGGTAGCCGGCGTCGCTGGGGTGCAGGTGGTCGCCGACGTCGTAGGCCGGCAGGAACCGCCTGGGGTTCGCGGGGTCGCGAGTGACCTGGTCAAAGTCGATGACCCGGTCGAACTCGCCGCTGGTCCGGATCCACGTGTTGACCTGCTCGCGGATGACTTCCTTGGCGGGGCTGTAGTAGCCGGCGCCCTCGAATGGGGTCAGCGTGGCGCCGAGGATGCAGGTGTGGTGGGCGTGGGCGCGGGCAATCAGGATCCGGTAGGCCGAGATCAGCTGGTCGGCCGACGTCGCGACCCCGCCGCCGATGTCGTTGATGCCCTCCATGAGGATGACGGTGCGTACGTCGGGCTGAGAAAGCACGTCTCGGTCGAATCTGGCCTGGACGTTCACCCCGGCGCCGTCGGTGAGAACCCTGTTGCCGGAGATGCCTTCGTTCATGACGCCGAACTGGTGCGCCGGGGGCTGTTCCGCGATGCGACCGGCGAGGTAGTCCGGCCACCGGTGGTTGGCGTCGCGGGTGGACCCGTAGCCGTCGGTGATGGAGTCGCCGAGCGTGGCCACCGTGTCGACCTGCTGCGGCGTGTCGATGACCAGCGCATCGACCCAGTACCAGCGCGTCGCTTGCTGGGTAAATGCCGCGCCATCGGTGTCCGCGGTGTGATCACCAGCCCCGGAGACGTAGTTGGTTTGCATGGCCAGGTTGTGCCCTGTCAGGCTGCCGCTGGTGCCCGTGACGTGGATGCTGACCGCGAGATTGGTGTCGCCGGGCACGCCGCCTGGAAGCGGGTCGCTGAGGACCTCCGCGCCGTTCGGAACGGTCACCGTCTTGCTGCCGGCGAAGGTGACTTGCCGGTTGGTGCCCGGTACGACCCCGGCATCCTCGCTTTGAACGCCGACGTAGACGGAGTCGAAGGTCACGATGCGGTCACCGAACACATTCGACAGTGAAACGCGCAGGTTGCTGCCACCGATGCTGGTATGGATGATGTTGCGGACTGTCTGGTCGGTGAACGACCCGCCGACCCGGTCCGCGCTGGCGCCCCAGGTGACGACCTGATCGGTGGTGACCGAAGTCGCCCGTGTAGTGGCTTCGGAGTTCGGCTCGGCGGCGACTGGCCCGACGAGGGCGGTGACCGTTGCCAGGCCGGTGGCGATGGCGAGCCCGGTGGTGACGAAGGGCATGCGTGGCTGCTTCATCGGATTTGCGGCGTGGAAACCCGGTCGTTCAGGGCCGGGAGGACACGCCGCTTCCTCCCTTCCGCTGATTGTCTTATCTGGACGGTAAATTGTGAGGCGTGGGTGGGGTGGTGAAGCGGGCGTACAAGTACCGCTTCTACCCGTCTCCTGAACAGGCCGCACAGTTGAACCGGACGTTCGGGTGTGTGCGT
>NZ_JBUEGB010000080.1:0-26917 GCF_054963695.1 Micromonospora sp. RTBAU3-60 | reverse complement strand
TCCGGTATGGGCAAACGCGACCATGTGCGGTCGGGTCTGGGCGGCGATGGCCGGCGGTGACGGTGGAACGCTCAGCAGATGCCGTGAGCCGGCGTTCGCGCCGGCGTGCCGACACTGCCTGGCGCTGGTGGATAGCCTGTTCCCCGCGCCCGCCGTCGACCCGCGGGTGCCGGTCGTCGCGCAGCTCGTGTTCGACGCAGTCCGCGCGCACGGATACGCAGAGGTGCGGGGCGTGCCTGGTTCGGCTGGATGTCGAGGCCGTGTCCCGGCTGCCAGCTGAGCGCGTGCAGGATGTGCTGCTCTGCAACGCGGCCACAGCGGGACGGGAGAGCCATCCCCAGCAGCAGATCAGGAGCATTGACGGATGCCGACAGGGAGATCCGGGCGGGTAGTACCGGCATCGGTGCCGGACGGGGGCGTGGCCGGGCCGGCAGAGCGCTAGGAACGAGCGGACGGACGAGCCGTTCACTGGTCGGGCGAGAAGGTGTCATGACTGTGCCAACCAGCGCCGTGCACCTCCGCGGACTACTGGGCGCCACCCGCAAAGGTCTCGGTCTGGTCACCCGGACCGCCGGCGCTTGAGAGCATGGCTCCTCTCACACAGCGCTCACAGAGCGGATGGGTTCGCTGGATCCCGGGCGCCGAGCAGCGCGGCGAGCTCCCCTTACGCGAGCCGCACCCGAGCGGTTACCTCTGCGCGGCTGTCTCCTGCAGGTCGGACATTCGCGCCGCATTCTCCCACCTGCGTGTTTACAGATGTAGACTCGATGGGTGGATGAGGAATACCGCTGGGATGACCACAGCTACACCGCCATCGCCGCCAACCAGGTTGCATGGCAAGACGTCTCCTACGTGCTACGCCACGCCCACCCCAAGATCCGACAACACACCGGGGCCGTGCTGCAAGTCATCGCTCACGCCCCTGACCAGCGGATCCTCGCGGTAACCCTCATCGAAGAAACCGACGACCACTACCTGGTAGTGACCGCACGGCACCTAACCGGCGAAGAACTCACCCACGCCGAGGCAATACTGAACAGGGGCAAATCATGAACCGCGACGAAGCAATCGAAGCCGCAAAGCAGCCCATCGACTGGACCGACGCAACCGTCGACACCACCGCCAGGAAGGTCACGATGGTCTACTCCACCCGCCTGCCTGACGACCTCGCCAGCTGGCTGGAGGACGAAGCAACCCGCCGCGGCATCAACCCGTCAGCGGCCTTGCGTGAGCTTGTCGCCGATGCCAAGCGCACCGCCGAACAAGACAAGACCGTCACCGTGCGGCTGTCGGAGCTGCATCAGGTGATCAACCAAATTGCGGATCGAGCCGCCTGACATCCGTGTTCACGGCTTTGAGGGGTGGCTTGCCGCGTCGTTGATAAGCCCAGCCCCTGGGTTGAGGCTGTCGCACGCTGGTCAACGACGGCGGCACGAAACCTGGCAGCGTCGCTGATGGCAAGGTGCACATGCTGCCGCTCAAGGCCGAGGCAGGAGCGGTGAACACCTGCGGTTGACCCAGGGGTGCGGCTGGTCCACGGGGCCCTCGTGCTGGCAGGTATCACGGACGCGCCCCCAGCTGTCGGCCGGTTCGGTTCGAGGCCTTCGTTTGGTCGGCGACAGGGACGGGAACCCGGAGGGCTGGAGGGGGTGGGTTTGCCCGCCCCTGCCGCCTTGGATGCCCACGCCTGGCATCCGTTTACATTGCGCGGGGCCAACTATCGTTGCATCCCGCATCTTTCGGCCTCGATGCTTCTCAATCCGGTATCGGCCACCGTTGATCGGCGGCCGAGGTCACCGAGGCGGGGTCAGTCCGCCGCAGTGGAGGTGGCGGGTCGGCGTCGCCAGGCCAACAGCCCGAAGGCCAGTCCAGCGAGGCCGGCGATCAGTCCGGCGATGCCGGCCGTGAGGGCCAACGTGGTGCGGCCGTCGTCGGTGTTGGTGGTGTCGCTGGTGCGGACGGTGGCGATGTTGTTCGAGCCGGCCGCAGGCGTGGCGGCTGCATCCTTGGCCGGGGCCTTGGCGAGCTTGAGGACGGGGGCCGGGTGCTCGACCTCGGTGCCGTCGGTGCTGGGTTCCTCGATCCAGCGCACGATCTCGCCGTTGGAGTAGGTCTGCAGGGCCTTGAAGATCATCGTGTCGGTTTCGGGCAGGGGGCCGGTGGAGATCTCGAACTCCTGGAACTGGCCCGGCTTGATCGCGTTCGCCTCGCCCTGGGCCGTCCACGTGATCTTCGACGGCGCCTCGGTCACCTGGCTGCCGTGCATCTCGATCGGCTTCGCGAGCGTGGTCTTGTCGACCTGCACCGTCCATCCGGCCATCGGCCGGACCGACACCGACGCCACCGGCGCATCGGCCGGCAAGGTGACTTCCAGCTTGGTCGTGCTGGCGTTGTCCCGCTCGTTCGGCACCCGGAAAGCGAGTTTGGCGTAGCCACCCTGGGTCGCCTCGCGGGGATTGACGGTGACGTGCGCAGACGCCACGCCGACTCCGATGGCCGCGGCGGCGAGCGCTCCGGCCACGGCTGCGGCCATCAGCCTGCCCACCGATCGTGCATGCATCAACAGATACTCCTTGATCCAGATTTCTGCGGCAGCCGGCCTAGCGACCCGCACGCGGTGGCCCCACGGCCACCGCGTCTGTTGGTCGTATCCGAGGGCGCTCGAGTTCCCGCAGATCTCGATGACGTTTGGTTCCCGTCCGTCTTCGTAGAGTGCCCTGCGGTCGACCGCAAGACCGGCACGGCCGACAACCACTGGTCGAACAGCGGGCGCTCCGCGCACGTTGGGGGAACTGCGTAACGCCGCTGCCTGGTGGCAGCGCCGGTGAATCGAAGGGGGCCGGGGGTGTGCGGCCTCCGTCGAGCCGAGGCAGGCGCAAACCCGAGGCCCGTCCCGGCGCCCGAACCGCGCATCAGGATGCACCGCTGGAGGCAACGTCAAGTGGCCCTACGACACGCCGCACGACCGCCGGCGCCTGCGGTTAGGCAATCAGCCGACGCAGCGCCTGTGGCCGGTGCGGCGGTCACCGCAGCGGCCGTCGTTCGTGGTGTTCGCTGTGATCGTGGCCGTGTTGGCCCGCCGGGCCGCTGCCGAGGCGGACCGCTGGGCCGCGGAGGAGTTGACCACGGAGGTCGCAGGATGAGCCTTCGCCGACCCGTGGCGCGCTTCCGCCGACCGACACCGAGGCCGCCTGGCCGTCCGAGTAGCCCTGGTGCCAGCCGGCCGGCCAGTCCCTCGGCCAGGTCGTAGAACTCGCCGCCGTTAGCCGGATCCCAGCGGCGGCGTCGCCCATACCTGCCGGTGCCGTAATCTGGCACCGGGCTACTACAGGTCGTCGTTCTGGCAGCGGGCGGCGGCGCTGGCGATCCGGACACGGAGGTTCAGGGTGACTGACGACGCGGATATCACCGCGTGGGCGCTCGCGGCAGGCCGTGGTGACCGCGACGCGGCGGCCCGTTTTGTCGGAGCGACTCAGCACTCTGTGCGTCGTTTCCTCGCCGCTCTGATCGCTCCGTCCGAGGCCGATGACCTGGCGCAGGAAACCTATCTGCGGGCGATGCGGTCGCTGCCGTCGTTCGCCGCGCGCTCGTCCGCGCTGACGTGGCTGCTCAGCATCGCCCGGCGGGTCGCCGTCGACCACGTCCGCACGGTGTCGGCCCGGCCCCGTACGGTGCCGATGCCGGACTCCTACGACACACCCGATGCCTCACGTAGTGGCTTCGATCGGCAGGTGGTGTTGGAGCGTCTGATCGCGGCGTTGCCTGCGGACCGGCGGGAGGCGTTCGTGGCCACGCAGGTTCTCGGGCTGTCCTACGCGGAGGCCGCGGAGGTGTGTGGTTGCCCGGTCGGCACGATCCGCTCCCGGGTGGCCCGGGCCCGCGAGGACCTCGTCGCCGCGGTGAACACCCAGCCGGTCAGGCGGCGGCAGGCACCGGGCGACGCCGCGGGCTGAGCTGGTCCCGGCCTGCGGCGACGTGACCCGGGACGCACCGAGCGCGGGAACCAATCCGGTCGCGGCCGCGACTACCGGTACATGGGCTGTGAGCAGTGGCGTGAGGTCCTGTCGGCACAACTGGACGGTGAGGCGACCGCCGCCGAGCAGGCTGGAGCCGACGCGCACCTTGACGAGTGCGGCAGCTGCCGCGCCTGGTTGGACCAGGCCGCGGCGGTGACGCGGCGTGCCCGGCTGACCGTCACCGCCCCGGGGCCGGACCTGGCCGACACCATCCTCGCCGCGCTGCCCGCGCCCTCCGACCGTGGTTTCCCGAAGCGGGTCGTGCTCACCTTGCGGGGCCTGTTGGGACTCCTCGGCGCCCTGCAACTGGTGCTCGGGCTAGCGCAGGTCGGCCGGGGACCGGCCGGCGAGCACGACCACACCGGTGTGCTCGCCACAGGGCATCTATGGCACGAGTCGGCGGCCTGGAATGTGGCGGTCGGTGCCGGGTTTTTGTTCGTGGCGGCGCGGCGCACGCGGCCGACCGGGCTGGTGCCCATGTTGAGCGCGTTCGTGGGCACGCTGGTGCTGCTGTCGGTCAACGACCTGCTGACCGGGCGGGTCGACACTCCCCGGCTGGTCAGCCACGGGTTCCTCCTCGCCGGTTACGCGATCGTGGTGGCGCTGTCGCGGCCCCGCCTTCGGCCCGACGGGCCGTCGTCGCGTGGGCGGGGCGACCGTCCGGGCTGGCGCCTGAACATCGAGGAGGCGCCGGAACCCGCCCCGCTGCGGCTGGTCCCGCCGCACCCGGGTACGGCACAAACCCCGCGCGACCGCCGGGTGGCCTGAACCCGCGGCCCTGCCCAAGGCTGGTGAGATCAATCACCTTTGCCCTGGAACTTTCTATTTGTCGCGGTCGACCAACCAGCCGACAGGTCAATCAGCGAAGGGACCACCCATGCCCCGCACCACCGTTGCCGGCGCGCGTCGTCGCCCGGCCATCCTGCTCGCCGCCGCGGCATCCCTCGTGGTCAGCGTCGTCGGCTGCGGCTCGTCGGACCGGCCGTCGGCGCAACCGAGCCCGTCAGCGTCGGTGTCGGCGAGCGCCACGACCGGGTTGCTCGGCATCCGGGACCCGTGGGTGAAGGCCGCCGACAAGGGCATGACCGCCGCGTTCGGCACCCTCGTGAACGACGGCGATACCGACGTGACCGTCACCGCCGCCGCCACCGACGTGTCGCCCATGGAGCTGCACGAGATGACCATGAAGGACGGGAAGATGGTCATGCAGCCCAAGCAGGGCGGCATCTTAGTCAAGGCGCACAGCAGCACGACGCTGCAGCCCGGTGGCGAGCACCTGATGCTGATGGACCTGAAGCAGCCGGTGAAGGCCGGCGACGAGCTGACCTTCACGCTCACCTTCGCCGACGGGAAGACCCAGACGTTCACCGCGGTGGCCAAGCCGTTCACCGGCGCCCAGGAAAGTTACGCCCCCGACCACGGCCAGCCGACGCCAAGCCCGGCAGCATGACCGAGCGTCCCGTCGCCCGCCCGGTGAGCAGACGCGGCCTGCTCACCGGCGGCGCCCTCGCAGCCGGAGGCGCGCTCGCCGGCGCCGCCGCCGTCACCACCGCCCGCCCCGACGAGCCGGCAGCACGGCCCGCCGACGCGGTGCCGGTCGCCGCGATCGGCACCGAGGTCGAGCCGTTCCACGGCACGCGGCAGGCCGGCGTCGCCACCAACCCGCAGGCACACGCGGCGTTCGTCGCGTTCACCCTGAAGCCTGGCACCGACCGGGCCGCGTTGGGTCGGATGTTGCGGCTGCAGTCCGACGACGCCGCCCGGCTCACCCAGGGCCGCCCGGCGCTGGCCGACACCGAACCCGAACTCGGCCTGCTGCCCGCGCGGCTGACCGTCACCTTCGGCTTCGGCCCCGGCCTCTACACCGCCGCCGGCCTCGACGACCGGCGGCCCCCGTCGGTGACCGACCTACCGCCGTTCCGCATCGACCGGCTCCAGCCCCGCTGGTCCGGCGGGGACCTGCTGCTGCAAATCTGCGCCGACGACCCGCTCACCGTCACCCACGCCCAACGCGTCCTGATCAAGGACAGCCGCCCGTTCGCCACCGTCCGCTGGGTGCAACAGGGCTTCCGCCGCGCCGCCGGCGCCGAACCCGGCCGCACCCAGCGGAACCTGTTCGGCCAGCTGGACGGCACCGCCAACCCCCAGCCGGGCGGGCCGCTGGAGACCGCCGTGTGGATGCCCGACGGGCCGGCCTGGCTACGGGACAGCAGCACTCTCGTCGTCCGCCGAATCAGCATGAACCTGGAAACCTGGGACCTGCTCGGCCGCACCGACCGGGAACTCGCCGTCGGCCGCCGCCTAGACACCGGCGCCCCACTCACCGGCACCGCCGAACACGACCAGCCCGACTTCGCCGCCACCGGCCCCGACGGGCTCACCGTCATCCCCGACTTCTCGCACCTCACCCGCTCGCACGTCACCGACGACCGGATGCGGATCCTGCGCCGCCCCTACAACTACGACGGCACCCCCACGCCTGAGGGGCACGCCGACAGCGGGCTGATCTTCACCTCCTACCAGGCGGACATCACCCGCCAGTTTCTGCCCATCCAGCAACGGCTGGCCGAACGGGACCTACTCAACGAATGGACCAACCCGATCGGCTCCGCCGTCTTCGCCATCCCACCCGGCTGCCCAGAGGGCGGCTGGATCGGCCAGCAACTGCTCGGCTGACCACCACCAACCACGGAAAGAACCAGTCATGCCCATTCGAATCCGCCGCCCGAGCTGCGCTGGCCTCGTTGCCGCTGTGCTGGCCACCCTGGCGGTAGTGCTGGCGCCGGCCTCGCCCGCCGCCGCACACAACTCGCTGCAAGCGGCCAACCCCGCCCAGGACGCTCGTCTCTCCGCCCCGCCGACGCAGATCACCCTGAAGTTCCTGCAGAAGCTGGACCCCGCGTTCACCACCATCGTGCTCAGCGACACCGGCCAGCAGAAAGTCCCCACCAGCGAACCCGCCGTCACCGGAACCACGGGGACAGTGAGGATCAGCCAGCCGCTGACCAACGGCAGCTACACCGTCGCCTACCGGGTCGTCTCCGCCGACGGGCACCCCGTGCAGGGCTCCTACTCGTTCACCGTGGCCGACCCGACCCCCGATGCCGCCGGCCCGACCGCCAGCGCCGCCCCGGACATGGCCGCCTCTGCTGCCACCAACACCGGCGCCGCCTCCCCCGCCTCGCCCAGCCCGGCGGCCTCGGCCCGCCGCTCCGACAGCTCTGGCCCGATGCTGCTGCTGGCTGGCGGGATCGCCGTCATTGCCATTGTCGCCGGGGTCGTGGTGCTGCGGCGTCGGCGCCGCGCCGCCTCCTGACCGAGACCCACCGGCTCCGTACGCCCCCGCCCGTCCGCAACCTGCCAGGGACATCGACGTGTCAGACACCCGTTCGCGCCAGCCTCACCCGCACCGTGTCCCGGACGGCTCGCCCCAGGTGAGGACGACGACCAACGGCGACAGCCGAACCGCCGCGGCGCCCGGAAACCGCACCACGGGCTGGACTGGCTCGATCGCGGTCGCGGTCGTAGCCGTCGTGTCGGCGGGGGCGGCACTCGTACTCGCCTTGCGGGCCGGCGGGGCGCTCGCGGTGGCGATTCCCGGTCTGCCGGATCCTGGCCCGGTCACCACCCGGGCGCTGCCGCTGGTCCGACTGCTCGCGGACGCGCTCGCCACCCTGACCGTCGGGATGCTGGTCACGGCGGCGTTCCTGCTGCCCGGCGACGGGCCAAGCGTGTCCCCGCACGGCTGGCTGCTGCTCCGCCGCGCCGGTGCGCTGTCCGCCGGGTGGGCGGCCGCCGCCCTTGCGCTGATCGTGCTGACGGTCTCGGACCTCCTCGGCCTCCCACCGCAACGCCTCAGCGCCGCCGCCGTCATCAGCTTCGCGTCCTCGATCTCCCAAGGGCGGGCCCTGCTGCTGCAGGCCGGACTGGCCCTGACCGTGGCGGTGCTCGCCCGGGTGGGCGTGTCACGCCGGCTCGCCGCCACGGCAGCGCTGCTGGCGCTGATCGCGGTGACACCGCCGGCGTTCACCGGACACGCGGCCGGAGCGGGCAACCACCAGATCGCCGTCAGCAGCCTCGTCCTGCACGTCCTAGCGGCCGCGCTGTGGATCGGCGGCCTCGCCGCGCTGCTGACGGTCCGCCGCAGCCGGCACCTCGCCGACACCGCCGGCCGATACAGCCGCCTCGCCCTGGGCTGCTTCACCGCCGTCGCAATCAGTGGGCTCGCCAACGCCGCCGTACGCCTCGGCACCATCGATCAGCTCTGGCAGTCCCGGTACGGGTGGCTGGTGGCCGGCAAGCTCGTCGCGCTGGTGATCCTCGGCGCCGCCGGCGCGGCGCACCGGTCCCGCACCCTGCCCGCCCTGCACGCCGGCCAGCGCGCAGCGTTCACCCGGCTGGCCGCCGGGGAACTGATCGTCTTCGCCGCCACCCTGGGGCTGGCCGTGGCGCTGTCGCGCAGTCCCACGCCGGTGGCGACCAACCCCGCCGACGCCGACCCGCTGACCGAACTGCTCGGCTTCCCGATGCCCACCGCCCCCACCCCGGGCAACCTGCTCGGCCAACCCCTGCCGGACCTGTTCTTCCTCACCCTCACCGCCGGTGCGGCCGCCGCCTACCTCGCCGGGGTGCGGCGACTGCGCCGGGCCGGGCACGCCTGGCCGATCGCCCGCACCGCCAGTTGGCTCACCGGCCTGCTGGTCCTCGCCGCGTCCACCGGCCTCGGCGTCGCCCGCTACGCGTACGTGCTGTTCAGCGCCCACATGGCGCAACACATGGTGCTGTCCATGCTGGTGCCGATCCTGCTCGTCGGCGGCGCTCCGATCACCCTCGCCCTACGCGCCCTGCACCGCCCCGCCGACCCGCAGATCCGCGGCGCCCGGGAGTGGCTACTGCTCGCCCTGCACAGCCGTCCCACGAAACTGCTCACCCACCCACTGGTCGCGCTCGGCATCTACACCGGCAGCCTCTTCGGCCTGTACTTCAGCAACCTGCTCGGCACGCTGATGCGCTCCCACCTCGGCCACCTCGCCATGCTGATCCACTTCGTGGCCTCCGGCTACCTGCTGTTCTGGGTGCTCATCGGCGTCGACCCCGGCCGGCCGAGGATCCCCCACCCCATCCTCGTGCTCATCCACCTCGCCGCGATGATGGCGCACGGCTTCTTCGGCCTGGTACTCATGCAGACCACCACCGTCATCGCCCCCGACTGGTACACCTCCGTCCACCCTGCGTGGGCCTCTTCCCTACTGGTGGACCAGAAGCTGGGCGCGGGCATCGCCTGGGCATTCGGCGAGATCCCCGCCGCCGTCGTCATGATCCTCCTCGTCCGCCAATGGATCCGCGCCGACCAGCGAGAACAGGCCCGCCTCGACCGCGCCGCCGACCGCGCCGAAGCCACCGGCGAAGACGACGACCTCGCCCGCTACAACGCCTTCCTCACCGCCGCCAGGCAGGCAGGCCAAGAGCAGCACCGGGGACAGCGGCCGTAGCCGGGCGGAGCTGGTCACGACAGTCGCCGCATCAGCCACTGCGCCGTCGTCATCTACGTCGAGGTCGCCCTCATCGCCGCTGGCGCACTGTTCCTCGCCGGGCGCTGACCACCAGGCCATCGACCACGGCCCCCTCAGGCTCTCCGTGGCCACCGGCTGCGACAGAACGAATGTAGCAGTGGTTACACTCGGCTGCGTGGCAGCTGATTCTATTGGCTGGCTGGTCGCCGTGATCCGGCTACCAGCCGGCCCCTCCCGGCACCGGGTCGCGGTCTGGCGAGAGCTGCGCCGGGTCGGCGCTGTCCCGGTCAGCGGCGGCGTGTGGGCAGCACCCGCGGCTCCCGTCTTCGCCACCGGCCTGGACCGCGTCGCCGAGCTGGTCCGCCGCGCTGACGGCCGGATGCTCATGCTCGACGCCACCCCGCAGGACGACGACAGCCAGAGCAGCCTCTTCGACGAGTTCAACACCGCACGCGCCGACGAATGGACCGAGTTCACCTCCGAGTGCGACAAGCACGAAGCCGAAATCGCCAAGGAACGGCGCATCGGCAAGCTCACCGTCGCCGAACTCGACGAGGAAGAGCAGAGCCTGGACCGGCTACGCCGCTGGTTCCGCGAACTCAAGGCCCGCGACATCTTCGGCGTCACCGAAGGCGTCCAGGCCGAAGACCGACTCAAACGCTGCGCCGAGGCGCTCGACAGCTACGCCACCGACGTCTACCAAGCCGTACACGCCCCGCTCGGACAGGAGTCCCCCCATGCGTGACTGGCTGCTCGCCCTGGCCACTGCGATCGCGCTCCTGCTCGCCTCGTGGGCGCTGCTGATCCTGCTGGCCCGCCGGCTCCCACCGGGCACCCTGCGCGACCTCGCCGCCTTCATCCCCGACTGCATCACCACCGTGCGACGACTGCGCAAGGACCCGCGGGTCCCCCGCCGGGCGAAGATCGCCGTGCTGATCGCCGGGCTCTGGGTGGCCAGCCCCATCGACCTCATTCCCGAGTTCCTGCCCGTCATCGGCCCCCTCGACGACATCGTCGTAGTCGCCCTGGCCCTGCGCTACGCCGGCCGACAGGTCCCCCGCGACGTGCTCCTGGCCGCATGGCCCGGCGAACCACGACTCATCGAACGACTTCTCGGCCAGCCATCTGCCTGATCCGGAGCAGTCCTTGCAACACGCGCGCTGCCAGCGGCCCACCACGCGAGCAGAGCCAGCCCGGAGAAGTCGATGTATTCCCATGCGGGGGCGGCCGGAAACACCGCGAGATCCCGTCCTCCGCCTGCCGGCGGGTCACCGGGCCCGGGTGGTGTACCGCACGTAGGCAGCCAGGACGAGGTCGACGAGCAGGAAGGCGAGCAGACTGATTCCCAGCAGGGGCAGGAAGGCCCCGAAGATGATCGCGACCACGGCAACCGCCGCCAGACCGGGCCACGGCAGCGCCCGCAGGCCACCACGCCGGACGGCCGGGCCGGGACGCCACCGGGCGGCGGTGGTGGGGCGCCGCTGCCACCACATCCGGTAGCCGAGGACCACCATGACGACCAGCCCCGTGGCGAGGCCGGCGAGGGCGATCTGGTTCGGCAGTCCGAACAGGACGCCCATGTGGATGTCGACGCCCCAGCGGGCGAGCTTGGCCATGAACGGGTATTCGGAGAAACGCACGGTGTCGGTGACGGTCAGGGTGGCGGGGTCGACGGCCGCGGCGTCCACGGCGGTCGGGAAGGCGCGGTGGACCTCCGTGACGGTCCAAGTGGCCCCCGCCCCGGCGGGTAACCCGATCTCGACCTGGTCGGAGGTGATGTCAGCCGCCCGCGCGGCGGCGAACACCCTGTCGATGTCGCCAACGTCCACACCATGCGTCCCGCCCGTTGCGGCGCCATGGTCGGCGTGGCCGCCCGTGGTGTCCTCAGCCGGGGCCGAAGCCGTCGT
This sequence comes from Micromonospora sp. RTBAU3-60, assembly GCF_054963695.1. Classification (NCBI taxonomy): domain Bacteria; kingdom Bacillati; phylum Actinomycetota; class Actinomycetes; order Micromonosporales; family Micromonosporaceae; genus Micromonospora; species Micromonospora sp. RTBAU3-60. The sequence goes on along the minus strand of NZ_JBUEGB010000080.1, from coordinate 15,481 downwards.
GGTGACCAGGGCCGGGGTGGACCAGCCCAGGCGAGACCGCAGTTCGGTGACGTTGTCCCCGGCCAGGCGCGACCAGGTCAGGCCGGTGGCCGACAGGGCGAGCATGCCGAGCACCAGCCACACACCCAGCGCGCCGTGCCGGGAACGGGTTCGGGCCCGACCCTGCGCGCCGGACTCGGGAAGCAGGACGGCGCGCGCCGACCGGCGGGCGCGGATTCGGGTCACCCACAGCATGAGCCCGCCCAGTGCCACCACCCACAGCCAGGACGCGGCGAGTTCGCTGTAGAGCCGGCCCGCCTCCCCCAGGTGCAATGACCGGTGCAACTGGTCGATCCAGGAGCGCACCGGCAGGGAGCCGCTGGTGCCGTACACCTTTTCCTGCCCCAGCACCGCGCCGGTCGCGGGGTCGACGAAGACCGCGTGCCGGTAGGACTCCGCCATGGTGCCGTCGTCGAACAGCACCCGGGTGGTACCGCCCTCGGGGGCCGGCCGGACCGCGACCAGACCCTCCACCGTGCTCACCTTGGTCGCGGCGGCGACCTGCTCGGCCAGCGGCACCCGTGCCGAAGAGGAAACCGCCGGCGCTTCGAGTAGGTCGGCGTAGACCACCCGTTCCACCTGGGGACTGAGCGCGTAGAGCCCACCGCTGACTGCCGCCACCAGCAGGAAGGGGGCGACGAGGACACCCGCGTAGAAGTGAAGACGCAGGACCAGGGGCCGCAGCAGGGACCACACTCCCCGCCGCGCAGGCCGCACCGCAGCGCGGGAAGTCTGGTCGATCGTGGTGTCGCTGTCCACGGTCAAGGCAGAACTCCTTGTTCAGGGTGCGACGGCACCGGCCTTGCCGGCACTGCCAAAGCCAGCACCGGTTGGATCGGTCATAGAGTCGTCTGCCGGTCCTCGTTGGTTCCCCGAGCGCCGAAATATATTGACGTCGGTTGAGGATTCCTCACACAGCGATCACTGCTGACCAGCCCCGGACGGCAACCGGCGTCGACTGCTCGCGGTGTCAATTGCACCGGCCCACCGCATGCCGCCGCAGGCATCACTCCGCTCAGGCCAGGTTGATCGTGTACTGCGCGGTGTGCACCTTCCCGTCGACCTGGAAGTCGAGGAACGCCCGGTACCGGCCCGTGCTCGGTGCGGTCAGCCAGACCTTGACCGCCCCGTCGACCAGTTCCTGCTCCGGGTGGACGTGCACATAGCCCAGGTCGCCCTCGCGGACAACGACCAGGTGCCCGTACGCGCCCAGGTAGCGCTGCAGCTGCACCGGCCCAGGGGTGCCGGTGCGGCTGACCCGGAAGAGCATCGGCGCCGCCACCCCCACTGTGGGCGTGCCGTCCATCGACACCGTGAACGGCCCGGCCGTCGCCTGCGGCTGCGTCGGCGGCAACGCGGCCGGGGTGTACGCTCCCGGCACGTCGTGGTCGACACCCAGGACCAGAGGCAGTGGGCTGCCGCCGGTCCCGGTCACGGAGAAGTCGGCGTAGACGCGGTATCCACCGGCCCGGGCCAGCTTCAACGGGACGCTCCAGGTGCCGTCGGGCGCCATGGTGGGGTGCAGGTGCTGGTATCCGCTCAGGTCGCGGCCCACCACGATCAAGTGCAACGGCTTGTCGTGTACGACCGTGAAGCGCGTCGCCGCCTGCCGGTCAGCTCCGACAATCCGGAACCGGTAGTCCACGCTCACGCCGGCCGACTGGGACCGCCGCATGGGCTGCAGCGTGTAGCCGCCAGCGCTGACCGTCGTCCCGGTCGCCTGCGACTGGCCCGCGCTGCCGTCACCCGGATGCGAGTGCGCCCCAGTACTGGGCGCATGTTGATGCCCGTCCCCGGCCACCATCGCCCGCTGGGTGGCAGACGGCCCACCGGCGGGTGCCGTGGCTGTCGGCGCGCCGGTGGTCCGCTCGTCGCCGATACCGATCCGCCCGATCCCGAACCCGGCCAGCAGGGCCACCACCAACCCACCGACGAGCAGCGGGAAACGCGTGTTGCTCGACGGAGGCCCGAGCGTCAGGGCGAGATCGGCCATGCCGGAAGCCACGACTCGGCCGGCGGCCGCGGGCCGCGCCGTGGCGACGGCAGTCGCCAATGTCGCCTCCTGCCCGGTCGCCGACGGCTCGGTCACGGCAACCGCCCCGTTCTTCCGCGTCGCCGGGACGGCGGCCCGTCGTCCCGTGCCGCCGGAGCCCGATGCGGCGGCCGTGCCGTTGGCGCCGGCGCGACCGGCCGCGCCCGTTCGGCCCTTGGAGCGGGGGCCGGCGCTCTGCCGGCGCGCGGCCGCACCCGAGATACGGTCCCGGCCGGGGGCCCTGCCTACGGGAACCGGGCGGCGCCAGCCCACGAAGCCGGCCACGGCCGCAGCAGTTGCCACCGCCCAGCCGGTCCACGCCACCCAACCGAGGCCACCCTCGTCATCCTGGGCCGTCGAAGCAGCGGCCACCGCGGGCGGGGCAGCCGACAGCGGTGGCGCGGCCGGCGGACCCGACGGCACGGGTAGCGCGGCCGGCGACGAAGACTCCGACCCGTGCCCGGACGTCGCGTGCTGCTCGGCGGCCGCCACCAGCGACGGATCCGGCTGATTGGTCGGCGGGCGCCAGCCCGGCGGCGCTGCCGTCACCGCCCCGGTGTAGCGGAAGCTCAGCGTGCCTCGCACCGGCTCACCGTCCGAGGCCACCGACAGGTAGCTCACCGAGTACTGCCCCACGGCCGGCAGATACGCCAGGGTCACCACCGCCGGGAAGCCCATCGAGTACTCACGCGGCTCGAACTTCCCCGCGACCAGGAAGTACTCCCGTACCGGCTTGTCCAACTGCTTGGGCGACCCGTGGTTCCAGCCGTTGTCGACCCGTCCGCCCCCCGGCGCGGTGATCGTGAAGTACGCGTTGTCGGCGACCTTCTCCGTGAAGTAGAGCTGCACCGCCGCCAACGGCTCGTTCACCGTGGCCCCCTCCGCGGGGGTGGACATCGCCAAGGTGCCGTGAGCTGCCGCGGGCGCAGCGAACCCGAGGACAGCGACCGCGGAGACGAGGACGAACGCGAGCAGCCCCAAGGCTGCGCGTCCAAGAGCCGGAGGGAGACGACGCATCAGGGCATCCTCGCGACGCCGCGGCTTTAATCAAGGCATCGGCAACTTTTTATGCAAATGGCAAAAGTTCTGCCCGCTCCGACTCAACATACGAGCAGGGTGCACGAAACTTCCTCCGTCAGGACACCGGGCTGCCCAACCCACGGCGGGATGGCGGCCGCGAAACATCGGCAGCGTGGAGGACCGGACGTGGACGACAAGACACGCACGACCCGGTTGGCCCTTGCCGCCGGTCAAGGCGACCAGGCCGCGGCGGCCGCGTTCATCCGCGCCACCCAGCAGCAGGTATGGCGGCTCATCGCCCACCTCGCCGGGCCGAACGAGGCCGACGACCTGACCCAGGAAACCTACCTGCGGGCGCTGCGCAGCCTGCCCAAGTTCACCGCCGCCTCCTCCGCCCGCACCTGGCTGTTCGTGATCGCCCGGCGGGTCGTCGTCGACCACCACCGCGCCGCAGCCGCCCGACCCCAGCCAGCCCCACTGGAGGATTCGCACGCCGCTACACACTCGCGAGCCGCCCGTGGCTTCCCGGTCGAGGACAAGGTCATCCTGTGGCGGCTCCTGGACCACCTCTCACCCGAGCGGCGGGAAGCATTCGTCGCCACGCAGGTGCTCGGCCTCTCGTACGCCGAAGCCGCAGAGGTCTGCGATTGCCCCGTCGGCACGATCCGGTCCAGGGTCGCCCGCGCCCGCGACGACCTCGTCACCGCCATGGCCGATGCCGACATCACCGACAGCCGGGAACGCCGCTCGAGCTGACCTGGCGGGGGCCATCTCCCCAACGACAACCCGCTACGGCGAGGGGCAGCGGTCGGAGACGAGGCCGACAGTGGCCAGGCGGTTTCGGCGAGTGTTGTCGGCGTTCGATGTGGCGTTACGAGGACTCCCACTGGCTCGGTTCGGCGATGTCCGCTGATCCGCTGGATCCTCCTACGCCCCCGCTCCCAGGCGGCGGCCGCGGTCATCACCGGATCCGTTCGTGTGCCGTTGCGCGAGCCGTCGCCACTGGTCGCCGGTGGGCCACAGCCCTGCACGCGTGAGCAGTTGGGCGACGCCGAGGCGGGGTCTACCGGTTAACGGGCAGGTCGAGGGTTCGGGTGGCCCAGCGGGCCATCAGGGCAGGGTCGTGGGTGATGAGCAGGACCCCTGCGGCGTGTTGGCGTTGGTAGTCGGTGATGACGGCGGCGAGGTGGGCCTGGGTGGAGGCGTCGAGCATGGCGGTGGCTTCGTCGCAGATGAGGTAGTCGGGCTGGTGGACGAGTGCGCGGGCCAGGCAGGCGCGTTGCAGTTGGCCGTCGCTGACGGCGTGTGGGCGCCGGGTGAGCAGGTCCGGGGTGAGTCCGACGAGGTCGGCCAGTTCCGCCGCGCGCATGGCCGCGTCTTGCCTTGGGGTGCCGGTAGCGCGCAGTGGTTCGGCGATGATGTCGGCGAGGGTGAGCCGGGGGTCGGTGGCGGCGCGGGGGCTCTGGAACAGGATCGCGACCCGGGTCCGCATTGCGGCGGGCAGCCGGTGCCTGACGCCGACGACGGGCTTGCCGTCGAGGGTGATGTGCCCGGTGTCGGGGGCGTGCAGGAGGGCGAGGACCCGGGCGAGGGTGGATTTGCCGCTGCCCGACGGACCACGTAGGCCGACTGTCTCTTTAGGAGAGATGTGCAGGTCGACGCGGTCGAGGACGCGTTGCCGGCCGTAGGAGGCGGTGACCTGGTGCGCGGCGAGGCCGGTCATGCCCGCACTCCGGTGGTCAGGGGGTGGTGGCAGGCGACCCGGCCGGCACCGTCCCCGCTCGGGCCGGGCGGGTCGTGGCAGACGTCGGTGGCGTGGTCGCAGCGTGGGGCGAACGCGCACCCGGTGGGCAGGTCGGTGAGCATGGGCGGGTGGCCGGGGACGGGTCGGAAGGCCCGCTCCGGTAGGGCGTCGAGCAGCCCGGCGGTGTAGGGGTGGGCCGGTGCGGTGAACAGGGCGTCGGTCGGGCGGTGTTCGACGATGCGGCTGGCGTACATGACGGCGATGGTGTCGGCGACTCGACGGGCGGCGGTGAGGTCGTGGGTGATGAGCACAACGGCCGCGCCGGTGTCGCAGCGGCGGCGTAGCAGGTCGAGGGTGTGGTCGACCAGCGGCCGGTCCAGGCCGGTGGTGGGTTCGTCGGCCAGCAGCAGCGGCGGCTCGGGGGCGAGGGCGAGCGCGGTGGCCAGGCGTTGCGCCGTTCCGCCGGACAGTTCGTGGGGGTACCGGTCGAGGTCAGCCGGGTCGAGGCCGACGTCGGCGGCAAGCCGGTCGGCGGCTGGTGTGGCGTCGCGTCGGGGGTGGCCGTGGGCACGCAGAGTCTCCTCCAGCAGCCGCCTTCCGGTGCGGACCGGAGTGAGGGCGGTGGCGGGGCTCTGCGGCACCAGCCCGACCTGGCGTCCCCGCACCACACGGGACAGGTGGCGTTCACCGCAGCCGATCAGGTCGATCGGCTCGCCGGTGGGTGGGTGCAGGCGGGCGTGGCCGGTGACGGTGGCGTTGCCCGGTAGCAGACCGAGCAGGGCGTGGGCGAGCACGGACTTGCCGCACCCGGACTCGCCGACGACCGCGACGAGTTCCCCGGGGTGCACCTGCAGGCGCAGGTCGGTGACGGCGTGGACCACGGCGTCGCGGAGCCGGAACTGGACGGTCAGCCCGTCGACCTCCAGCAGGGCGGGTACGTGGTGGGTGACGTTGATGTCGGGGATGGCCGGGGCGCTGGTGGTCACAGGTGCAGCTCCGCTCGGACGCGGGGGTCGAGGAGGTCACGCCACCGGCTGGTGAGGGTGGCCAGGGCGAGGGTGACGGCGACCAGGACGAGGCCGGGGACGATGCTGGCCCACCAGGCGCCGGTGAGCAGCGACCGCTGCCCATCGTTGATCATGTTGCCGATCGACGCCAGGTGCGGGGGCAGTCCGAGGCCGAGGAAGGACAGGGCGGTCTCGTGCCAGACGGCGTGCGGCACCATCAGCGTGGTCGCCAGCGCCAGCCGGGGCAGCACGTGCGGCAGCAGGTGCCGGGTGAGCACCCGGACCCGGCTGGCCCCGCCGGAGACGGCGGCGTCGATGAACGGGCGGGTGCGCAGGCTGAGCAGTTCGGAACGGACGATGCGGGCGGTGGACAGCCAGTGGGTCAGCCCGATGGACAGGATCACCGCGCCGAGGCTGGGGCGCAGCATCGCCACGATGAAGATGCCCAGCAGCAGGTGCGGCAACGCCGCGATGGTGTCGACCGCCCGCATCAGTACCCGGTCGACCAGCCCGCCGACGGTGCCGGCAACCGCGCCGACGAGGCCGCCGATGACAGTGGCCACGAGCGCGGCGACCGCGCCGACGAGCAGGGAGACCCGCAGCCCGTAGAGGCTGCGCAGCGCCACGTCGCGGCCCAAATCGTCGGTGCCGGCCCAGTGCTGCCAGGAGGGCGCGAGTCGGGTACGCGCCAGGTCCACGGCACTCTCGTCGAGCGGCCACAGAACCGGGGCGAGCAGGCAGGCGGCGACCGCACCGACCAGCAGCGCCGCCGCGACGGTGACGCCGGCACGCCCGGCACGCAGTTTCGGCCGCCGCTGGCGGGCGGGCAGGGCAAGATCAGTCATCGAGGCGTACCCGTGGGTCGGCTGCGGCGTAGGCGAGGTCGGTGGCGAGGTTCGCGGCCAACACCACGACGGTGGTGGCCAGAGTGGTCGCGGCGAGCAGCGGGAAGTCGGCGCCCAGCGCGGCCTGCACGGTGACCGCGCCGAGACCGGGCAGGGAGAACACCGTCTCCACCAGCACCGCGCCGCCGACGAGTTCGGGCAGGTGGGTGCCGACCAGGGTGAGGAACGGCAGCAGCGCGGTACGCAGCGCGTGGCCGAACAGGACGGTGCGGCCGGGCAGGCCCCGGGCGCGGGCGGCGAGGACGTGGTCGTCGCGGAGGCTGTCGGCGACCGCGTCGCGGATGAACAGTACGAACCACGGCGCCTGGGAGATCGCCAGGACGGCCACCGGCAGGATCAGGTGCCGCGCCACGTCGGCGGGGTCCGTGCCGGTGGCGGTGACGTCGGTGAGCCCACCGGCAGGCAGCCATCCCAGGCTGAGGGCGAACACGGCGATCGCGGCCAGACCGATCCAGAACACCGGCATCGACTGCACCGCGTACGCGGTGGCGCGCAGCCCCCGGTCGAACCAGCCGCCACGCCGGTATGCGGCGAAGGTACCCAGCAGCAGGCTCGCCACAAGGACGAGCGCGAGAGCGGCGCCGACGAGCAGCAGGGTCCAGCCGGCGCGGGCGGCCAGCACCGAGGTGACCGGCTCGTGCCGGCTGGTCGACCAGCCCAGGTCACCGCGGAGCAGGTTGCCGACCCACCGGGCGTACTGCACCGGCAGCGGGTCGTCGACTCCCCAGTTCGCGCGGATCTGGGCCAGGTTCTCTTCGCTGGTGGTGAACGCTGCCGCGCCCGCGTACTGCTGGGCGGGGTCGATCGGGGAGGCCGCGCCGAGGGCGAACATCCCCACACTGGTGGCCGCGAGCACGGGTACGGCGACCAGGAGCCGGCGGCGGACCAGCGCGCCGGCACCCGCCAACCTCCGCCGGCGGGCCGGAGCCTTCGACTGGGCCGTCGCCGTCGGCTCGCCGACCGGGGTGGTCGCGGTCACGGCTTCTTCGTCCACGTGTGGACGTTCCACCAGAGGCTGTTGGCGACGTCGTGCTCGTGCGGTTCGACCCGTGGTGTCACCCCGGCCACCGTGTCCTTCACCACGTAGGTGTGCTGCAGGTAGGTGAGGAACACCCACGGCACGTCGGCGGCGAGCTGCTTCTGGAACGTGGCGTAGGCGGCTTTACGGGCGGCGGGGTCGGCGTCGTCACGGCCGTCCTGCAGCGCCTTATCAACGACCGGGGACTTGTATGAGCCGGGGTTGAAGAAGCCCTGGCCGGCGAACTCGGACCGGAACAGCTTGTAGGAGACGAAGTCCGGGTCGTACGGGGTGCCGTGTCCCATGATCAGGGCGTCGGTCTTCATCCGCGGGGTCATCGCGTCCCAGGTCAGCCCTTCGGGCGTCACCTTGATGCCGGCCTTCTTCGCGTCGGCGGTGACCGCGAGGGCCAGTTCCTTGCGCAGGCTGTCGGTGGCGGGATACATGAGCGTGAACGTGGCCTGCCGGGTGCCCTTGACCCGGACGCCGTCCGGGCCTGGCTTCCAGCCGGCGGCGTCGAGGGCGGCGGTCGCGGCAGCCAGGTCGGCGGCGGCTTTGCCGGCAATGGACGGTTCGGCGAACTCCGAGGACGGCGGCACCGGCCCGAACGCCGGCTCCCCCGCCCCGCCGAGCACGCCGGCCGCCATCGCCTGGCGGTCCACCGCCGCGTTGAGCGCCCGCCGCACCGCCAGGTCGCCGGTGACCGGGTTGCCCATCGGCAGCATCACGCCCCGGTAGTCGGCGGTGGGCACCCGCTGCACCCGGTACCCGCCCTGTTTGTCGAACCCGGCGGCCAGTTTCGGCGCCAGCTCCGCCGCGTCGAACTCCCCCGCCCGCATCCGCTGGGCACGCACGTTGTCGTCGGCGACGAACGCCACCACCACACCCGAGTTTGCCGGCCTGCCACCCCAGTACTTCTCGTTGGCCGCGAGCACGAGCCGGTCTCCCGGCGTCCACGACGTCACCCGGTAGGGGCCGGTCCCGACGGGCTTGCGGTTGAACTCGGCGGTGTTGACGTCCTTACCGGCCAAGGCTTTCGCGGGCACGATGCCCAGCGCCAACCGCTGCAGGAACGGCGCGTAGGCGTACTTCAGGGTGAACACCACGGTCGACGGGTCCGGCGCGGCGGCCGAGACGAGCATGTCCAGATCCGAGCGCAGAGTGGAGTCGACCTTCGGGTCCAGCACCGTCCGATAGGTGAAGACGACGTCCTGGGCGGTCAACGGGCTGCCGTCATGAAACAGGACCCCGTCGCGTAGCTTCGCCGTGACCGTCTTCCCGTCCGCCGACACGGTGGGCAGCTCCCGGGCCAGCGCCGGCACCAGCTGGTTGCGAGCATCGCGGGCCACCAGACCGTCGAAGATCAACGAACCGCCGTCGACGCCATAGTTCAGCACGGGGTTCAGGGTGTCCGGCTCACCCGAGGTCGCCACGACCAGCGTTCCGGCACCGCGCGCGGCGTCCGTCGGGATCGCCGGCGACGAGCAGCCGGCTGCGACCAGGACGGCGGCGGCCAGCGCCGTCACTCGGGTGGACAGAGGCTTACCCATGATGTGCTCCTGTGGTTGCGGAGGCCACGGCCACTCGTGCCGAGCCGATGGAACAGAGTGCGTGACTGGTCGGGCTAGCAGTCGCGTTTGCCGACCGTGCCCACGGGGATTGCTCAGGCCGGTGGCGGCTGCGCCGCGTCGACGACTTGCAAGGCCAACTCCTGAACCAGCCCATCCCGGGACTGGACGGCTGGCCGGACCAGCGCGAGGACGAGTCCCGTCGCGACCGGGACAGGCCCGGCACGCCGGTCACGGCTTCGGCGAAGCCGCGCGGGCAGCGTCGAAGCGGGCGGTGACGTCGGCCCAGTTCACCAGGTCCCACAGCCGGTCCACGTAGTCCGGACGCACGTTGCGGTACTGCAGGTAGTAGGCGTGCTCCCAGGCGTCGAAGACCAGCAACGGGGTGCTGCCGTGCCCGACGTTGCCGTGGTGGTCGTACACCTGCTCCACGATCAGCCGCCGGCCGAGCGGCTCCCAGGCCAGCACACCCCAGCCGGAGCCCTGCACGCCCTTCGTCGCCGCGGACAGCTGTCCGGCGAAACCGTCGAACGAGCCGAAGTGCTCGTCGATCGCGGCGGCCAGCTCCCCGTCCGGGCGGTCACCACCTTCTGGGGACAGGTTGTTCCAGAAGATCGAGTGCAGCACGTGCCCGGACAGGTTGAACGCGAGGGCCTTCTCCAACCCGACCAGTGCCGCGAAGTCACCCTTGTCCCGCGCCTCGGCCAACTGGTCCAGGGTGTCGTTGCTGCCCTTCACGTACGCCGCGTGGTGCTTGCTGTGGTGCAGCTCCAGGATCTCGCCGGACATCGCCGGCTCCAGCGCACCGTAGTCGTACGGCATGTCGGGCAGCGTGTAGACGCCCACCGGCCGGGCTCCTTCCTCATTGGCGACCGCGCAGCGGGCAGGTGTCCCGGCGAGGTGCGGATCATCGCGAGCCGGAACGCCCGCCCACTGCTGCCAGCATTACGTAGTTGCCAAACTTTGGCAATAAGCGCCCGATCATCGGCGCGTCCGGGCACCCTCGCCAGCCGCTTCTCCGTCATGGGCAGCAGCAACCGCTCCGGCCCCGGCCACGCACCGCCGTCCCGCTGCGAACAGCGCGCAACTGTGAGACGGATCTGACACGCCGACGCGACATCTGGTGTTGCTCAACCAAGCATGCGGCCATATATGGTGTCTGACGCAGCTGGTTCGGCCGTCCTCAGCGAGGGCGGTCGAGGCAAGAGGGAACCCGGTGGGAATCCGGGACTGCCCCGCAGCGGTGAGTGGGAACGACCGCCGTCATCAGCACTGGACCATCCTCGGTCTGGGAAGCGACGGCCAGTAGGAGACCGGTTTCGTCCGGTCGTGCCCGCGAGTCCGAAGACCTGCCAGCGCGTCACACGCCCCGACCCGGCGTGTGACGGTCCGAGGCCGCGCGGGACGGCCGACGCCCACGGGACACCGCCATGCCGGCGCGTGTCCGTCGGTGTCTGCACCCCCGCGCGCCGAGGCCCATCCGGTCTCGAGCTCGCGAGGAGTGAGTAGTGACAGTCACCGACGTCCACCCCGTCGTCGATGGAACGCCCGGGGATGCGGCTCTACCCGGGCAGCGGCGCGTGCAGATGCACGTCCGCAAGCGCAACGGCGACCTCGAACCGGTCGACGTCAACCGGATCGTCCGGGCGGTCGAGCGGTGGACCGCGGATCTCACCGACGTTGACCCGCTGCGGGTGGCGACCCGCACCATCAGCGGGCTGTACGACGGTGCGAGCACCGACGAGTTGGATCGGCTGTCGATCCAGACCGCGGCCGAGCTGATCGGCGAGGAACCGCAGTACTCGCGGCTCGCCGCCCGCCTGCTCGCCGGCTACGTCGACAAGGAGGTACGCGGCCAAGGCATCACCTCGTTCAGCCAGGCGATCCGCCACGGCCACGCCGAAGGGCTGATCGGCGACGACACCGCTGCGTTCGTGGCCGCCCACGCCCGCATCCTCGACGAGGCGGTCGACCTGTCCGGTGACCTGCGGTTCGAGTATTTCGGGCTGCGCACCGTCTACGACCGGTACCTGCTGCGGCACCCGACCAGCCGGCTGGTGCTGGAAACGCCGCAGTACTGGCTGCTGCGGGTGGCGTGCGGCCTGTCGCACACGCCGGACGAGGCGATCGACTTCTACCGGCTGATGTCGAGCCTGGCGTACCTGCCGAGTTCGCCGACCCTGTTCAACTCCGGCACCCGGCACACCCAGATGTCGTCCTGCTACCTGGTGGACTCGCCCCGCGACGAGCTGGACTCCATCTACCAGCGGTACGCGCAGGTGGCCAACCTGTCCAAGTTCGCCGGCGGCATCGGCATCGCGTTCTCCCGGGTCCGCTCCCGCGGGGCGCTGATTCGCGGCACGAACGGGCGGTCCAACGGCATCGTGCCGTGGCTGCGGACACTGGACGCCAGCGTCGCGGCGGTGAACCAGGGCGGCCGGCGCAAGGGCGCCGCCTGCGTCTATCTGGAGCCGTGGCACCCGGACATCGAGGAGTTCCTGCAGCTGCGGGACAACACCGGCGAGGACGCCCGGCGTACGCACAACCTGAACCTGGCGAACTGGATTCCGGACGAGTTCATGCGCCGGGTGGAGGCCGACGGGATGTGGTCGCTGTTCGACCCGGACGAGGTTCCGGAGCTGCCCGACCTGTGGGGTGAGGAGTTCGACGCCGCGTACCGGGCGGCGGAGGCGCAGGGCCGCTGGGTACGGCAGGTACCGGCCCGGGAACTGTACGGGCGGATGATGCGCACCCTCGCGCAGACCGGCAACGGGTGGATGACGTTCAAGGACGCCGCCAACCGGCTCTGCAACCAGACCGCGGAGCCCGGCAACGTGGTGCACCTGTCGAACCTGTGCACCGAGATCATCGAGGTCTCCAGCGACGCCGAGACCGCGGTGTGCAACCTGGGCTCGGTGAACCTGGCCGCCCACCTGGCCGGGGACGACCTGGACTGGGAGCGGCTGCGGCACACCGTCCGCACCGCGGTCACCTTCCTCGACCGGGTGATCGACATCAACTACTACCCGACCCCGCAGGCGGCGGCGAGCAACCCCCGCTGGCGGCCAGTCGGCCTCGGCATGATGGGCCTACAGGACGTGTTCTTCGCGCTGCGGCTGCCGTTCGACTCCCCCGCCGCGCGGGAGCTGTCCACCCGGATCAGCGAAGAGCTCTACCTGACCGCCCTCGAAACCTCCGCCGACCTTGCCGAACGGCACGGCCCGCACCCCGCCTTCGCGCAGACCCGGGCGGCGCGTGGGCAGCTGCAACCGGACCTGTGGGGTGTCACCGGCAGCCAGACCGCGCGCTGGGACGCGCTGCGGGAGCGGGTGGCCGCGCACGGGCTGCGCAACTCGCTGCTGGTCGCGATCGCCCCGACCGCCACCATCGCCTCGATCGCTGGCTGCTACGAGTGCGTCGAGCCGCAGGTGTCCAACCTGTTCAAACGCGAAACCCTCTCCGGGGAGTTCCTCCAGGTCAACACCGCCCTGGTCGCCGAACTCAAGGCCCGCGGGCTGTGGACCGAGCAAATCCGGACGGCGATCAAACGCGCCGACGGGTCCGTCCAGGAGGTCGCGGAGCTGCCGGCGGAGGTGAGGGAGCTGTTCCGCACCGCGTGGGAGCTGCCTCAGCGGGCGCTGATCGACCTGGCCGCCGCCCGTGCACCCTTCATCGACCAGTCCCAGTCGCTGAACCTGTTCCTGGCCACGCCGACGATCGGCAAGCTCTCCTCGATGTACCTGTACACCTGGAAGAGCGGGCTGAAGAGCACCTACTACCTGCGCTCCCGCCCGGCCACCCGGATCCAGCAAGCCACCGTCTCCAGCGTGATTCCCACCGTGAGCCTCGATGCGGAGGCGCTGGCCTGCTCGCTGGAAGACCCCGAGGCGTGCGAGGCATGCCAGTGACCACCCCGACCCACACCACCACGGAGACCACACCGATGCTGCTCGACCCCGGGATGGACCTCACCCTCCGCCCGATGCGCTACCCGCACTTCTTCGACCGCTTCCGCGACGCCATCCGCAACACCTGGACCGTCGAGGAGGTCGACCTGCACGCCGACCTGACCGACCTCGACCGGCTCTCCCCCGCCGAGCGCCACCTGGTCAGCCGGCTCGTCGCGTTCTTCGCCACCGGCGACACCATCGTCGCCAACAACCTCGTGCTCAACCTCTACCAGCACGTCAACAGCCCCGAAGGCCGCCTCTACCTGTCCCGGCAACTGTTCGAAGAGGCGGTGCACGTCCAGTTCTACCTCAACCTCCTCGACACCTACGTGCCCGACGAGACCGAACGCGCCGCGGCGTTCGCCGCCATCGAGAACATCCCGTCGATCCGCCGCAAGGCCGACTTCTGCTTCCGGTGGATCGACTCCCTGCACAATCTGCGCGAGCTACGGAGCAAGCAGGACCGGCGGGCGTTCCTGCTCAACCTGATCTGCTTCGCCACCTGCATCGAGGGCCTGTTCTTCTACGGCGCGTTCGCCTACGTCTATTTCCTGCGCTCCCGCGGCCTGCTGCACGGCCTCGCCTCCGGCACCAACTGGGTGTTCCGCGACGAGTCGATGCACATGGCGTTCGCCTTCGACGTCGTCGACACCGTCCGCCGGGAGGAGCCGGACCTGTTCGACGACGACCTCGCCGACCAGGTCCGGCAGATGCTCGCCGAAGCCGTCGACTGCGAGGCACAGTTCGCCGAGGACCTCCTCGGCCAAGGAGTACCCGGACTGACGCTGGTCGACATGCGCCAGTACCTCCAGCACGTCGCCGACCGGCGGCTCACCCAACTCGGCATCCCACCGGTGTACGGGTCGACCAACCCGTTCGCCTTCATGGAGCTGCAGGACGTGCAGGAGCTGTCCAACTTCTTCGAACGCCGGGTATCGGCGTACCAGGTCGGAGTGAGCGGGGCGGTCACCTTCGACGACGACTTCTGAGGCACCGTCACCGGGGCGGCGGCACAGCCGCCCCGGTGGCGCCCACCCGCCCCTGCACCCTGAAGCAGTCGTGCCGACACGCATGCGGCAATGGTCCCGCGGTCGGAACGCCGGCTGAAGCTACGACGTCGCCAAGCGCCCGGAGCAGGTGGGCAAAGGAAGTACCTCACAGCCGAGCCCGCGTTCGTTCACGCCCCGCACGGCGGCAGATAGGCTGCCGGACAGCGCTGGTTCGCTCGGCCAGGAACTGGTCGGGCGCCGTAAGAGGGAACCCGGTGAGAATCCGGGACTGCCCCGCAGCGGTGAGTGGGAACGACCGCCGTCATCAGCACTGGGCTACCCGATGGCCTGGGAAGCGACGGCCAGTAGGCGACCGGCATCCGGTCGCGCCCACGAGTCCGAAGACCTGCCCGGGCCGCGCGCACAACCTGTGCGCGTTGGCGTCGACCTCGCGGGTGGGTCGGGCGGGTGACACGCCGCACGCCAGTCGTCGGCGTGGCCTCGACGTGCGCACCCCCGACTCGGCGGGTCCGCTTCCCGAGGACGGACGAACCACAGTGCACGACACCACCACCCTCGCAGACGTTGTCTACCGCACCATGATCCACGACACGGAGACCACTCTGTTGCCAACGCCTTGACACAGAGAGGTGCCGTTAGATCCACAGTCCCCATCGAGATGTGCAACGCCGAGGGAAGGCACAGCGCCTGTCATTGATGGGAGGCTAGAGCGCGCGGCCTCCGCTGGCTATCTGATACCGGAGTCGAACGGCACCATGACCGTCGTGTAGGCGCCGGAGTCGACCTCGACCTCGATGGGAGCGGCGGCGGGGTGGATGCCGCCGGTGAGGTTGCTCGGGTGCAGGACGTAATGGCCGGGTGGCAGCGGGAGGTGGAACCGCCCGTCGGCGTCGCTGGTGGCGGTGGCGACCGGGATGTCGGAGCCGGGTCGGGTCGCGGTCAGGCGGGCCGGCAGTGGCTTGTCCGGGCAGGGCGAGTTGTCCTTGATCAGGGGGCAGCCGCCGTCGACCATGGTGCTCCCCTCGATGCCCGAGTCGGTTGACGGCGCACTGCTCTGCGGCGCCGTACCGGACGAGCCGTCGACGGCGCAGCCGGTCGGCATGATCCCCGTGACGGCGAAGGCCAGGGCAAGTAGTCGGTGGCGCATGCGGGTAGGACGGTGTCCGAACCTGGACGGTTCCGGTGGTG
>NZ_JBUEGB010000079.1:0-27412 GCF_054963695.1 Micromonospora sp. RTBAU3-60 | reverse complement strand
CGGCCGGTGACGCGCAGGGTGGGCAGGTGCACCACCGCGCCCGCGGGGACCGTGGGCGGCAGGATGATCGGACAGGCCACCCACGTCCAATCCGCATAGGCTCGCGGATCTGGGCGGGTGGGCAACTGCAACCGCAGCAACACCCTGCCCGGGTTGGTGTCGCTGCGTTCGATGGTGGCCTGCTGCCGGTCACACGCGGCCAGCAGCAGCATCCGCGCGACCCTTGGGACGCCTTCGAGCTCGAACACGTCTACCGGCAGACGGCCATGGGCGGCATGGAACCTGGCGGCCTGCCGGGTGCGGGACTTGATAATGCTCGACGGTAGATGCTCCCCGCCCGGAACCGCCTGGCGTACCTGTTCCCACTCCTGCGCGGTGCGCTTATGCGGATCGGCCGGCCAGGTCGCCAGGACCCCGGCTGTCAGGTCAGCACGCCACGACGCCGAGCGAAGTGCGCGCCCCGCCTGCTCTTGCGCCATCCGCACGATCCGGTCATTGACCCTCACACCCACCGGCGTGGCGATCGTCCAGCCCAAGCGTCGCAGCGCCATCCACGCGTTCGACGGAAGTTTCCGGCCACCAGCGTCCACGCCGGAGGCCAACACCTCCGCATCCACGGAGTTCCACCGCTCCGCCAACAGGCTGGAGACCATCCCCGCCACCAGATCGGCACACCAGCCGATCCGTTGCGCAAGCACCGCCTGCGACAGGACCTCACCGCTCTCCTCGTCCACCCCTGATCGGAGCAACGTGCGGGCGCAAGCGGTGCGGGAAGTCTCGCCCTCAGCCAGCGGCAGCTTCCCGGTCACCGGCTCATCGCCTCGACATCGATCCAGGAGAACCCGCGATCACGACCGGCCCACCTCACCGGAATCTCCCCCGAACCAGCCCAAAGACGAAGCGCCACCGTCCACACGGCTAACCTATGATCACCGACGATTCCTAATCAAGTTGGTTAGCCTCCGGCCGACGGCCGGAGGCTCGGCGGCACGTCGGCCACGAACGACCCGGGGAGACCCCCACCTCATGGACACGATCAGCACCGGCCAGCCCTCCGGCGATGAGGCGACCGCCACCTGCTACCGGCACCCCAAGCGGGAGACGCTGCTGAGCTGCACCCGCTGCGACCGCCCCATCTGCCCGGACTGCATGCGGGAGGCGCCGGTCGGGCACCGCTGCCCGGAGTGCATACGCGACGAGAACCGCACCGTCCGCCAGGCCCGCACCGTCTTCGGTGGCCGGGTGACCACCCGGACCGTGGTGACGTACGTGCTCATCGCGCTCAACGTGCTGGCCTACCTGGCCGAGCTGGTCCACCCGGCGATCCTCGACCAGTTCGACAGCCTGGGCACCGGGCTGGTCGACGACGCCGGCCAGCGGTACGTCGACGACGGCGGCGCCTACGACGGATACCAGCTGATCGGGATCGCGCACGGCGAGTGGTACCGGCTGATCACCTCCGCCTTCCTGCACCTGCTGCCCACCCAGGGCATCCTCGGCATCCTGCACATCGTGTTCAACCTGTACTGGGTCTGGGTGCTTGGCCGGGTCATCGAGGAGCGGCTCGGCGCGGTGCGCTTCCTCGCCGTCTACCTGCTGTCCGCGCTCGGCGGGTCGGTCCTGGTCTTCCTGGTCTCCCCGCACCAGGCCGCCGTCGGCGCCTCCGGCGCGGTCTACGGGCTGGCCGGCTGCTACTTCGTGCTGACCCGGCGGCTGCACCACCGCCCGATCGACCCCAACCGGGTGATCATCCCGTTCCTCATCTGGATGGTCTTCTCCGCCGGCTGGACCTCGTGGGAGGGGCACCTGGGCGGCCTCCTGGCCGGCGGCGCCGCCGCCGTCGGGCTGGCGTACGCGCCGGCGAAGCGGCGGACGCTGGTGCAGGCGGCGGTGCTGGTGGGGCTCACGCTGCTGCTGCTCGGGCTGGTGGCGGCGAAGTCGCTCGACCTCGCCGGCTGAGCAGCGCAACGGCACCGGGCCGGGTACTGTCTCGGCGCCGTCCGGCGGCAGCTCGAACGGGCCGCCGCACAGCACAATCGGGCCGTGGTGGTGGCCTGCCCGTCGGCGTCACACTGAGTCATGACACCTCAGCGCGTACCACTGCTGGCCAGCGTGGTCGTGCTGCTCGCGGCGGCCTGCACGACGACGACCGACCACGACGGCGCGACCACGGCGCCCTCGACGGCGCCCGCGCCCGGCGCGACCGCCGCCGCCACCACGCCCGCCGCCACCCCGGCTGCCACGACCGCCGCGCCCCCCGCCATCGGGGACTGGCGGGTGACCTACGGGTGGGCGGTACCCTCCTCGCCGGCCCGGGTGACGCACCAGGTCGGGGTGCCGGTCACCCCGACGCCCGGGGAGCCGCTGCCCGTCCTGGTGCAGATCCAGGCCGGTGACCATCCGGCCGAGGGGTTCAGCCGGATCTCCTTCGCCTTCCGTGGCCCCACCCCGTCCTACCAGGTCGGATACGTCTCACGCGTGGAGTCCGACGGCAGCGGCGTGCCGGTGAGCCTGCCCGGCAACGCCTTCCTCGCGGTGCGCTTCGACCCGGCCCTGGCACACGACAGCGGCGGCCGCAGCACGGTGGGCGCGCCGCCGCGGACCATCGGCTACCCGACGCTGCGCGGCTGGGCACCCACCGGGGACTTCGAGGGACACGTCAGCTTCGGCCTCGGGGTGCAGACCTCGGGCGCGCGGCCGCCGGTGCGGCTGGGCGAGTCGACCCGGCCGGACGGCACCCACGTCGTCTCGGTGGACGTGCGGCGAGGCTGACCGGCGGGTGGGCGGCACTCACGTCGCCTCGGGGACGGGTGGCGGTAGCTGACCGGCGCGGGCGGCACCGAACGGCCCGGCCGGACGGCCAACGCGGTCGGATGAGGCGTGCCTCAGGACGTCGCGCCGCGGACGATCGCCACGGCCACCCGGCAGAACTCGTCCATGTCCGGGTTGAAGCCGGCGGCGATGTCCGGGTGCAAGCCGGCGCGGGTCTCGTCGAGCAGCCGGCGGCAGACCTCCTCGACGGGTTCGCCCGCGTAGCCGGCGCGGACCCGCTCGGTGGCCGCCTGCAGGGCCGAGGTCAGCTGATCCTCCAGCGGGCCGCGCAGCTTCTGCTGTACCGGGTCGAGCCCGCTCGGGTCGAGCGTGACGTGTGGCTCCGACATGCTGCTCCCTTCGTCGGCGTCCGCGATACCCCACCGCGGCCGTCGGTCAAACCACCGCCGGTACGGCGGCCACCCGGACCTGGTACGAGAAGTCCTCCGCCGGTTCCTCCGCGTACGACAGCCGGCGGATCTGCCGGTCGTCGGCGTAGAGGGCGACGTCGACCAGCACCCCGAGGTGGGCCAGGCCGATGTTCGCCACCCGCTTCTTGTCCTGCAGCACCGCGCACACCCCGCCCAGCAGCGTGCTGGCGTCGGCGGTGCGGTGCCCGGGCGGGCAGCGCAGGGTCAGGTCCACCTCGATCGGGCCGGCGAGCGGGGTCCAACCGGTGCGCTGGGCCGCCTCACAGGCGGCCTGGAGCAGGGCGCGGACTCTTGCCGCCTGCCGGTGCCCGGCGGCGAAGATGGACAGGGCCTCGGTCTTGACCGGGGGCAGGCCGCTCACCTCGAACATCAGGGCGAGAGCGCGGGTGGTGTCCTGCACGACGGACCTCCTCGGTTGGGACGATCCTGCCCAGCCGGTGGTGCCGCAGAGGCGTGTTCGCGCGAGAACCAACCGAAAGGGCGGGCTTGGGTCGGCCGGAGGCGTATCGACGTCGACGGCGAACGCGCTGGCTGCGGGGCTAGTGAAACGCTAGCGGAGCGGGCGCGGGCTGGGTAGGTGCGCCGCTCACTGGTTGGGACGCGAGGGGAAGGCGCAGAACTCGTTTCCCTCCGGGTCCGCCATCACCCACCACCGGGTGGTGTCGGTGGGCTCGTGCAGCAGGGTCGCGCCGGCCGCGATCAGCGCGGTGGGGTCCGGGCCGGTCAGGTCGACGTCCCAGTGCACCCGGTTCTTCACCCGCTTGCGCTCGGGCACGGGGTCGAAGACCCAGTGATCCCAGGGGAAGCCGGCCGCGCCCACCACGGAGGCGGCGCCCTCGTCGGTGGTCTCCACCCGGCCGCCGACCACCCCGGCCCACCAGCTGGCCTGGGAGCCCGGGTCGGCGCTGTCGACCACCAGTTCGAAGACCCCGGGCCGGGTGCCCTCGCGCGGCCGGAAGGCGCAGAACTGGTTGCCCTCCGGGTCGGCCAGCACCCACCAGCTGATCTCGGCGTCCGGCTCGCGGACCAGCCGCGCGCCGGCGGCCAGCAGCGCGGCCGGTTCCGGCTCGGCGAGCCGCAGGTCCAGGTGGACCCGGGTCTTGCCGGTACGCGGTTCGGGCACCGTGTTGACCCAGATCGACTCGGCCTTGGTGGCGGCTGTCCGGGGATCGATCCGGGTGTCGCCGTCGCCGAGGTCGACGAGTTCCGCGTCGAGGATGGCGGCCCAGAAGGCGCCGAGCCGGTGGGCGTCGGCGGTGTCCATGCAGAGGTCTTTGAAGCTCGCGATCGTGCCCCCACTATGCCGCCCGGCTCCGACACCGCCCGATGGCGCGGGAGCGACGGAAGGGCGTGACCTGGCTCACAGGACGCCCCTGTCGGGCTCCTCGCGTGGCGGTCAGGTTTCGCGCTGTGGCAGGTCGGGCACTGTCAGGCGCACGAAACGCCTGGGGCCGGGGTGGGTCTGTCGCCGGCCGGCCCCGACCGTCTCGCCGTGCGCCGGGGCACGGGCGACTTCCCCGGCCTTCGCCGACGAAAGGGGGAGGGCGATGACGAGGGACCCCGGCGACGCCGCGGTGCGGCGGCGGCCCGGCAGGCGCGCGGCGGCGGCAGCCGCCGCACTGGCGTTGGTGGCGCCGTTGGCCGCGTGCGGTTCCGGTGCAGACGCCGGTACGCCGACGATCAACCTGTACTACCCGCCGGAGCAGAACCTGCAGAAGGTGGTCGACGACTGCAACGCCCAGGCCCAGGGGCGCTACCGGATCGTCTACCGGGTGCTGCCCCGGCAGGCCGACGACCAGCGGGTGCAGATGGTGCGTCGGCTGGCCGCGCAGGACAGCGGGATGGACGTGCTCGGCCTCGACGTCACGTGGACCCAGGAGTTCGCCAGCGCGCACTGGATTCGGGAGTGGACCGGCCAGGCCAAGGCGGAGGCGGAGCAGGGCACCCTGGCCGGCCCGCTGGACACCGCCCGGTACGAGGGCAAGCTCTATGCCGCGCCGAAGAACACCAACGTGCAGCTGCTGTGGTACCGCACCGACCTGGTGCCGGAGCCGCCGAAGACCTGGGACGAGATGATCTCCGCCGCCCAGCGGCTGAATGAGCAGGGCAAGCCGTACCAGGTGCTCACCATGGGCGCCCAGTACGAGGGCCTGGTCGTCCTCTACAACACGCTCGCGGAGAGCGCCGGCGGGAAGATCCTCAGCGACGACGGCAAGCGGGCGGCGATGGACGCGGGTGCCGTCAAGGCCCTCGACCAGCTGCGCAAGCTCGCCACGTCGGGCGTGACGTCGCCGTCGTTCAGCAACGCCACCGAGGACCCGGTGCGGCTGGAGTTCCAGTCCGGCGGGGGCGCCTTCGAGGTCAACTGGCCGTTCGTCTACCCGGCCATGCAGGAGGCGGCGCCGGAGATGGCGAAGAAGGTCAAGTGGGCGCGGGTGCCGGGCATCGACGCGCACACCCCGAGCAAGGTCACCATCGGCGGGGTCAACCTGGCGGTCAGCACCTATTCGAAGCACCCGACGGAGTCCTTCGAGGCGGCCCGGTGCCTCCGTGACGCCGAGCACCAGAAGTTCTCGGCGGTCAACGACGGCGTGCCGCCGACCATCGAGCGGGTCTACGACGACCCGGAGATGGACAAGGCGTACCCGATGAAGGAGACCATCCTGGAGGAGCTGAAGGAGCCGGCCGTCCGGCCGTTGACCCCGGCGTACCAGAGCATCTCCACGGTGATGTCGGCGATGCTGTCGCCGCCGTCGGCGATCCGGCCTGAGCAGACGGCCAATGAGCTGCGCAAGGCCATCGGCGACGCCCTCGAGTCGAAGGGGGTCCTCCCGTGAGCGTCAACGCCACCCCGGCCGGCGCGGACGTCGCCGCCGAGGCCGAACGCGGCGCCGGGCGGCACGCCGCGGTGCCGGCGCAGCGGGGCCGCCGCCGGACCAAGGCTGCGCTGAGCGAGAACAAGCGGGCCGAGCGGCGGCTCGGGCTGCTGCTCTGCGCGCCGGCCGCGCTGGTGATGCTGCTGGTCACCGCGTACCCGATCCTCTACTCGGTGTGGTTGTCCCTGCAGCGCTTCGACCTGCGTTTCCCGGATCAGCGCGAGTTCGTCGGGCTGGAGAACTACGCGACCGTGTTGACCAACCAGTTCTGGTGGACCGCGTTCGGGGTGACCGCCCTGATCACCGTGGTCACCGTCGCGGTGGAGCTGGTGCTGGGCATGGGCCTGGCGCTGATCATGCACCGGACGCTGGTCGGTCGGGGCATCGTCCGCACCGCGGCGCTGATCCCGTACGGGATCGTCACGGTGGTCGCCGCGTTCTCCTGGCGGTACGCCTGGACGCCGGGCACCGGTTACCTGGCGAACCTGTTCGACGGCAGCGCGCCGCTGACCGAGCGGGCCAGTTCGCTGGCGATCATCATGCTGGCGGAGATCTGGAAGACCACGCCGTTCATGGCGCTGCTGCTGATGGCCGGCCTGGCGCTGGTGCCGGAGGATCTGCTCAAGGCGGCCTCCACCGACGGCGCGACGGCGTGGCAGCGGTTCACCAAGGTGATGCTGCCGGTGATGAAGCCGGCGATCCTGGTCGCCCTGCTGTTCCGCACCCTGGACGCGTTCCGGGTCTTCGACAACATCTTCATCCTGACCGCCGGCGGCAACGAGACCTCGTCGGTGTCGATGCTCGCCTACAACAACCTGATCCGGGGGTTGAACCTCGGCATCGGCTCGACGATGTCGGTGCTGATCTTCATCGCCGTGGCGATCATCGCCTTCGTCTTCGTGAAACTGTTCGGCACCGCTGCCCCCGGCAGCGACGACGGGGAGAGGCGCTGAGATGGCCACCGAAACCACCACGCGGGCGAAGCTGCGCTGGGGTCTGCTGGACGTGATCGTCGTCGTCTTCGCGCTGGTCCCGGTGCTGTGGATCGCCTCGCTGTCGTTCAAGACCCCGGCGACGCTCACCGACGGGAAGTTCATCCCCCGGGAGTGGACGCTGGAGAACTACCGGACGATCTTCGCGACCGACCAGTTCGTCCGGGCGCTGGTGAACTCGATCGGCATCGCGCTGATCGCCACCCTGATCGCGGTGGTGCTGGGCGCGATGGCCGCGTACGCGATCTCGCGGCTGGACTTCCCCGGCAAGCGGCTGCTGGTCGGGGTGTCCCTGCTGATCGCGATGTTCCCGCAGGTGTCGTTGGTGTCGCCGCTGTTCGAGATCGAGCGGCAGGTCGGCCTCTTCGACACCTGGCCGGGGCTGATCCTGCCGTACATCACCTTCGCCCTGCCGCTGGCGATCTACACGCTGTCGGCGTTCTTCAAGCAGATCCCGTGGGACCTGGAGAAGGCGGCGAAGATGGACGGCGCCACCCAGGGTCAGGCGTTTCGGCGGGTGATCGCCCCGTTGGCCGCGCCGGGGCTGTTCACCACGGCGATCCTGGTCTTCATCTTCTGCTGGAACGACTTCCTGTTCGCCATCTCGCTGACCTCCACCGAGCGGTCGCGTACGGTGCCGGCGGCGCTGTCGTTCTTCACCGGCGCGTCGCAGTTCGAGGATCCCACCGGGGCGATCTGCGCGGCCGCCGTGGTGATCACGATTCCGATCATCGCATTCGTGCTCTTCTTCCAGCGCCGCATCGTGTCCGGCCTGACCTCCGGCGCAGTCAAGGGATAGGTGGTGTAGTCATGGCCGACATCGTGCTGGACAAGGTGAGCAAGCGGTTCCCGGACGGGACCGTGGCGGTGCGGGACGTCGACCTGGAGATCGCCGACGGCGAGTTCGTGATCCTGGTCGGCCCGTCGGGCTGCGGGAAGTCCACCACGCTCAACATGATCGCCGGGTTGGAGGACATCAGCTCCGGTGAGCTGCGCATCGCGGGGGAGCGGGTCAACGACCGGGCTCCGCGGGACCGGGACATCGCCATGGTGTTCCAGTCGTACGCGCTGTATCCGAACATGACGGTGCGGGAGAACATGGCCTTCCCGCTGCGGCTGGCGAAGCTGGACCGGGAGACCATCAACAGCAAGGTCGAGGAGGCGGCGAAGGTCCTGGAGTTGACGCCGCTGCTGGACCGCAGGCCGGCCAACCTGTCGGGCGGGCAGCGGCAGCGGGTGGCGATGGGCCGGGCGATCGTCCGGCAGCCCAAGGCGTTCCTGATGGACGAGCCGCTGTCGAACCTGGACGCCAAGCTGCGGGTGCAGATGCGGACGGTGGTGTCCCGGCTGCAGCGGCAGCTGGGCACCACCACCGTCTACGTCACCCACGACCAGACCGAGGCGATGACCCTCGGCGACCGTGTGGTGATCATGCGGGGTGGCGCGGTGCAGCAGGTCGGCCCGCCGCAGGAGCTCTACGACCACCCGCGCAACCTCTTCGTCGCCGGTTTCATCGGTTCGCCGTCGATGAATTTCCTGCCCGCCGCGGTGGAGGACGGTCGGCTGCGGACCGCGCTGGGTGACGTGCCGATCGGCAACCGGGTCCGCCATCAGTTGGCCGGCGGTGACGCGCCGCGGGAGCTGATCCTCGGCGTCCGGCCGGAGCATTTCGAGGACGCCGCGCTGGTCGACGAGGAGACCCGCCGCCGGGGGCTGGAGTTCGAGGCGCCGGTGGAGATCGTCGAGTCGATGGGCTCCGACAAGTACGTGTACCTCACCGTCGAGGGGGAGCGGGCCAACGCCGCCGAGCTGGAGGAGTTGGCCGCCGACGCGGGCACCGGGGACTTCACCGGCGCGGGCTCCAGCCTGGTCACCCGGCTGTCGGCCGAGTCGTCGGCGCGCGAGGGGGAGCACCGGCGGGTCTGGTTCAACCTGGAGAAGATCCACCTGTTCGACCCGCACACCGGGCGGAACCTGACCTTGCACGAGGGCCGGGCGGCCGGCGCGCTCGCCGACTGAGCGGCGCGGACGACAGGGGCCGGTGGGACGCCCGCCGGCCCCTCATCCGGCCGGTAGCCGGTCCAGCAGCTTGTCCAGCCGGATGGGCAGGTCCCGGACCCGGACGCCGGTGGCGTGGTGCACCGCGTTGGCGACGGCGGCGGCGCTGCCCACGATGCCGATCTCGCCGATGCCCTTCACCCCGGCCGGGTTCAGCTCCGGGTCCTCCTCCGGCAGCCAGTACGCCTCGATCCGTTCGATGTCGGCGCAGGCGCTGACGTGGTAGGTGGCGAGGTCGTGGTTGACCCAGTCGCCGTACCGCTCGTCGAGCAGGCCCTCCTCGTGCAGCGCCATCGACAGGCCCATGGTCATGCCGCCGATGAGCTGGCTGCGGGCGGTGCTCGGGTTGACCACCCGGCCGGCGGCGAACATGCCGAGCATCCGGTCCACCCGGATCTCGCCGGTGTCCGCGTCCACCCGCACCTGCACGAAGTGGGCGCCGTACGCGTACCGGGCCAGCGGGCGTTGCGCCCGGACCTCGTCGGCGGTGCTCGCCTCGACGGTCAGCCCGTCGGCGGGCACCGCCTCGCCGCGGACGTGCCGGAGCCGGTCCCGCAGCCCCTGGCAGGCGCGGATGACGGCCCAGCTCCACGAGGCGGTGCCCATCGAGCCGCCGGCGACGCCCGCCGGTGGCAGGTCGCTGTCGCCGATGCGGATCGTGATGCGGTCCGCGGGAACCTCCAGCGCGTCGGCGGCCACCTGCCACAGCGCGGTCCGGGCGCCGGTGCCGATGTCGGTGGCGTTGATCCGTACCTCGAAGGTGCCGTCCGGGGCGGCGGTGGCCGTCGCGGCGGCGGCCCGGGACCTGGCGGGGTAGCTGGAGCCGGCCACCCCGGTGCCGATCAGCCACCGCCCGAGCCGCCGGACGCCCGGCGTCGGGTCGCGGTCGGCCCAGTCGAACCGGCGGGCCCCCTCCCGCAGGCAGGCGACCAGGTTGCGGCTGCTGAACGGCTGCCCGCTGTCCGGGTCGACGGTCACGTCGTTGCGGATCCGCAGCTCGACCGGGTCGACGCCGCACGCCGAGGCCAGCTCGTCCAGCGCGGATTCCAGCGCGTACGCCCCCGGGCACTCACCGGGTGCGCGCATCCAGAACGGGGTCGGCACGTCCAGCCGGGCCAGCCGGTGGGTGGTGCGCCGGTGCCGCCCGGCGTACATGCTGCGCGTGTAGACGGCGGTCTGCTCGGCGAACTCGTGCACCCGGGAGGTCTGGCTGATCGCGTCGTGGCAGATCGCGGCGATCCGCCCGTCGGCGTCGGCGCCGAGCCGGACCCGCTGGATGGTCGGGGTGCGGTAGCCGATCGGGCCGAAGAGCTGCTGCCGGGTCAGGGCCAGCCGGACGGGCCGGTCGACCTGCCGGGCGGCGAGCGCGGCGAGCACCACCGGTGCCTTCGCTGACCCCTTGCTGCCGAAGCCGCCGCCGACGTGCTCGGCGACCACCCGGACCGCCTCCGGGGGCAGCTCGAACAGCTGCGCCAGGGTGGCCTGCACGGGCGTCGAGCCCTGGGTGGAGTCGTGCACCAGCAGCCGCCCGTCCCGCCACTGGGCGGTGGTGGCGTGCGGTTCCATCGGGTTGTTGTGGTAGGCCGGGGTGCGGTAGGTGGCGTCCAGCCGGACCTCGGCGGCCGCGAAACCGGCGTCGAAGTCCCCCTCCGTGGTGTCCGTCGGAAAGCCGGGGTTGACCGTGTCGGGGCGGTACAGGCCCGGGTGGTGTTCGGAGAGGACGGTGCTGTGTGGCTGCGTGTCGTAGTCGATGCGGACCAGCCGGGCTCCCTCCCGCGCCGCCTCGAGGCTGTCGGCCACCACGACGGCGACGTACTCGCCCCGGTAGTGCACGGTCGGCTCCTGCAGCAGGAACAGCGTGTCGTCCACGCCGGCGGCCAGCCGGGGCGCGTTGCCGTGGTGCAGCACGTCCAGCACGCCGGGCACGGCCAGCGCCGGGGCCACGTCGACCCGGGTGATCCGCCCGCGGGTGGCCGCGGCCGGCACCACCCAGCCGTACGCCACGTCGTCGACCGGGTACTCGACCGCGTACCGGGCCGCCCCGGTGACCTTGTCCGGGCCCTCCAGCCGCGGGTGTTCCCGGCCCACCGCGCTCATCGGGGCGCCGTCCCGGCCAGTGTGGTCAACGCCCGGACGGTGAGGTTGCGGATCAGCGGCACCTTGAAGCCGTTGTGCGGCAGGGGGCGGGCCGCGGCGAGTTCGGTGTCCGCGGCCTGGGCGGCCAGTTCGGCGGTGAACGGGCGGCCGCGCAGCGCCTCCTCCGCCCGGTACGCCCGCCACGGTCGGTGCGCGACCGCCCCGTAGGCCAGCCTGACGTCGCGGACGGTGTCCCCGTCCAGGTCCAGCGCCGCGGCCACGGAGCCGACCGCGAACGCGAAGCTGGCCCGGTCGCGGGCCTTGAGGTAGGTGCAGTGCCGCGCGAACGGCAGTGGCGGGACCCGGACCGCGGTGATCAGCGCGCCGCGGGGGAGGCTGGTCTCCTGCTCGGGGTGTTCGCCGGGTGTCCGGTGCAGCTCGGCCATGGGGATCTCCCGGGCGCCGCCCGGGTCGTGCGCCTCCACCACCGCGTCCAGTGCCACCAGGGCGACCGCCAGGTCCGACGGGTGGGTGGCCACGCACAGCTCGGACCAGCCGAGGATGGCCAGGTCGCGGTTCTGCCCGTGGCGTGCCGCGCAGCCGGTGCCGGGCTCCCGCTTGTTGCACGCCTTGCCGGTGTCCTGGAAGTAGACGCAGCGGGTGCGTTGCAGCAGGTTCCCCGCGGTGGTGGCCAGGTTGCGCAGTTGCCCGGAGGCGCCGGCGAGCAGCGCCCGGGAGAGCAACGGGTGCTCGCGCCGGACGACCGGGTCCGCGGCGAGGTCGCTGTTGCGCACGGTGGCGCCGATCCGTAGCCCGCCGCCGGGTAGGACCTCCACCGTGTCCAGCGGCAGGCCGGTGACGTCGACGAGCAGTTCCGGGCGTTGCACCCCGAGTTTCATCAGGTCCACCAGGTTGGTGCCGCCGGCGAGGTAGGCCGCCGCCGGCTCCGCGTCGAGCAGCGCCACCGCCTCCGCCACGTCGGCCGGCCGGTGGTAGCGGAACGCCTTCACCGTGCCGCCGCCGCGTCCCGGATGGCGGCCACGATGTTCGGGTATGCGGCGCAGCGGCACAGGTTGCCGCTCATCCGTTCCCGTACCTCCGCGTCGGTCAGCTCCACCGGTGCGGTCAGGTCTCCGGTCACCGCGCTGGGCCAGTCCCGGGCCACCTCGTCGAGCATGCCGCGGGCGGAGCAGAGCTGGCCGGGCGTGCAGTAGCCGCACTGGAAGGCGTCGTGGGCGACGAACGCCGCCTGGAGCGGGGAGAGGCCCGTCGGGTCGGCGAGGCCCTCCACGGTGACCACCGTCCGTCCATGGAGGGTGACGGCGAGGATCAGGCAGCTCTTCACCCGCCGGCCGTCGAGCAGCACGGTGCACGAGCCGCACTGGCCGTGGTCGCAGCCCTTCTTGCTGCCGGTCAGGGCGAGCCGTTCGCGCAGGGCGTCGAGCAGGGTGGTCCGGTTGTCCAAGGTCAGGTCGTGACCGGTGCCGTTGACCGTGAGGGTGACGGTGGACGACCACCCGTCTTCCGTCGGTTTCGCGCTCTCCCGCACCGGGCCAGACTACCGTTGTCCGGGCGATGTGCTGACAAATCGGGCTAATAGCGGGAAGTGGAGCATGCGCGAGGTGCTGGCCACGCTGGACGGCTGGAGCCGGCAGGGTGTCCCGTTCGGACTGGCAACCGTGGTGGCGAGCACCGCGGGCAGCGTCACCGCGCCCGGCGACCTGCTGGCCGTGGACCCGGCCGGCGAGGTGTGCGGCGGCATCCCGGCGGGCTGCGTCGAGTCGGCGGTGCTCGACGCGGCGACCGAGACACTCCGGACCGGTCGCACCCGGCTGGCCCGCTACCCGGTCGGCGGGGACGGCCCCTGGCCGGCGCGGCCCGGCTGCGCCGGAGTGCTGGAGGTCCTGCACAGGCGGGTGACCCCGGACGGTCCGGCGCGGCGGGTGCTCGCCGCCCTCACCGGCCCCGGCCCGGTCGCCGCGGCCACCGTCGTCGGCGGCCCCGCACCCTTCGGCGCCCAGTGCGTGCTGCGGGCGGACCGGACGGAGGGCACCCTCGGCGACCCGGAGTTGGACGACTGGGTGGCCGGCCAGGCAGCCGGGCTGTGGCCCGGTGGCGGCGCCGTGGTCCGGCACCGGGCGGGCCGACCGCCGGTGCGGGTGCTCGTCCAGGCGGTGCCGGTCGCGCCGCGCATAGTGCTGTTCGGCGCCACCGCCGTCGCCGCCGCGCTCAGCCGCATCGGCGCCGCGCTCGGCTACCGGGTGATCGTCTGCGACCCGCGACCGGCATTCACCACGCCCCGGCGGTTCCCCGACGCGCACGAGGTCCACCGGGCCTGGCCGCACCGCTGGCTGGCCGGCACCCCGGTCGACCCGGCCACCGTGCTCTGCCTGCTCGGCCACGACCCGCGCTACGAGATCCCGCTGCTGCACGCGGCGCTGGCCACCCCGGCCGGCTACGTCGGGGTGCTCGGCAGCCGCAGCGCACACGCCGCCCGCCTCGCCCGGCTGCGGGCCGACGGGGTGCCGCCGGCACAGCTCACCCGCCTGATCGCACCGGCCGGGCTGGACCTGGGCGGCCGGAGCGCGGCGGAGACAGCGCTGGCGATCGCCGCGGAGGTGGTGGCCCGGCGCCACGACCGCACCGGCCGGGCGCTGCACGAGCTGGCCGGCCCGATCCACCGCGTCCCGGCTCGCGACCGGCGACCGGCCGCGTCACTGCCGTGACGGTCGCCGGGCTGGTGCTCGCCGCCGGCGCCGGACGCCGACTGGGCCGGCCGAAGGCCCTCGTCGAATGGGCCGGCGAGCCGCTCGTTCGGCGCGCGGTCCGGCTGCTGCGCGCCGGCGGTTGCGACCCGGTGCACGTGGTGGTCGGCGCGGGCGCCGGCCGGCTTCCCCCGCTGCCCGGCGCGGTCGCGGTGGTCAACCCGCAGTGGCGGGACGGGCTCGGCAGTTCCCTGCTGTGCGGCCTGGACTCACTGCCGGGCATCGCCGACGCGGTCGTGGTGGTGCTCGTCGACCAGCCCTGGCTGGCCTCGGCCGCGGTCCGCCGGGTACGCGCGGCGTACGCGGCCGGCGCCGCCGTCGCCGTGGCCAGCTACGCCGGCCGGCCCGGGCATCCGGTCCTGTTCAGCCGCGTCACCTGGCCGCTGCTCGCGCCCTACGCGACGGGGGACCGGGGCGCCCGCGACTTCCTACGGGCCCGGGCCGACCTGGTGACTTCCGTGCCGTGCGACGGGTCACCGGCCGACGTGGACACCCCGGCCGACCTGGCCCGAGCCCACGCCTTCTCACCTGCGGCGTGGGGCGGCGGGCAGCAGCAGGGCCGGGACGAATGCGAGTGCGGTGAAGGCCAGTGCCCACCAGAAGGTGTGCCCGTAGGCGGCGGCCCGGGCGGCCGCGCCACCGTCGGCGGCCCCGGTGAGCCGGCGTTGCAGGATCACCACCAGGACGGCAGCACCGAACGACGCGCCGACCGTCTGGATGGTGGTGATGGCGCTGGTCGCCCGGGGGATCAGGCCGGGTGCCAGGCCCTGGTACGCGGCGGCCATCACCGGCACGGTCGCGGCGGCGATGCCGATCCCCCAGACCAACAGGGCGACCGCGAGCAGCACCGGGTCGGAGTCCGGCCGCACCCGGGTGTACGCCACCGTCCCGCCGACGGCGACGGTCAGGCCGACCAGCACGACCGGACGGGCACCGATCCGGTCGGTGAGCTTTCCGACGAACAGTAGACCGAGCATGGTGCCCACGCTCTGCGGCGCCAGCAGCAGGCCGGCCGACAGCGCACTCTCGCCCCGCACCTGCTGATAGTAGAGCGGCAGCAGGATCATCGCCCCGAAGATCGACATTCGGGACAGGAAGTTCAGCGCCGACGCCGCGGCGAACGCCCGGCTGGTGAACAGACGCAGGTCGAGGACCGGCGTGGCCCTGGCCCGCAGCGCGTGCACCACGAAGGCGCCAAGCAGCGCCAGCCCGATTGCGAGGGCGACCAGGACCGGCGGAGCGGCGACCGAGCGTTGCACGCCGGCCCGGTACAGGCCGTAGATCGTGACGGCGAGGCCCGGCGACAGCAGCGCCAGCCCGAGTACGTCGAGCGATCCGGCGGATGGTGCCTGTGCGGCGCGCGGTATCCCGCGCCAGGCCAGGAGCAGTGCGACGAGCCCGATCGGCAGGTTGACAAAGAAGATCCACCGCCAGCTCGCGGCGTCCACAATCAGGCCGCCGAGCAACGGACCGGCGATCGGCGCGAGTTGTCCGGGAACGGCGACCATGCTCATCACTCGACCTCGGCGCGCCGGACCGGCCGCCTGGGCCAGGATCATCATCGCCAGCGGCACGATCATGCCGCCGCCGATGCCCTGCACCAGCCGGAACGCGATCAGGCTGCCTACCGACCAGGCGGTGCCGCACAATGCCGAGCCGGCCAGGAAGACGGTGAGGGCCGTCAGCCACATCCGCCTGGTGCCGAAGCGTTCGACCGCCCAGGCGGTCAGCGGGATGACCATGGCGATGGCGAGCAGGTAACCGGTGCTGACCCACTGCACCGTCGCGACCGAGGTGCTCAGGTCGTCGGTCAGCCGGGCCAGCGCCACGCTGACCATCGTCATGTCGAGCATGGCGGTCAGCGCCCCCAGCACCACGATGGCGGCCAACCTGACCAGGGCGGAATCGACCTGGGTAGCGCTGCGATCGGAACCAGGTTCCGTCGCGGGGCCGGGCCCGGCCGGGCGATCAGGTCTGGGCGTCGGACCGGAATCGGGCCCAGCCGGCCTGCCTGCAGGTTGCGCGGGATTCGTGGCGGAAGAGGTCATGGCACAACACTACACCGTGCAGTGTAGGCGCGTACACTGCACGGTGTAGAAACCATCCACTCCCGATGAGGAGCGCGCCTGTGCCCCTTCCGCCGGCCAACACCGACCGACCGCTGCGTCGGGGCTCCGCCGACAAGCGGGCCGCCATCGAGCGGGCCGCCTTGGCGGTGTTCGTCCGGGAGGGCTATGCGCGGGCCAGCGTTGACGCGATCGCCGCCGAGGCCGGAGTGTCCAAGCGGACCATCTACGACTACTACGGCGACAAAGAGCGGCTGTTCGTAGGCGTGCTGACGGACACCATCGAGGCCAGCGACGCCGTCTTCAGCGCGCTGCTGGACCGGACCCTGCCGGCGGACGGCGACCTGCCCAGCGGCCTGCTCGCGTTCGGTCGTGAATTCGCCACCGCTGTTGCCCGGTCGCCGGAGCGGGCCGCCGTGATGCGGCTGATGATCGCGGAGGCCCACCACTTCCCTGCCTTGCTACGGCAGTTGCGGGGGGCGGGCGCGACCCAACGGATGCTGGCCGCACGGCTCGCCACCTTCGCCGACCGCGGGCTGCTGGACCTGCCCGATCCGCTGGAGGCGGCCGGCCACCTCGGGGCCCTGGTCACCAACGCCGTCAGTCTCCGATCGCTGATCGGTGCCGACCTGGTCGACGAGGCCGAGCTCGATCAGATCGTTACGAGCGGCGTACGGGTCTTCCTACGCGCCTACCGTCCCGATCGCGAACACCAGCCTCGGCCTGCTTCCCACTAGGGCGCGTCGTAAAGTCCGAGTTGGTGCCGTAGTGCGCGGATGACGAGTATTTGGGTCATCCTGGGCGAGGAGGCAGAACTCGTTGCCTTCCGGGTCGGCGAGGACCGTCCACGGGACGGTGACCGCGGTGCCGTGCGACGGCTCACCGGCCGACGTGGGCCCTCGGCCGACCTGGCCCGAGCGCATGCGGGCCAAGGAAGGGCTTCTCGTCGCCGACGAGTTCGACAGCATGAGCCAAGCGACGCTCGAGGGCATCTTGGACGTGAATGATCCGATCGGCAGCCTGCTGCGGCGCCAACCCGATCGCGAAATACGTCGACGAAGGCATGCAGCCACTCCGCGGGCTGTGGCTGACGCCGGAGAAGGCCTGAGGTGCACCCGGTAGGAGCGCCGCCCGGACCACGAACCGGACGTGGACCGCGCCCACCGCGTCCGCCTCAGACCCGCAGGGGCAGGCCGAGGTAGCGGGCGTAGTCGGCCAGGGCGGACTCGACGCGGGAGCGCAGCGCGGCGTCGAACGGCGCCAGCGGCTGCACGGTCACCGCGACGGAGGTCTTGCCGATGGTCCGCTTCCAGGTGCCCACCACCCGGCCGGCGTGGACCACGGTCGGCAGGAACATCCCGTTGTTGCCCGGGACCACGGCGGCGGCGTGCGCCGGGTCGAGCATCAGCGTGCGGTCCTTGAAGCCGAGCAGGTATTCGTCGAACCCGAGCAGCGTGTGCACGTCGTCGACCGGTTCGCGGGGCGCGTCGAGCAGCGCGGCGTCGACCATCGCCTCGACGCCGTCCACCTCCACCGGGGCCAGGGCGTCGCCGGCCACCGCGAGGCCCCGCCGCGCGTCGGTGACCGTCAGGCCGGTCCACCGGGCCAGCTCCTGGCGGGTGACCGGGCCGTGGCTGCGCACGTAGCGCAGGGCGAGGATGCCCAGCGCCTCGTCGCGTTCCGGCCGGTGCGGGTCGGGCACCCACTCGTCCAGCAGCGCGAACGTCTGCTCGGTGCCGACGTGCGGGGCGATGCAGGTGACGCCGCGCTGGGCGGCGTACCAGAGCAGGTGGTAGCCCCGTTGGCCGGTGGTGTCGATGCCGGCGTCGGCGAGCGTGGCCAGGCACTGGGCACGGGTGAGCCGGCCGCCGCCGGCCAGCGCCGCGCCGAGCAGGTCCGAGGCCCGGTCCGCCTCGGCCTCGGTGAGCCCGAGCTGCGCCCGGCGGGTGGCGGCGCCGGCGAGCGTGCGGACGCCGGTCACCGCGAGCATCCAGTGGGCGTCGCGGGACGGCACCAGGTGGACCGTGCCCCGCATCGGCCAGGTCCGCAGCGCCTCCCGCCGCTCCAGCGCCGCCCGCACGTCGGCCAGGGTGCGCCCCGGCAGGCGTACGCCGAGCGACCACAGGCCGCTGGCGTTGTCCTGGGCCTGCATCGCGCCGAACCACTCGACCACCCCGGCGACCCCGTCGGGGCGCGCGACCGGGTGCGGGCGCAGTAGCAGGCTGGTCATCCGCAGCGCCAGCGCCTCGGCGCCGCTGAGCCGTACCGGCACGTGAGGCCTCCCGTCAGTGGTGGACGGCCAGCATAGGGGGCCCGGCCGACATTCAGCCGCGACCGGGCGGGTGGTCGCCCACCCGCCCGGAACGCCCTCGCCTCACTCCTCCGGCCGGGCCTCGTGGGGGGCGTCCGCCTCGACCACTTCCCGGCGGACCTGCGCGTGGGCCGGCTGCTGCTCGACGACCTGGTGCGTGGCCAGCCGGACCCGTTCGACCGGGACCCGTTCCTTGACCACCACCGGGCGTTCGGCGTGCAGCACCAGTTCGCGCTGTTCCACGTCGCTGCCCGCCGGAACGGTACCCCGGTCGGCCTCCGCGATCGGTTCCCGGACGAGGGTCGCCTCCTCGTGGGCGACCGGCACGGTGGTCTGCACGTTCTCGGTGACCACGCGCTTGCGGAGCCGGGCGGTGCCGGCCGGCACGGTTTCGGTGCCGAATCGGGGTTGTTCCTCGAAACGGGTCAGCTCCGGTGGGCCGGGCCGTCCGGCCGTGCCCTCGGGCGGCAACTGGTAGTGCCGGCGGAGCAGGATGAGCTGGTCCACGCCGAGCGGCTGGTCGGTGCCGGGCTCCACGGCGGGGGCGCCGCGGACGGTCGCCCCGTCGTAGGGCACCTGCAGCCGCTCCGCCTGCAACCGGGCCGCGTGCAGCGGAGCCATCGACTCGCGCTGACCCGTGACGCCGGTCCGCACGCTGATCCAGGTCGGCCGGCCGCTGGCGTCCTCCCAGACCTGGCTCACGGTGCCGATCGTCGCGCCCGAGCGGTCCTGGACGTCCTGCCCGTACAGCGAGCGGATCTGCGGTTCGCTGAGCCGCATGGTTCGTCCTCCCTCTCGTGGGTCACCCGAGAGGATCCCCGTCCGCGCGGACGGCATGCCGGGGAATCGGGACGAATAGGAGGAGCAGCAGAAGAACGCCTGATCGCGCTGCGCCAGCGGGGCTGCCGGCGGAGCGCGATCCCCCGTTCAGGTGCCCTTCGGGCGGTGGGGCGCGGCCCGGCACCGATGCGAACAGGATCCTCGGTGTCCGGTATTGCGGGCACCGGTTCGGTGCGGAACTTGCGCAAATCTTGAGCGGCCACCACAACCGATCGACCGAGCTGAGCCGGAAATCACCCCTTCGACGGCTGACCGAACGCGAGCGGAAAGGTCACCGCAAGGCGATCCAGTAGCGCCGCACCGGGCCGTGCTCGGTGTCGCGGATGCCTTCGAGGACACCGCCGTTGCGTTCGATCGTGCGGGCCGAGGCGACGTTGTCGGCGAGGCAGGGGATGAGGACGCGGTCCAGGCCCAGGACAGCGCGGGCCTCCGCGAGCATCTCACCCAGCGCCCAGCTCGCCAGGCCACGGCGGCGCGCGGACGGGCGTACGCCGTAGCCGATGTGGCCGATGTCGTCGTCGAATTTGTGCCGCAGGGCGATTCCCCCGAGTACCCGGCCGTCCTCGACGATCCACCGGGGTGAGCCGTGCTTTTCGTCTGGGCAGGGGTCACCGGCCGGGTGGGTCAGCCGGACCCGCTCGTGCACCCAGGCGGCGAAGCCGTCGGGCGAGTCCACGTCGTCGTCGGCTCCCAGGCCGAAGCCGTCCTCGTGGAGGCCGGGGCCCCAGTCGTCGCGACACTCCAGGAAGGCGGTGTGCAGGCGCGTGGTCGGCAGAATCAGCTCCGGCATGCGGCCACGGTATTCGAAGCCGGTCCGCTGGACGAGCCGATGACTGGCCGGCTGAGCATGCGACCGGTGGTCGGGCGGCCCGCCACCGGTCGCCCCCAGCCCTATCCCTGATCGGCCGGAGCGTGCCCGGCCAACGCGGGATGATCGAGCAGGTGCGCGAGCAGTTCGGCGAGGATGACCAGGCCGTCCCGGCTGAGCACCGACTCGGGGTGGAACTGCACGCCGGCGAAGCCGGGTCCGCGCAGCGCGTGCACCGCCCCGTCCGCCGGGTCGCGGGACAGCTCCACCGGACCGTACGCGGTGGCGACCCGGTCCGCGTCGGCCTGGGCCGTGAAGCTGGAGTAGAAGCCGACCCGGCGGGTGGCGCCGAACAGCGACACGTCCCGCGGCAGCCCCTGGTACGGTGCGTCCCGCCGGTGCAGCGGCAGCCCGAGCAGCCCGGCGAGCAACTGGTGCCCGAGGCAGACGGCGAGGATCGGCCGGCCGGCCGCCAGCAGGTCCGCCAGCAGCGTCCGCATCGTCGCCATCTTCGGCTCGGCCAGGTCGTTAGGGTCGCCGGGACCGGGACCCATCACTACCAGGTCGTACTCCTCGACGGGGCCGGGTTGCTGCCAGGGCCGGCGCGCCACGGTCAGGCCGAGGGCGCCGAGCTGGTGGGCGAGCATCCCGGTGAAGGTGTCCTCGCCGTCCACGATCAGCGCTCGCCGGCCGGCCAGCCCGGGCAGGGCCGTCGCCCCGGGGAGCCGCTGGTCCAGCCAGAACCGGGCCAGCGGCGCGTTGCGGGCGGCGAGCGCGGCGCGTACCTCCGGGTCTTCGGCGAGCGACGGCGTGTCCGGGCCCGCCGGGCCGGGGCGAGCCGGCGCGTCCGGGCCGAGGCCGAGCGCGGCGAGCACCCCCGCCGCCTTGGCGTGCGTCTCCGCCACCTCACCTTCGGCGGTGGAGTGCCGGACCAGCGTCGCCCCGACCGGCACCCGCAGCTCGCCGGTGGGGGAGAGTTCCGCGGTGCGGATCAGGATGGGCGCGTCGAGGGTCTGCCGGCCCGCGGCGTCCCGGCCGAGCAGGGCGAGCACCCCGGCGTAGTAGCGGCGGCCGGTCCGCTCGTGCCGGGCGATCACCCGGCACGCGTTCTCCATCGGGCTGCCGGTGACCGTGGGCGCGAACATGGTCTCCCGCAGCACCTCCCGGACGTCGCGGGAACCCCGCCCGGCCAGCAGGTACTCGGTGTGGGCCAGGTGCGCCATCTCCTTCAGGTAGGGCCCGACCACCTGCCCGCCGCGCTCGGCGACGGTGGCCATCATCTTCAGTTCCTCGTCGAGCACCATGTACAGCTCCTCGACCTCCTTCGGGTCGTGGAGGAACCGCAGCAGCGCGTCCCGGTCTGCGGCCGCGCCGGTGTGCCGGAACGTGCCGCTGATCGGGTTCATCATGACCAGGCCGTCGTCCACGCTGACGTGCCGTTCCGGGCTGGCGCCGACCAGGATCCGGGTGCCGGTGTGCACGACGAAGGTCCAGTAGGCGCCGCGTTCGCGCAGCAGCAGCCGGCGCAGCGCGGCCAGGGCCGCCGCCAGGGGGTCGCCCTGCACGGTGGCCCGCAGGGTGCGGTGGATGACGAAGTTCGCGCCCTCGCCCCGGCCGATCTCCTCGGCGAGCACCCGGTCGACGGTGGTGGCGTACTCGGCGTCGGAGATGTCGAAGCCGGCGCCGGTGGTGACCACCGGGGTGTCCGGCAACGCGGCCAGCGCGTCGGCCAGCGGGATCTGGCGGTGCTCCCCGATCACCAGGCACTCCAGCGGCATCGCGTCGTCGACGCAGGCGAACCCCCGCTCGGTGATCTGCCGGTACGGGACCAGGGCCAGCGTGCGCGGCCCGGGGCCGCCCTCGGGCAGTGGGATGTCGGCGAGCCGGTCGGCCGTGCGTACCGTGCCGGTGAACAGGTCGAGATGCTCGGCGCCGGCGCGGCGGACGAGCGCGAACGGGCCGGGGTCGACGCCGGCGGCGACGGCGGCGAGCGGGTCGTGCGGGCGGGTCATCGGGTCTCCTCGGTGGGCCGGTGGCCGCCGGCGGGGCGACCCGGGGTGCCGGGGAGAGACCGGCGGCCGCCTCGTCGGGCGGCCGCGTGGGGAAGCTACGCGCGGGGGTGGGCCGCCGGGTCGGCGGGCCACCAGCAGGACAGGAGCGCGGGCATGGCGATCACTCTACGCGACCGCGCCGCCGCCGGGAAGGCGATCACGGGGCCGGCGTGCGGATCTTGGCTTGGCGGCCGTCCCGGGCGGGTAGGTTGTCCGGCGATGGCCATTCTCGCTCTGGACCTGGGCACCTCCTCCGTACGCGGACTGGTGCTGGAGGCGGACGCCACCCCGCGCCCCGGCGTGCTGGCCCGCCGGCGGGTGCGGCTGACCACCGGCGAGGACGGCACCGGCACGCTGGACGCCGCCGGCTACCTCGCCTGCCTGGTCGAGTGCCTGGACGAGCTGGCCGACGGCGGCCACCTGCGCGACGTCGACCTGGTGACCGCCTCGGCGCAGTGGCACTCGGTGCTGCCGCTGGGCCGCGGCGGCGAGCCGCTCGGCCCGGTGCTCACCTGGCTGGACACCCGGCCGGAACCAGCCCCGGGCAGCGCCGGCCCGGCCGACCCCGCGGCGTTCCACCAGCGCACCGGCGCGTGGTGGCACCGCTGCTACTGGACGATGCGGCTGCCGTGGCTGCGCGAGCGGGCCGGCAGCCGCGTGGTCCGGTTCGTCGGGCTGGTCGACTACGTCCTCGACGCCCTGCTGGCCGAGGCGCCGATGTCCGTGTCGATGGCCTCCGGCACCGGACTGCTCGACCTGCGCCGGATGGCGTGGGACGCCGAGGCGTGCGCGCTGGCCGGCGTACGCCCCGAGGAGCTGTTGGAGTTGGCCCCGCAACACTGGCGCGGCCGGCTCCGCCCCGAGCACGCCCGGCGCTGGCCGGACCTGGCCGACGCCCGGTGGGCCGCCCCGGTCGGCGACGGCGCGGCGTCCAACGTCGGCTCCGGCTGCGTCGACCCGTCCCGCGCGGCGGTGACCGTGGGCACCTCCGCCGCGGTACGCGTCGTGCGGGCCGTGCCCGCCGGCGCGGCGCTGCCGCCGCTGCCCGACCAGCTCTGGCGCTACCGGGTGGACGACGAGCACGTGGTCACCGGGGCCGCGTACTCCAGTGGCGGGAACCTGTTCGCCTGGGCCAACCGCGAGCTGCGGCTGCCCGAGGGCGTCGAGCTGGAGGCGGCGCTGGCCCGGTCCACCCGGGACCTGCGGGTGCGCGCCGATCCCCGGTTCGGTGGGGACCGCCCGCCGGGTGTGGCCCCCGCCGGCTCTGGTGAGCTGCACGGGCTCAGCTTCGGCAGCACGGCCGTCGACGTCCTCGCCGGGCTGATGACCGGCCTGTGTCGGCTGGTCGCCGACGATCTCGCCGTGCTGGAGTCCGACGTGGACCATCCGTTCGAGGTGGTGCTGGGTGGCGGTGCGATGGCCGCGTCCGCCTGGTGGCGGGGCGCGTTCGCCGACGCGCTGGCCCCGCGTCCGGTGCGTTTGCAACGCAATCCGGAGATCGGGGCGACCGGGGCCGCGTTGGTGGCGCTCGGCCGGGTTGCGGCGGCGGCACACGTCGGCGGTATCGGCCGGACGGACGAGGCGGCCCCGACGAACACCGTAGGCGGTGCCCGGCCGCACTGACCATCCTGATCGCGCGACCGGTCATCCCGTTGACAGGGCCGGCCGGCCTGGTTGGATGGATCCCGCTCCCCGTGCGGCGGGAGTCGACGGGACCGAGGAGGCATGTGTGGGCGCAGGTCCCGACCCGGCTCGCGCAAGGGCCGCCCGCCGGGGCCGGAGCCGGCCCGACCTGGTGGTGCCGCACCGGCGGCGCTTGGCCTTCCGGTTGCGGGACTGGCGGATGGGCACCAAGCTCGCGGCGGTGCTGGTCATCCCGTCGCTGGCGTTCCTGGTGCTGGCCGGGGTGCAGACCCGGGGGCTGGTGGGTCAGACCAGCACGCTGAGCGCCTTCGCCGAGCAGGTCGGCATCGGCCGGCAGATCACCGCCGTGGTGGACCGGCTCCAGCAGGAGCGGGACCGCGCGGCCGGAGAACTGGCCGCGCTGCGACGGTCGGGCGCCGGCGCCGACCGAGACGCCGCCATCGCCGCGCTGAAACCGTTGCAGGACGCCGCCAACCAGGCGTTGTCCGAGCTGCGCCGGGCGGCCGAGCCGCTCGCCGACGCCGACGCCGCCTGGCGGGTCGCGTACTCGGAGGTCCTGGAGGCGTACGACCAGGTGGTCTACATCCGGGCCGCGATCCCGCCGGCGGTGCTCAGCAGCGACACCATCCTGAGCAACTATCACCGGGCCATCGCGGCCCTGCTCAACCTGCTGGCCGAGCCGTCGCCCGGGCAGGGCCAGCGGGCGCTCACCGACGCGGTGCTGCGGTACGTGCAGCTGTCCCGGGTCAAGGAGTTCACCTCCCGGATCCGCGCCGAGCTCTACGCCGCCGCCCGGGCCGGCCGGTACGAGCTCGACGACCAGGTCACCCTGACCGACCTGCGGGCCCAGCAGCTCACCGCGCTGGGCGCGTTCCGGGTGGCGGCGACCACCGAGCAGGTCCGCCGCTATGACCTGGTGTCGCTGAACCCGGCGTTCGTGGCGGCCGCCCGGCTCGAGGAGCAAACGCTGCCCACCGGCGCCGCCGAGCCGGCGGTGCTCTCCGCGCCCGAATGGTGGGCGGCCAGCGAGCGGCGCCAGGAGCTGCTCGGCGACCTCGAACAGGAGGTCCTCGACGACGCCGTACGCCGCGCCGACGACGCCCGCGCACAGCAGCTGCGGGACACCGTGCTGGTGGTGGGTGGCATCGTCGCGGTGCTGCTGGTCGCCGTGCTGATCTCGCTGCTGATCGGCCGGTCCATCGCCCGGTCTCTGCGGCTGCTGCGCGGCGCGGCACTGCGGATCGCGCAGGTCGAACTGCCGCACACCCTGGACCGGCTGCGCGCCGTGGACCGCCAGGTGGCGGCGATCGAGGTGCCGCCCGCGGTGGTCCGCTCCCGCGACGAGATCGGCGAGCTGGCGGAGGCGTTCGTGGCGGTGCACCGCAGCGCCGTCGACGTCGCGGTCGAGCAGGCGATGATGCGGCGCAACGTCAACGCCATGTTCGTCAACCTGGCCCGGCGCAGCCAGGTGCTGGTCGAGCGGCAGCTGGAACTCCTCGACCAGCTGGAACGCGAGGAGAACGACCCGGAGCAGCTGGAGAACCTGTTCAAGCTCGACCATCTCGCGGCCCGCATGCGGCGCAACGACGAGAGCCTGCTGGTGCTCGCCGGCACGGAGTCCAGCCGGCGGTGGAACCGGCCGGTCGGGCTCGGCGCGGTGCTGCTCGCGGCGAGCGCCGAGATCGAGCAGTACCAGCGGATCCGCCACCGGTCCAGCGCCGCGCTGCACGTCGTCGGCCACGCGGTCGGTGACCTGGTGCACCTGTTCGCCGAGCTGCTGGAGAACGCCACCGCCTTCTCCCGGCCGGACACCGTCGTGCACGTCGTCGCCTGGAGCGACGGGACCGGCGCGGTGGTGCAGATCATCGACGAGGGGCTCGGGATGAGCCCGACCGCGTTGGCCGAGGCGAACGCGGTGCTGGCCGAACCGCCGGCCGCGGACGTGGCGGCCTCCGAGCGGATGGGCCTGTTCGTGGTCAGCCAC
The DNA here is from genome assembly GCF_054963695.1 of Micromonospora sp. RTBAU3-60. Taxonomy (NCBI): domain Bacteria; kingdom Bacillati; phylum Actinomycetota; class Actinomycetes; order Micromonosporales; family Micromonosporaceae; genus Micromonospora; species Micromonospora sp. RTBAU3-60. The sequence continues at coordinate 1,699 of NZ_JBUEGB010000079.1, read as the reverse complement.
CTGGGGGCGCGGCACGGGGTCGAGGTGAAGTTGCGCAGCGACCACGAGGGCCTGGTGGCCCGGGTGCGTATCCCCGCCGACCTGCTGGCCCCGGCGCCCGAACCCGAGCTGGATCAGCCTGCCTCGCCGCGGATGCTCACCCACCAGCTCGCCGCCCGGTCCCGGCCCTACGCCACCGTCCCGCTCACCGCCCCGCCGGCGGACCTGCCGGCGGCGGGACGCCGGCCGGAGGTGTCCGCGTCCGAGCTGCCGGTGGCGGGCCGGTTCCCCGGTTTCCCAGCCGACCTGCCGGTGGCCGGCCGCCGTCCGGCGATGCCGTCCGCGGGGATCCAGCTTGAGCCGCCGGCCCCGGCCGCGCCGCCGGTGCCGCGGCAGGCCCGCCGGGTGCCGGTGCGGGCCGAGGACGTGCTGACCCCGGCGGCCGGCGCGCCCGCCGGCGGCGGCTGGTTCACCCGCCAGGGTCCGTCGTCCGCGATGCTCGGCGTGACCCCGCCGCAGGCCGCGACCCCGGTCACCGCCGGGATCAACGCGCGGGGCCTGCCGGTACGCGTGCCGATGGCCCAGCTCAACGCCCAGCCCGCCCGCCCGGCCGAGCCGGCGCCCCGCCACGACCCGGACCCGGACGCGGTCGGCGGCATGCTGTCCCGCTTCTACAGCGGGGTGCGGCGGGCCGAGGCCGAGGAGACCACCGAGATTTTCCTGCCGCCCGCCGGCCTACCCAGCGAAGGGGGACAACGACCGTGACGACGTTGAGCCAGGAGGCACGCGACCTGAGCTGGTTGGTGAACGCGTTCGCCGAGCGGGTCCCGGGAGTGGCGCACGCCGTGGTGGTCTCCTCCGACGGGCTGCTGGTGGCGATCTCCGCCCACCTGCCCCGCGACCACGGGGACAAGCTCGCCGCGGTGACCTCGGGGTTGATGAGCATCACCGCCGGCGCGGCGCAGATGTTCGACGGGGACATCGTCAAGCAGACCGTGGTCGAGATGGGGCGGGGCTACTTCCTGGTCATGCAGATCCGGGACGGCTCCATCCTGGCCACTCTGGCCGGCGCCGACGCCGACATCGGCGTGGTCGGCTACGAGATGGCGCGGCTGGCCAAACAGGCCGGTGAGATGCTCACCCCGGCGCTGCGGGCGGAACTGCAGCAGGCACTGCCTCGCTGAGCGGACCGGCCCGACCGGCGGCGGCGCGCCCCAGCCGGGCCGGCGAGCGTCCCACGCCTGGCTGCGGTGGATGCCGTACGTCCGGTCGTGCCGGTGAGCGACCGTCGTTGCTCCAGACTTCCGCTGCCCAGGCCGGTTGGGTCGCGCGCAAGACCGAGCAGTGACGGCGCACATCGTGCCAGGATGCTCGCCATGTCTGGGCGCGCCCTGAGCTTCGGAGTGGTGGCGGAAGCGTACGAACGTTTCGGCCGGGTTATCCCGTGGCGCTTTTCGACATGGTGATGACGTACGCGGGTCAGCCGGTTCGGACTGCCCTTGAGATTGGCGCTGGGACAGGCAAAGCAACCCGTCTGTTCGCTCAACGTGGCCTAGCGAGGAATCCTGGTCCCGTCAGGGCCGGGAGGAATCGCGTCACGAGCCTGGACGTTTTTGGTTTTCGATGTACTCGCGGATGGCGGTGAGGGGTGGCCCTCCGCATGATCCGGCGTAGTACGACGGTGACCACAGGTGGCCGTTCGTGATGTGCTGGTTGATCT
>NZ_JBUEGB010000078.1:0-27785 GCF_054963695.1 Micromonospora sp. RTBAU3-60 | reverse complement strand
TCTATGGAGGGACTCAAAGGCGGTGCCGGTGAATTAAGAATAATTGAGATAAATAAATGGGTATGCCCGACTTGGGAAACGATGGGCACCGCCAGTAGTGATCGACACCCATCAAATGTCGGTCGTCAGCTTCGCTGACCAAGGCTCGGGACGATATCCGGGGCTCAAGCAACGTAGCGCTATGCCCGTTTCACCTCGTTGGTCTTGCCGTCGACCTTGACCTGGCCGAGTACGGTCCCGGTGGCTGGTTCAGACGGCCAACGGATGGGCGTGCGCGCCAGCCGACCCGCTGCCTCGCAGCGTCTTGTCGTCCACGCTGTATGCTCGCCGGCCCGTGTCCGCCTGCAACCACGAATTGATAACCCACCGATCAACGATGCCGTCCAGAGCGTCGGCGCCGACACCGGCCAGGACCCGACGGAACGTGGACTCGTCCGGCGCCCGGAAACCGGCCGGGTGAACGGATCCCGCCACACTCCCAGGCCCGCCAGGACCAGCTGCGGCCATCACCAGCCCACCCCGCGACTGCCGCCGCCGAGCGGGGCCGGAAAGCACCGCCGCGACCGCGGTCACCCAAGGCTCCCGCGAGCGGATGCACCACGCCTCGCGGGTCACGCCGGTTCGGCACCGCAGTCAAGCGCCTCGACCAGAGTTGGCGCGAGGTGGGCAACCGTCGACCCCGGACCGTGTCCGTCGGCGGGCTTGGCTGTACGAATGGCTGTACAGCCAAGCTGACCTCTTCGGTGTGAATGTCGATCTCATTTGCAGTCGTGGTTCAGACGATGCCATCTGATGTCGTCGCGCGTGCCTCGGCCACCGCCGGAGGTTGCCGAATGGGGGATGACGCCGGACCTTTTGCTGACTAATTGCTGATGCCGCGGCCCAAGGGCCTGCGAGCATCGGCCCGGCCTGTCCGATGCGGGCGCTCACGTCGGTGGGGGCCGTTCGGCGTTTGGACCTGGCATCGCCTCTCCGGCTGTCCGTGGTTGACCGGTCTTGGCCCTCCTTGGTCAGGCGGTGGTGCACCGGTTTTGTTGATCGACATCCACGCGTGACCCGCCACCACGATCAAGTCAGGCCAATGCCTGGACTGGGCCCCGGTTTCGTTGGAGGGCGGCAGGGATGGCAAGCTGCTCCACCAGTCCAGACGGACCCGCACCAACATGCGGGCCCTGGCGCCGGGTCGAGGGCCGGGTCGATCAGCGACCACCGGAATGGCGTGGTGAGTGACGGCCCAGGCCCGCGGGGAACAGGCCGATCTGACACGCCCTTCGGTTGCGGGGCGACTGGGCAGTGGCGCCCAGGGGGCCACTGCCCGGCAGGCGCCGATGGCTGTTCGATGCCAAGGAGTGGCGGCGCAACTGATGAAGATTGCCGATATTGGGCGCCTACAACGGTCCTCAATAGTACATTCCGGACATGACCGTCACGCAGACACTAGCCACGCCATCATTAGACCTCGACTGGCTGCTGCATCCAGTCGTTACCGATGACTTCTTGCGGTCGAATTGGGAAACGCAACCACTGTTCGTCGGAAGGGCTGATGGCGAGTACTACAGGCATCTACCAGGGCTCGATGACGTCGAGGAGCTGATTACCGCAACGTCATCGCGTGAGAGCGACGATGTGCGTATTGTCAAGACAAAAGAAAATGGCACGTACTCTGAAGGTGGGCTAACGACACGTCATAACGGCTTTCCTGATATTCACGACGCTTATCGCGCCTATTATCAGGGTTACACGCTTGTCATAAATCGGCTTCATGTTAGATCTGCATCTGCGGCACTCCTCTGTCGAGCCTTGGAAGTTTCGCTTCACCACACGGTAGGTGCCAATCTTTATCTAACCCCCCGCGGGGCGCAGGGCTTCCTCCCGCATGTCGATACCCATGACGTCTTTATCCTTCAACTGCACGGGGAAAAGGAGTGGCACGTCGGCGACCCATCCAACTATCTCCCTCTCGCCTCGAAGTACGGCAAGCGGGAATCCCTTGTCGACTTCAACAAGTTCGTGCTCACGGCCGGCGATCTGCTCTATCTGCCGCGGGGGTTTCCGCACGAAGCTACAACTGCAACTTCATCGTCCCTTCATCTTACGGTTGGCATCCATGCTTTCAGATGGGTCGACCTCGCGGCTGAGGTGCTAACCGTACTCGCCGAAGAGAGCGTGGAGTTTAGGCGTGCACTTCCACCGAAGTTTCTTGACGTTCCTATCGACGTGTCGCTTCTATCGCAATTCTCAAACCGGTTAGCACGAGCTGTGGCGGACGATAGCGTGTTAGTGGAACGTGCCAAGACTCGTCTGGGCGCACGGCTACTCGGGACTGCAAAGGCGGCAGGCTCCGGTCACTTCCACTCCCTCGATGCAATCTCGAGATTGTCAGGTGATTCTGTCGTTGCTCGCCGCCTAGGAACATTGTGCCGAGTTCGATCAACGCCTGAAGAAGCTGTGATTGAATTCAACGGAAACTTTGTTGCCGGCCCCCTGCTTCTCAAGTCGACTTTTGACTTCATTGCTAAACATCAACGTTTTTTGGTTCGCGAACTGCCTGGGCAACTCACAATTGAGGACAAGCTCGATATTGTTGGCCGGCTAATCGGCGAAGGACTCCTCGACTCTGTCGATAGCATGTTAGGAGATGAGGTTTGATGAGTGCCCGAAAAGAAGGGGCGAAAGAGTCCAAGGGGAATCAGGCGCAAGGTGTCGCGCAACCGACGGGGCCCGTCAAGTCGCTGGACTATGAGGACCACGTTCTCTTGGGAAACTGGTATGAAAATCTTATCCTGCAAGATGCTCGGTATTCGCACAAGAAAGGACTCCTTAAGCTGGCCGCCATGGCCATGACCAACGACGATTTTCGGAGCCGGCTTGTTTCAGATACCGAACGGACCTTAGCCGAGTTGTTGGAACAATATCGCGAGCTGGATTTGCCCGATGGTGTCGCGCTGAGGTTCCACGAAAACACGCAAAGTACTCTGCATGTTGTCCTTCCTCCTCGAGCGAACGAGGCGAGAGGTCGGTCAGACCGAGTGCGCGACGCTCTACGTTCCTCCGGGACTGGAGTGGGCACTCTCCGGGATTACAGCGCAACGTTCCGAGACGATTTTGACTTCGGAAACGTCTTTGGGGACGGATGGGACCGTGGAGATAACACCAACTTCGATGCCGGATAGGCAGTAAGAAACGGAGAACGGCGCGAAGACCGTCCCAGGTTCGTCGTCCGACGGCAGCACGGCCGATCATGAACGTGTCGTAAGTCGTGTGATCGCTTCGGCGTGTCGAAGCCAGGAGTCGGGACGAAGCTCCGGTAGGACGGTCTTTTCACGGATCTTGTCTGGTCTTGGCCCCGCGATCACCACCACTTGCCGCACGTAGGACAGTAGGTCGTGACGTCGGGCTACCTCCCGCGGCATGGCGAGCAGCGTGGGCTGGCTGGGGGTCCGCCTGGCCGCTGGGGCCAGGCGGACCGCCGGCGCCATGCCTTCGCGCGGCTGCGTGGAGGGTTTCGGGGGGATCCGCCGGCCGGCAACTCCAGCACCAACGATCTCCCCGGTGTGGAACCGGACCAGTATCGTCGACAAGCCCCACCTCACCCGAGTGGTTTTCGCCTAGCTCAAGATCCCAACCCGTCACCAACGCCCACTGCAGAACACCGTTTAGTGGTGCCCACGACTCGAGGTCATGCCGGCGGCGCGTGAAGACGCCGGCGAGGTGGGGACGCCGGCCCCGGTGCGGGAGGTCGAGGCCCGCCACCGCAGCTCGGGAGTAAGCGTGATGGGCTGGGCCGGCGCCGGCTCGCCTGACAGCCGGCGCAGCAGCAACGCCACTGCTTCGTAGCCGAGGTCCTCCACCCTCAGGTCGACCGAGGTGATCGGCGGGTGGTGATCTTTGGAGAAGGCGCTGTCAGTCAGTGCTGCGATCATGAGGTCATCCGGCACTGCCAGGCCGACCACGGCGGCGGCATCGGCAACTCCTGCGGCGAACCGGGAGGCGGCGGCGATGACGGCATCTGGCCGTCCTGTTTCCTCCAGTAGCGGCACCATCAGGGCCCGGGCGCCGTCGCGTCCCTCACCCTCGTACAGCCGCTGGAGCAGGGGTTCGGTGGACCGGTCCGCGCACCACTGCAGGTACGCCTCGCGGGAGGATCGGTTCCACGCGTTGTCCTCGGTGCCGGAAAACATCATCACCCGCGTCGCGCCTTCGGCGGCCAGCCGATCCAGCAAGTCGCGCATGGCGCTGTGGTAGTCCAACCGAACCGACCAGGGGAACGACGGCAGGTCCGGGTCCTCGTCGACGGTCACCACCGGGACACGGCGGCGGAGCAGTTCAGCGAGCACGGAATCCGACCCGTACGGGAACGCTACGATGCACCCGTCCATCGACACGTGGGACGCGCTCGGGTCGAGGATGTCGGGGACGTGGACCAGACCGAGCTTGTGATCTAGGACCTCGGTTGCCACCGTCCCGGCGAATCGGGTGAACGTTTCGGTTCCACCCCGGGAGCCGTGGGCGGCATCCTGGGGACGCAGGATCAGTCCCAAAATCCCCGACCGGCCGGTCCGCAGGGTGCGGGCCGCGGGGTGGGCGGTATATCCCAGTTCTTCGGCGGCCGCTATCACCCGCTGCCTCGTCGTCTGCGAGATGGGCCGCCGTCCGGAGAACGTGTGCGACACCGTGCTGATCGACACCCCTGCCGCTTTGGCCACGTCCTCGATCCGGACCCGACCGCCCCGCATGTCGTCCTCCTCCACCCCGGGTTCCCCGGCATACACCCCTTGACCGCCGCGAGAAGTCGTGGCTAGCGTACCGAGCCAAGCGTACTCAAAACGTTTTGACAGGGTGGCTGATGCGTCTTTCGAACCAGACCGACGACGAGCTGATCGTCGCCGCTGCGCAGTTCACGTCCCTGCCCGACGTCGCAGAAAACCTGAAGCAGATCCGGGGGCTGGTGGCATCGGCGGCCGATCAGGGCGCACGACTAGTGGTGCTGCCCGAGGCGGCGATGACCGCCTGGGACGCCGAGGCCGACGAGTTGCTGGATCTCGCACGGCGATGGGGAGCGTTGTTCGAGGAGCAGGTGGCTGCGGTCGCTGCCGAACACAACGTGGTGGTCGTGGCGGGAGGGTTTACCGCAGGCCCGAGCGACGAGCGACCGTACAACCGGCTGGTGGCCGCCGGGCCGGCCGGGGTCCTGGGTCGCTACGACAAGCTGCACCTTTACGACGCGTTCGGATACACCGAGTCCTCCCGGGTCCGACCCGGTGAACTCCGACCGGACGGGTCCGAGCTCGTGGCCGTGCCGGTGGAGGGGTTCCGGGTCGGGCTGCTGAACTGCTACGACTTGCGGTTCCCGCAGATGGCGGCGGCTCTTGCCGCCCGCGGTATCGACGTGCTGACCGTCAGCTCCGCCTGGGTCGCCGGCCCCCACAAGGAGATGCACTGGGAGCTGCTGCTGCGCGCCCGCGCCGTGGACAACACCGCCTACGTCATCGGGTCCAGCCAGCCGCCGCCGGCCTCGGCCGGGCTGAGCATGGTCGTCGACCCGCTTGGGCTCGTCCTAGGCACGTGCGCGGCATCTCAGTCGCTGGTCCTGGCCCGGTTGTCCAAGGCACGCCTGCAGGAGGCACGCGCCGCGCTGCCCGTGCTGGCCAACCGGCGTTACCAGGTGGTCCCCGACCCAGGCCGACTCCCCCAGGCCACGGCCACCCCGTCGGCCTCCTCCCTTCCCTGACCCCCTGTTCAGTCCGAAAGGAACCTCATGTCCACTACATCCACCGCAGCCGGCGCCACCCGCGCCAGCGCTCGCCCGGTGGTGACCTCAGCCGCGATCGGCCAATTCGTCGAGTGGTACGACTTTGTCGTCTACGCGTACACGTCCTCGATCGTCGCCACCTTGTTCTTCCCGGCCCACGACCGGACCGCGTCGCTACTGGCCACGTTCGGGGTGTACGCCGTCGGCTTCATCATGCGCCCAGTCGGCGGCCTGCTGTTCGGGCACATCGGGGACCGACTGGGACGCCGCGGCGTGCTCGCGTTCGTGATCCTGCTGATGGGTGCCTCCACCGCCGGGATCGGGCTGCTGCCGACCTACGCCAGCGTGGGACTGGCAGCGCCGCTACTGCTGATCGTTTGCCGCCTTCTGCAAGGCGTGTCCGCCGGCGGGGAGGCGATGGGCTCCAATGCCCTGGTCGCCGAGCATGCCCCAGCCGGACGCCGGGGGCTGTGGGTCGGTTTCACCTACTCGTTCGCCAACATTCCCGCCGTTTTCGCCGCCCTGCTGGTCCTGGCCCTATCCCAGTTGATGCCCGACGCGGCGTGGACGTCATGGGGGTGGCGCATCCCGTTCCTGCTCGGTGGTGTCATCGGTCTGGTCGGCCTGTACATCCGGACCAAGGTCGACGAATCCCCGGCCTTCACCGCGACTCGCGCCGCCGAGAACGTGCCGAAGTCACCCATCCTCACCGTGCTGCGCGAGCACAGGCGCGGGCTACTGTTCGCGTTCTCAATGGCCGCTCTGTCCGGACTCGGTTTCTACTCCCTGACCGGATACTTCGCCTCGTACCTGTCCGAGTCGGCGGGGCTCACCAGCGGAGACGCACTGCTGTCCAACAGCATCGCGGTGTTCGCCGCCTTCGTCACCATGCCGCTTGCCGGTGGCTGGTCGGACCGGATCGGCCGCCGCCCCGTTCTGGCCGTCGGCGCTATCGCCACCGCTGTGATCGCAGTGCCCGCCTACGCCCTGGCGGGATCGGGCCCCCTCTGGGCCGCGGTAGTCGGCCAGTCGCTGCTTGCCGTCGCACTCGGGACCTTCTTCGGCCCGGTCGGGATCGTATTCCTCGAACTGTTCCCGACCCGCACCCGATACAGCGGTGCAGCCATCGGCTACAACGCCGCCTACGTGGTGTTCGGCGGCACCGCCCCACTGTTCGGCACCTGGCTGGTCGCCCGCACTGACAGCCTGCTCGCCCCGGCCGTGTACACCACGATCCTGTCGGCGCTGGTGTTCCTCGTCGCGCTGCGGATCCCGGAAACCCACAAGAGCGACATCGTTCACCACGAGGACGTGCAGTCGACGCAGGTGAGCGGGCAACGGGAGCTGGTAATCAGTCGGAACGACGGCCGCGCCGCTGCTCGGGAGGCCCAGTCATGAACCAGCAGCTGACCGTTTCGCTGGTGCAGTTCACCGCGAACGAGAACGACCGTGACGTCAACGTCAATCGGTGCCTGGAGTTCCTCGACATGGCAGCCGAACGCGGCTCGGACCTGGTGGTGCTGCCGGAGGTGTGGACAGGCCTGGGATATTCCACACCAGACCGATATCGGCAGATCGCCGTCCCCGTGCCCGGACCGTTGACCGACCAAATCGCCGAGAAGGCCCGCGAGCACGGCATGTTTGTCGTCGGGTCGCTGTACCAGCAACTGCCAGACGGCCGGTTCGCCAACGCCGCGCCGCTGATCGGCCCAGACGGGATAGTGGGCACGTATACCAAGACCCACCTGTTCGACGCGCCGGACCGGGTCGACATCGCCCCCGGCATGCGCGAGTCCGACAAGGTGATCGCTGGAGACGACCTGCCCGTGTTCGACACAGCGCTGGGCCCGCTCGGGGTAACAGTGTGCTCCGACCTGCGATTCCCGGAGGTGTACCGGGTCCTGGCTCTACGCGGCGCCCGAATCATCGTTTGCGCGTCCGCGTTCCTGTCCCCGCGGATCGACCACTGGGAGTTCTTCCTGCGCGCCAGGGCCGCGGAGAACCAACTGTTCGTGGTGGCCAGCGGCCAGGTTGGCACCGAACCTGTCACGGGAACCGGGTTCGTAGGCCGGTCGATGGTGGTCGACCCGTGGGGGGTCGTGGTCGCGACCGCGTCGGACGTGGAGGGAATCACCACGGCAACCGTCGACCTGACGGTGATCGAGGAAATGCGCCGAAGGTACCCGCTGATGAATCAGCGCCGACCACAGCTGTACACCGAGATCTGCCGCTGACACAGCGACACGAGAGCCCGTCACGGCAGGAGCGTGTCGTGTGCATGGGACGTTGCCGTACCGGGAGACATGGAGGGGTCGACGACGACGTGCCCGTGCGCCGCCGACATGCCGGGTGCCGAGAACATGCCGGTGCCCGGCTTCCACGCCGACCGGCGCTGGGGCCCCGCCAGCGGGGCGTGCGGATGCTGTCGTCGATCTTCACGTACGGTGCGGTCAAGAGGGTGTCCAGGTCTTGCGTCACAACATGATCTTGGATGCCCTCTCCTCATGCCTGGACATCGACCCCGGACTTTGGAACTACTCGTCTAGGAGGATGCGGGTTACGAAGAGATCGCGCGCCGCTCTTCCCTAACGGCCCCTCGACCAAGCCCGCCGCCTGGTGCGGCACGATGTCCAAGGGCGGTCCCCCACCGGCCATACGACGCGACGGGCCCGCATCGGCCGGAGATCGTCGCGGACGAACCGCGACGGGGACCGGGCCGGAGCGGCCCGATCATGCTCGCTGAACCGCAGGCGAACCAGGTCGGCGACCCCCCATTCGGGCACGGTAGGTCAGTTGCCGGCACGCCCGTGGGTCCCTGCTCGCGCGTGAGCACGCGGGCAGGGACCTTCGCTTCTCACCTCGCCAAAAGCGCGGTGACGACCCGGACGTCCGGCACCTCTTCGAGGGCGAGGACGAGTCGTTCGATGTGTTGGGCCTGGTCTCGCGGGATCGACCGGGTGGCCAGGCCGCGGAACTTCGCGCGGATCGCGGTGTCGGACAAGGGGTTGCTCGGTGACCCGAGCGGTGGACCTGCCTGGCGGGTGTGGACCCTCCCGTCGGTGGTGCGGACGGACACCAGTGGCTCGTCGGTGGCGGACTGCCGTGGGTCGACCACGAGGTCGATCGTCGCCATCCTTCGTGCCATCGCCGCGCTGAGCAGGACGTGCTCCTGGTAGGCATCCAGCCCGGCCCCGCCGAGTTCGACGCGTGCCGCCACGGCATACGGCAGGCTCAGCTGCGCCGCGGCCAGAGTGCCGACGTCGCGCCCACCGCACATGCCGTGCAGGAACTCGCTGAGCCGCACCGAGACCGATGCGACGTCCGCTGCCGACAGCCCGTGCTCGTCGAGGATGGCCGCCACGGCGTCGATCGTGGAGTGCGTCCCTCGGCACGACGCGTACGGCTTGATGGAGCAGCGCTGGATCCTCCACGAGACACCCAGTCCGTCGACGAGTGCCTCTGGCCTGGCCGTGTCGCGGGCGTAGGTGGACAGGAGTCCGCCCCACACGTCGTCGAGGACTGCGCTCGGCCCGGTCATCCCGGCGCGGGCCAGCAGAGCAGCGCGCACCCCGGCCTCCGCCGCCTGACCGGCGTGGAGCCGCTTGCTCATCGCCCCGTCGTGCACGAAGGCCCACACCCCGCTAGCGGCGCTCGCTGCGAGCCCCAGGGCGTGCTGGGTCTGCTCCACCGTCAGGCCCAGCACGTGCGCCGCCGCGGCTGCGGCACCGAGCGGGCCACATGTGCCGGTGGAGTGGAACCCCGCACCGTTGTGCGCCTCGTAGCCGCCCAGCGACTCGAGAACGCGTCGGGCGACGTCGTAGCCGACGACCACAGCGGTCAGCAGCCGCCGCCCGGTGACCGGTGCGTCCACCGACGCGACGGCGGCGAGGGCCGCCGGGACGACGACAGCGCCGGAGTGATCGCAGCCACCGGTGTCGTCCAGTTCGAAGGCATGGCTGGACACGCCGTTCACCAGTGCGGCGTCACGGGGCCCGAGCGCGACCGACGTGCCCCAGACCGGGACCGCGCCGCGCTCGTGGCCCAGCGCCGCCAGCATCGCCGCCGTCTCCGCGCTGCCGGCTCCGGCAAGGCCGGCGCCCAGGGTGTCCAACAGGTGGATGGATGCCTTGTGCCGCACCACCTCGGGGAGCGCGTCGTGGTCCGTCGTCGCCGCGAGGCGGGCCAGCGGTGCCAGCGTCGCCGAGCCTGCGACCGGCGGTGCACTCATGCTCTCGCCTCCTGGGTGAGGCGGGCGAACACATCCGCCGGATGCCCGGGCTCGTTGACCCGATGGTGCTGCGACCACCAGTCCGCGAGCTCCGAGCCGGTGGTCAGCCAGACATCCGACTGCGCCTGGATGTGGGTGAGCAGCTCCCGGACCAGCGAGACACGACCGGGGGTTCCGGTCACCTCGGGGTGCAGGCGCAGGACAAAGCAGAGCCCGAAACGGTGGTAGGCATCGAACTCCTGCTTCCAGTTGGCCAACACCTCCGCGTACGGTGCGATGCGTGACTGCCCGACCGGGAAGGCCGGCTCGAGGTTGAAGAAGAAGTACTGGTGGTCCTCGAGCTCGTAGTGCACCGGGATCTCCACCAACTTCCCGTGGCACTCGGCTCCGGCACCCCCCACGTGGCCATGGGCCGCGGGCATGCCCGGGTGCAGGAACGGGAGGTCGTCGCCATGCGACGAGGACGACCAACTGATTCCCAGGTCGGGCAGATGCGCGGCAAGGCCGGGCGCCCATTCGCCCATCGGGGTACGGAAGCCGCGCACGGGGACACCGGCGGTCTCGCGCAGCCGGGTGAGGCCCGCGCGGACGGCCGCGACCTGGCCTGCCAGCGTCAGCTCGTGGAAGTCCTCGTGCGCGTCGCCGTGGCAGGCCAGCTCGTGCCCTGCCGCGGCGATCCGTCGGACCAGGTCGGGGTAGCGCAGGGCGTTCTGCCCCGGGACGAACCACGTCGAGGGCACATCCCGCTCGGCGAACAGGTCGAGCAGTCGGTCGGCCCCACGCCACGCGCCGTAACCGCCCACCGACAGGGTCTTCGCGCGGTCGGTCACCGACGGGGAGGCGGCGAGGATGGCCAGGTCGGCGTCGAGGTCGACGGTGACCACCACGGCCACGCGGGCACCTCCTGGCCATCGGGCCTGGTCGGTCGTGCGGTCGCTCATGCGCGCTCCCTGATTGCCAGGTCCCCGGCCGGCAGAGGCTGCCCGGCGCCCGCGCCACCGCTGGCGGCGTCACCCTGGCCGGAGTCACGCCACCACTGGGCGACCTCGGCGCAGGTCGCGAACCAGACGCCTGGGCGCGAACGCATGTGCGCCAGTAGCCGCTCGAGGATCAGGATCCGTCCCGGCTTGCCGGACACCTTGGGGTGCAGCAGGGTGGTCAGGCACAGCCCCTCGGCGTGGTAGCCGTCGAACTCGCGGGTCCAGTTCTGGAGGGTGGTCCGGTAGCCGGCGATGCGGTCCTGACCGACCGGATAGTCGGGATTGCGGGTGTACGCCAAGTAGGCGTAGTCGTCGAAGTCCCACCTGGCGGGGATCTCGACGAGGGAGGTGCTCACCCCGGCGACGCGATGCAGGTACGGGCGGTCGTCACCACGCATGGAGCTCGAGTAGCTGAACCCGTGCTCGACCAGCAGCCTCGGCGTCTCGGGGTGCCAGTCCCCCGACGGTGTCCGGAAGCCGACCGCCTCGACGCCGAGCACGTCGTGGAAGACCCGCTGGCTGCGCCGCAGGACCTCCACCTGCTCGTCGACGGTGAGGTCGTAATAGCACTCGTGCCGGTAGCCGTGGTGCGCAACCTCGTGGCCGCTCTCGACGATCCGGCGGCAGGCGTCCGGCCACGTCTCCACGACCCAGGCGGGCGTGAAGAACGTGGCGCGGACACCGGCCTCCCCGAGGACGTCGAGGATGCGGGGCAGGGCCCGGAACGGTCCGTAGCCACCGAGTGCGAAGTAGCTGGGCCGGCGCCAGATCGAGCCGTCGAGCATGGCGCTCCCGGTCGGGCCGTCGAGGTCGAAGGCCAGGGCCACCGCCGAGGTGTGGGGCGCTGGCCAGCGGGGCGGCGTCGGGTTCCGCGGGCGGTGGGTCACGTCACTCCTTGACGCCGTTGAAGACCGGCTTCATCGAGCCGTACTCGAGCCCCGCCTCCTTGAGGATCTTGTCGTAGGTGCCGTCCTGCTGGATCTGGGTGAGGCCCTTGGTCACCAGGTCGGCCATGGGCTTGTCGCCCTTCTTCAGGACTACGGCGAACGGGTTTGCCGGCAGCGGGTCCAGCACCACGTCGAACTTGCCGGGCTGGGTCTTGGCGAAGAAGGCGAGGTTCTCCGCGCCCTGGATGGCCAGATCGGCCCGCTTCTGCTCCAGCTGCAGGCGCGCCGCGCTGCCTGAGTCGGTGGGCAGGATCTGGATCGCGGGCCGGCCGGCGCCCTTGCACTCCTTCTTGTCCAGGTCCAGCGCCTGCTGGTAGTAGTCGGTGGTCTTGCTCACCGCGAGCTTCTTGCCGCAGACCTGGTCGGGCGAGGTGAACTCACCGGCGCGGGCGCTGAGGGTGTACAGCCGCCCCTCGGACTTGAAGTAGTCGACGAAGTCGACCGTCTCCTGGCGCTGGACCGTATCCGAGATGCCGGACATGACGATGTCGACGCGCCCGGTGGACACGGAGTTCATTAGCTGGTCGAACTTCTCCTCGACGAACGTGACCTTCAGGCCGAGGCTGGCACCGAGGGCCTTCGCCAGCTCGACGTCGACTCCGGCGAGCTGCTGTGACTTCTCGTCGCGGTATTCCATCGGCGGGAAGTCGGGCGACAGCCCGATCCGGATCTCCTTGGAGGCGGCGATGGCCGCGGGGAGGGAGGCATCGCCTGCGCCGGTGTCGGTGGGCGGCTTCCCGGCGCATGCGGCAAGGGACGATGTTGCGACGACGGCGGTCACGGCCAGGCCGATGGTGCGGGTGTAGCGGGGCATGGGGGTTCCTTCGGTGATGGGGGGCAGGGGTGGGAACAGGCAGGGTGCGGTCAGAGGACCCGAGAGAGGAAGGATCGGGTACGGGGATGCTGCGGGTCGCCGAGGACCTGTGACGGGGGGCCGATCTCGAGGATCTCCCCGCCGTCCATGAAGGCCACGCGGTCCGCGACCTCCCGGGCGAAGCCGATCTCATGGGTGACCACGATCATCGTCAGGCCGGTCTGGGCGAGGTCCTTCATGACGTCGAGGACCTCGCCGACGAGCTCGGGGTCGAGCGCCGAGGTGGGCTCGTCGAAGAGCATCAGTTCGGGTTCCATTGCGAGCGCACGGGCGATGGCCACGCGTTGCTGCTGGCCTCCCGAGAGCTGGCGCGGGTAGGCGTTCTCCTTGTTTCCGAGGCCCACTCTGGTCAGGAGCGTCTTGGCGCGGGCAACGGCCTGCGTCTTCGGGACGCCCTGCACCCCGACGGGGCCCTCGATGACGTTCTCCAGCGCCGTCATGTGCGGGAAGAGGTTGAACTTCTGGAAGACCATCCCGATACGCCGGCGCTGCCGCGCGATGGCGCGGTGGTTTAGCTCGTGGAGCCGGTCGCCCTGCTGCCGGTAGCCGATGACCTCGTCGCCCACCCAGATGCGTCCGGCGTTGACCTGCTCGAGGTGGTTGATGCAGCGCAGGAAGGTGCTCTTGCCCGAGCCCGAGGGACCGAGCAGGCAGACCACCTCGCCCCGGCTGACGTCGAGGCTGATCCCGCGCAGCACCTCGAGGTCGCCGAAGTGCTTGTGGACCGACTCAGCCCGCACCAGGGGGCGCTGGTTGGTCGTGGTGGTCATCGCCTGGCCTGCTTTCCGGAGGTGATCGCCTTGCGTAGTCGCTGGACCGGCGTGTCGGGCAGCGAGCGGCTGCTGCTTCCCTTGGCGAAATGGCGCTCCAGGTAGAACTGGACGACGGAGAGGAGCGACACCGCCGCGAGGTACCACACCGCGCAGACGATCAGCAGCTCCATGATCCGGTTGTTGACGAAGTAGATGTGCTGGGCCTCGGAGAGGATCTCGCTCACCCCGATGGCCGAGGCCAGTGAGGTGGTCTTGAGCATGCCGATGGTCTCGTTTCCGATCGGCGGCAGGATGACGCGCATCGCCTGGGGCAGCACGATGCGCCGCATCGTCCGAAGCCTCGTCATGCCGATGGCGTACGCCGCCTCGGTCTGGCCCTCGTCGACCGAGAGGATGCCGGCCCGGACCACCTCCGAGGTGTAGGCGCCCTGGTTCAGGCCGAGCCCGATGGCGGCGGCCACGAAGGGCGTGACCACGTCTACGGTGCGTGCGCCCCAGATCCCGGGGATCTGCAGGTAGGGGAAGATCAAGGCGATGTTGAACCACGCGAGCAGCTGCAGGTATACGGGCGTGCCACGGAACACCCAGACGTAGAGCCACCCCACGGTGCTCGTGACCGGGCTGTGCGACAGGCGCATCACGGCCACGACCACGCCCAGGATGACTCCGAGGACCATGGCCACGATCGTGAGGATGATCGTGGTGCCGAGCCCCTTCAGGAGGACGTCCACGGTCAGGTGGTCGCGCACGACGCCCCAGTCGATGGCGGCGTTGGCCAGCGACATGGCGAGCCAGGCGAGCACCGCCAGCACCGCCAAGGCACCGGCGAGCTCTCCGTAGCGCTTCCGCGGCAGCGTCAGGAGCTCGGCCTCCACCGCCGGCTCGACGGTGCGATTCACGGTCTGACTCCCTTCGTCCCGCAAGCCCGGGCGGTTGGCCGTCACGCCCGTGGCCCGGCGTAGGTGGCGGCCCAGGAACGCTGGTCCGCCAGGGTCTGCTCCAGCTCGACGATCTGGTCCTCGACCCGCTCGGGGGCCGTGCCGCCCGTCCCGGAGCGGGCAGCCAGGGCGGCCTCCACCGTCAGCACGGCCCGGACGTCGGGCGTCAGGCGTGGGTCGACCGAGGCCAGGTCCTCGGCCCCGAGCGCGTCCAGGTCCACACCGCGCTCCTCGCAGAGCCGGACCACGGCACCGGTGATCTCGTGGGCCTCGTTGAACGGAACGCCCTGCCGCGCAAGCCAGTCCGCCACCTCCGTCGCCAGCGTGAACCCCTCCGTGGCCTGGGCCGCGAGCTCGGCGACCTGGACGCGCATGGTGCGCACCAGACCCGCCATGGCTGGCAGCACCGTCAGCAGCGTCTCGATGGTGTCGAAGGCTGCCCGTTTGTCCTCGGCCAGGTCGCGGTTGTAGGCCAGGGGCAGCCCCTTGAGGGTGCTGAGCAGGCCCGTGAGGTTGCCGATGAGGCGGCCTGCCTTGCCACGCGCGAGCTCGGCGATGTCGGGGTTCTTCTTCTGCGGCATGATCGAAGACCCGGTAGCGAAGGCGTCGTCGAGCGCCACCCAGCGGAACTGCCGGGTGGCCCACAGGCAGATCTCCTCGGCCAGCCGCGAGATGTCGATCGCCAGCATGGAGCCGACGAAGAGGAACTCGGCCACGTGGTCACGGCTGGCGACCGCGTCGATCGAGTTGGCACACGGCCGGTCGTACCCGAGCTCACGTGCCGAGTTCTCGGGGGTCAGGGCGATGGCCGAGCCGGCCAGTGCGGCCGCCCCGAGCGGTGACCGCGCGCTGCGGCGGTCCCAGTCCTGCAGCCGCTCGAGGTCGCGGCTGAGGGCGTGCGCGTGGGCCAGCAACTGGTGGCCGAAGGTGATGGGCTGCGCGGGCTGCAGGTGGGTCATCCCCGGTGCCGGGGTACCGCGGTGCTCGCGGGCCTGGGTGAGCAGCGCCTCGACGAGCTCGGCGGCGGCCTCGACCAGTCGTCGGGACTTGTCCCGCAGATAGAGCCGGAGGTCGTTCGCGGCCTGGTCGTTGCGCGAGCGTCCGGCGCGGAGCTTTCCGCCGAGCACGCCGAGTCGTTCCATGAGTAGCCGCTCGAGGAACGTGTGCACGTCCTCGTCCTCCAGCCGCGGCGAGAGCTCGCCACGTCGGTACTCGTCGTCGAGGGTGTCGATGGCGTTCAGCAGGGTGGCGAGCTCGTTGACGTCGAGCAGGCCGGCGCGCTCCAGCTCGCGGGCATGGGCCCGGGAGCCAGCGAGGTCGTAGGGGGCCATGTCGAAGTAGGAGATGTGCGAGCGGGACAGGTTCTCGAGAGCCGCGTCGGGCGCAGCCTCGAAGCGTCCGCCCCACAGGCGGGTTGGCATGGTGGTCATGCGGGAGTCTCCAGGGTGGGGATCAGTCGACCAGGTCGGCTGCGGTGTTCTGCTTGAGGACGGTGGCGGCGGCCTGGGTGCCGTCGCTGATGTGGTCGCGGACGGCCTTCTCCGCTGCGTCCGGGGTGGCGGTACACAGCAGTTCGAGCAACCGACGATGACAGGCCACCTGCTCGGGTGCGTCATCCTTCTCGCAGTCGATGGCCATCAGCCAGAGACGCAGGTCGTGGTGGACGCTGCGCGCGAAGGCGGTGAGCCGCGGGCTCCTCAGGGCCGCGACCACGGCCAGATGGAAGTCCATGTGCGCGTCGGCGAGCGCGGAGGGGTCGTGTCGTTCGGCTGCCGACTCGAAGGCGGCGAGCGCCGTGGCCACGGGCTCCAGCGCGGACTCACGGTCGGACTCCGACAGGGCTGCGATGGTGCGCGCCGCGTAGCTCTCCAGGGCTCGACGCGCCGCGAAGGCGTCCATGGCGTCCTGGCGCGAGAGGTTGCGGACCTCCGCACCTCGGCCGGGGGCGAACGACACCAGCCCCTCACCAGCCAGCTGGCGCAGCACCTCACGCACCGTGCTCCTGGCGACCCCGAAGGAAGCCGCCAGGTCCGCCTCGTGGAGGGAGCCTCCCTGACGGATCTCGCCGGTGAGGATCATCCCTCGCAGCGCGTCAACCATCTGGTCCACGACTGTGAACCGGGTGATGGCGAGGGGGCGGATCATCTGGTTTCCTGTTCGTCTGGCTGCCTGATTGTCGGACAACATTCCACCGCTGGGTCGCGCCGTCAACACTTCCGCCGACGTTTCTCACGTCGTGGACCGTCGGCTAGGTTGAGCGCACCCCGCCACGTCCACCCGATGACACGAAAGGGAACTGGCCTTGAGAGCGATCAAGATCGACCGGTCCAGCACGGTGGACCGGGTGGCTCAGGCCCTTCGCGATGAGATGTACGCCGGCACGCTGGAGGGCGGGGCGAGCCTCAGGGAGCTCAACCTCGCCGAGAGCCTGGGCGTGGGACGGAGCACAGTTCGAGAGGCCCTGCAGGTGCTCACCGCGGAAGGGCTGCTGGTGCGGCAGCCGAACCGCGGGGTCGTGGTGCGCCAGCTCAGCGAGGACGAGATCGAGGACATCTTCAAGGCGCGCCGCGTCTTGGAGATGGCTGCCGCTAACGCCGTCGAGTACGCCGCCCGCGCCGACCTCACCGCCCTGCTCGAGGCGCAGCGGCGCTACGAGGAGGTGGTGCGGGCGGGGGCCGACCCCGCCACCGTGACCGAGGCACACCTCGCCCTGCACGTGGCGGTCGTCGGGCTGCTCGGCAGCCCGCGGCTCAACGCCACGGCTCGGGAGCTCATGTCCGAGGTCCGCCTCGCCGTGGCGACGGTCGACCGCACCAGCGACGACCTACCCGCCCAGGTGCGTGAGCACCGCAGGATCATCACCCTGATCAGGCAGGCGAAGGGGGCCGAGGCAGCTCGGCTCCTCGGCGAGCACCTCTCCCACGCCAAGGCGTTCATGCCCTCCAAGGACTGACTGTGAGCATAAGACGCCGTTGCGTTACGGGATCGTTGGACGCGTTGAACCTGCACCGCGGTGCCCACAGCACGACGTCCGGCGAGTATTCCGGTTGGGTTCCGGCGATGGTGTGGCAGCCGGGTTCGACGTCGACCACCAACAGGTCACCGCTGACGCGTGCGAGGCGGGGACGGCCGTCGACGTACACGTAATTGTCGAGACCGGGTGGTGCCTGCACCTCCGCGCGTGGCAGGGCGACCTCGGCATGCTGTTGGCCGGAACGTGGATCGTCAGGGACGGCGGCGTGCAGGTCCGCGAGGAGCCGCGCGATGGTGTTCGAGGGGTGCACGACGAGCAGATCGCGCGCCGGGATCGCCGCCAGCAGCACCGGCCGATGCGGGTGGATGCCGCAGAGTTGCCGGGCCGCGGCGGGCAGAGGTAGTGCCCCGCGGGCGCCGACGGCAGGAGGCCGTCCGTGACGTCGACGTGGAGGCGGTGACCGGATGGCCAGCCCAGCGCCCGCAGCAACGCTCGGGCGGCCACCCGGCCGTCGGCGTCCGGGCGAGCCACGTCGAAGACGATGTCGTCGACCGGTTCCCGCGCAGATGGGACGGCTGCGGGCGGCTCCGGCATCGAAGCCGGTGTCGGTGCCGGGCGAGGAAGCGGGGTGGGGATGACCGCGCCGATCAGCTGCTCGTCGAGGCGTCGGCGGGGCGCAGGCCAGGCGGCCGTCATGCTGACCGCCGGGGCCGTCCGAGCGGCCTCAGCGTGTGGCGCCGAGAGCCCTGATCTTCGATGGGATCCGGTGGCGGATCCGGATTGGTGCCCCGTGGCGGGACGTCCCGGCCGAGTACGCGCCCTGGCCCACCGTCTATGGCCTGTTTCGCCGCTGGCAGCGTGACGGGACCTGGGACAAGATCCTGTCCGCGTTGCAGGCTGCCGGCGACGCGCAGGGCCGGATCGCCTGGACGGTGAGCGTGGACTCGATGACCAGTCGCGCCTACCAGCACGCCGCAGGCGCCCGCACCGACGGGCATCTGCAGAAGGAGCCGCCCGGCGGCGTGCACGACGAGCCGGCCGACCATGCGCTGGGCCGATCCCGCGGCGGGCTGACCACCAAGACTCATCTTGCCTGCGAGCAGGGACAGAAGGTCCTCTCCCTGACCGTGACCGCCGGGCACCGGGGTGACAGCCCGCAGTTCATCCCCGTCCTGCGCCGCATCCGCGTGACCCGCCTCGGTGTCGGCCGGCCCCGTACCTGCCCCGACCTGGTCCTGGCCGACAAGGCATACACCAGTCGCGGCAACCGCAGATACCTGCGCTCACGCGGGATCAAGGCATGCATCCCCAGCAAGACCGACCAGGACACCCACCGCAAGGCCAAAGGCTCCAAGGGCGGCCGCCCACCCGCGTTCGACAAGGACCTCTACCGGCTACGCCACGCCGTCGAGAACGGCATCAACCGACTCAAACGCCACCGCGGCGTCGCCACCCGCTACGACTGCTCGCCAGCCGCTACCGCGCCACCGTGCAGATCGCCGATATCCTCATCTGGCTACGCGCGAAACCGGACCGCCCCAAACCATGATCCGGCGGCTTAGCAAGCGCCTCGGGAACGTCCTCGACGGGTGATGCCGCAGTCGTTCGCTACGGTCAGCTCGCGCTATGAGGCTGCCCGGCACACCACGTCGCGAGAGCTTCCTCTGTATAGGGGAGATTGCACTCTCCGATGGCTCGCACCATCAGCGGGCCCTGCGCCAGCAGGCGGGCACGAATGACGACGCGGACCACCTCCTGCTGCAAAAGTGAGAGATCGTCGAATGCGGTGCCCTCCGGAAGTGGACCGTCGGGAAAAGCCAGGCCAAGCAGTAGCCGCAGCGCCAGGAAGTCAGACCGATGCGGGTCTGGAACCCGCATCCGCTCCAGCAGCAGACCAGCGAGCTGTGGCATCGAGTTCACGGTGAGACCGCCGAGGGCCGAGGCGGTGACATTGGCCATCGCGCCGGCCTGTGAATCCCAATCCTGAACCGGATCCATCAGGCAGTCGGTCAGCTCGGCCAGAAGCGCCGTGTCGGGTGCCGGAAGGAGCCGCACCAGTCCGATCAGCGCCGCTCGGTGAAGAAGCCGGTCGGAGTTGCCACGCCACTGGCGTACCGCATCCACGATGGCGCCGTCGGAGGGCTGGCCGGCGAGTCCGGCCGCGATGCACATCTCCGCGGCCACGGCCGGGTCCATCTCTACTGAGAGCCGTTGGGCCAGAAGGGGTGAGATGGTTGCCCACTCCTGGGGGAAGGCGGCGAGCAGATACGCCATCCCGAGACGAAGGTCCGGGTCGGGATCCTGCAGGACCTGCAGGTACGTGGGGACACCGGCCCGCACTGCCTCATACGCTGCGGCGTGGCAGGGATCGGTGACCGGGCGTTGATATCCGCCATGCCTGCGCCACTCCGGTGACCTGGACAACCACCAGTCCGAGCGCTGCGATGCGAGTTCGCTGAGACTCGGAACGTCGGACGCCGGCCTCGGCGATTCGTGCAGCTCGACACAATCGAGGATCGTCCGCAGGAGGCGGTAGGCCACCAGCCGATCTGGTGCCTCCTGGTCGGCAAGCAGATCGATCAGGTATGGCGCTGCGGCGGCAGCCGGTTCCTCCGCCAAGCCTTGGTGCTGGAGATGGTCTTCGAGCTGCTCTTCCGCCTCGCCCCGCGCCGCCGGGTCGTGAGATCGAAGCGTCTGCAACAGCCTCGGCACATCCGAGGCCGGTCCGTAGGGACCTTGCAGCGATTCCCAGTCGACGGCGCGCAGGTAGTCATTCACGGCCGGCAAAGTAGCATCACGGACCGACCAGCCGGCTGATCGAGAACCATCAGCCGTATCGGCCGGCGTTCCTGCGACCGGCTGTGCTCCCCCGTCGCAGCAGCCCCTCGCGCACCCGTTACACGCCGCCCAGGGTGGGCCTCCCCGCAATTCAGCGCAGCGCGTGCGCGGGCTGTCGCGTGAACTCGGGAAGGATTCCGGAGCCACACATTTGCCTCGCCGTGAGCGCTGGCCTTCCGGGGCGCCCGGCTACTGACACGTGGAGCACACCGCCGTTGTCTGATCCGCATCGTCCGTGGACACCGGCGTCGGCGCGCCCCGGTCGTCACCCAGTTTGTTGTCAACGACGGCTGAAACCGGGATGCCCGGCATGACGGGCAGATTGGTGCGTGCGCCAACGCAGGCAGTCTTGCATGCCGGGTCGTTCGATCAAGGACCAACGCGATGACCATCGTCTGCGAGGATGGTTAGGTGCCTCTGCGCGGCTATCTTGATGCCTTTCGACCGCCGGTTGACGCATCCGTGCTCGTAGACGCTACGCCGTGGCTCGATGACCCCTTGTTCTGGCCAGCGTTCCTGCTCTCGGTAGGCGGCTCCAATACGGCTGCGCTGGCCTTCGACATCGACCCCGCCGATGTGGAGGTCTACGCGGAGACGATGCACCAGCCCGACAGATGGCCCTTCATCACCGTGGACCTCGCCCGGGGCCACTGCCTGCACATCCTCTTCCGCAACTTCGACGGCGACTCGGGATGGGACTACCTGCTTCAGCCGGCCGGATCTGAGGCTCTGGTCACCGCTGCCGCCCTGGAGGGAGGTTTCCACGGACCAGCGCTCTCGTGGCCGGAGCTGCTCGCCACAGCGAATCAACCGGACCCGAAGCGCAGCTGGGCACAACGTCTCCTCCTGCTCCTTCCCGCCGTGGGAGACGCCGGCATCCCACGCGGCGCCAACAACGTCGTGGCAACAGCCCTCGCCGCTATCGGAGTCCAACGGCAACAGAATGAAGCTGCCGGGGAGCTACTGAACGCGAGCCATCGATTCTGGGGCGACCGTGATTGGACCGAGCACAACGACCTGCCGATCTGCCTCGGCCAGCACAGCCCTCGTCACCCGCAAGCGCCGATTGAGCGCCTCACGCTGATGGCCGAGGCTTTCGCCGGCTAGACCCGAGCCCCTCTCCGGTCGACCATGGAAAGCCCGGTGCAAGCTCGTCCGGCCTGCCGACATGCCCGCGGGGGTTGGCTTACCCAGGTCAATGACAGCGGGAGGGCCTGCCTGCGCAAACCATCAACGGACCTGCCAGCTGCCGACGGCCTTTGGGAGATCGACCGGCTAACCGATATGCGGGGCGATGCTTCCGACGAGCGCCGCCTCGAACTGCTCGTGCAGATATACCTGCTCATAGCTGCCGGCTAGGTCGATGGCGAGCGCTTCGGCGGCGGTCAGATCACGCAGGTGGCCGCTGGCGGTCTCTCCTGACCCAACTCGCCGACGGCGGGAAAGCCGGCAAGCGGCGGTTGGGGCCGGTGGTAGATCTCTGGATCGGCTGGGAAGCAGCCGATCAGCGTTAGCAATCTCAACTGCTCCCTGTGATGTCGGCGTACGAGGCGAACTAATCGACCACATACTTGTCTCCCGCGACATGCGCCTACGAGTCGCCAGCGTCGACAGCCTCGTCGACGACATCGGCTCGATCACCGAATCCACCGACACCCGACGCCCCGCCACCGTCCCCGACCACGCCCCCGTCATCGCCCGCTTCCACGCCTGAGCAAACCGACAACTCGTCTCAGACCAAACTCCATGCGTAATGGTTGGGCAATGCGGGCCCCCATCTGCCGGCCCCACACGCCTTAGAACATACGTTCGCCTAGCCTACGAGCGTGGAGTGGCGAACGCGCTGGCACATCACGATCCGTTGGGACCGGGCCGACAACTCGCCCGCCGGCGTGACCGTCGTCGAGTACGCCGTGGACTCCCCCACCGAGCTGCGGCACCTGGTCCAGGCCGCCCGCGCCGACCCGCACGTGGTCGCCCTCCCCTACCGACGGGTCCGCGAGCTGGTCGGCGACGAGCCGGACGAGTGCCACAACGGGCACGGCTACGCAGGCGGCTCGGCGACGACTGCGGTGCGGGGCTGGTGGCCGTGCCGCTGCGGCGGGCACCTGGTCCTCCGCTGCCGCGTGTGCGCTGATGTGCGGGTCGAGCCGGGGGTCGGCGCAGACTGCGATCCGCGGTGGAACCCAGTCAGCGCCGGCTCCATCGTCACTGCGGCTCAGCGTGCGGCGGCATCGGTCAGCCGAGCAAGTTCCGCATCGGCGATCCGGCGCACGGTCGGGTCGGCGTCGCTGGCGTACTGGTGAAGGATGTCGGGGGCGGCGTCGGGCGCGAGGCGGCGTGCCGCAACGGCGACGCGCTGGCGGACTACCGGGTCTGGGTCGTTCGCCAGCCCGACCACGAGCGACGCCCACTGCGGTCGCACGCTGTCGGTGCTGATTAGTCCGCTGATGGTGGCGGCGCGCACTGCCGGCTCGTCGTCTTGCGCCAGGGTCGTGAGCTGCTGCGGTATGCGCGGATCCGAGTCCACTGCCTGTGCGAGGGCCCGAGCGGTCTGGGCTCGCAGCAGCGGGTCCTTGTCAGCGGCGATCAGCAGCAGCGCGTCGACCGCCGCCGCTCCGCCGACTGAGCCAAGGGCTTCGTGCGCGTTCTCGCGGACGTGCCGATCGGGGTCGTGTCGCAGCCGCAGCAATGCCGGGGTTGCCTCGACCTTGCGGAGCTGGCCGAGTGCGTACGCGACCATGGACCGTACCCGCGGCACGGGGTCCGCGGCGAGGGCGGCGAGTGGCGCAACCGCGTCGGCCAGGCCGGTGTAGCCGAGCCTGCTGGCGGCCGAGATGCGTACCTGATCGTCGAGGTCGCGCAGCGCCACGACGAGCACCTGGAATCCTCGGTCATCGCCAGCAGGGTTGGGAATCGAGCCGATCGCCACGGACCTGACCCGCGGGTCGGCGTCGGTCGCGGCTGTGGCCAGCAGTTCGACGTCCTGCGCTTCGACCACGAATCCGAGCGCCCACAGTCCTGCCCGGCGTAGTTCTGGGGTGCCACCAGTGGTCAGGCCCAGCACCGTGCGACGGGCGGCTGCCTTGTTCGTGTGCAACAGGTCGATGATCTCGCCGGTCAAGCTGTCCTGGTCGTCACCGAGATCGCGGGCCGATGCGCGCAGCAGCGCCGGGAGCGCAGCCAGACCCTGGATGCCGGCCAGAATGCCGGCGATGAGGTCCCGACCGTAGAGGTTCTGCTCGTCGAGGAACCGGTCGAGCGCCTGGTGCAACCGGGGCACCAAGGTGATGTCCCCGCACGCCGCCAGAGCTGTGAGGATCGGCGCGATGTCGTCGTAGTCGTCCTCGAGCTCGGTGGCATGCCGGACCACGGCCTCCAATGCTTCAGCACTGTCGATCATCCGCGTCACCATGCCACACGGCGCCGTCTATCCCAGCGCACGCTCCCCAGACGGCGCTGGACACTGCGGTCAAAGCTGTTACCGCCTGCGGTGATGCACACCCTCTAAACCGTCCTAGGACATCGGCTTCAGGGCGGGTAGGGACCTGGCCCACTGGTGGCCTCGACCACGAGTGGCACCCAGTCGGAGATGTGCCGCCAGTGCGTACCGACCGTGCCGCGGTAGATGTCGCCGTTGATGGAGAGCACGACGCGTTCGGGGGATGGTGGCCGCCGGTGGCATCACGTCAGCACTCGGCCCGGCTGCTGGCGGGGCTGTTCCTGTTCCTCGGTGTCCCGGCGTTCTTCGGCTGGCTAACCCCTTGAGGAGGAGATGCAGACCGTCCGCGGCTAACAGGCCTTACCGGTGTGGTCCGGCATTGTGTCCCCGCCACGAGGTCGTCTGCTCGACATCCCCTTGCGGGCCAACGATTGGCTTCGGGGCCGCTGGCGGCGGGCCAGGCAGTTGGGCTCAGGTTTGGCGGTAGGCGGGGGGTCCCGTCATGGGGTGCGGTTGTGAGGTTGGATTCAGGGGTGTCGCCGTTCCTGGGAGCAGCCTCGTGAATCCATATGATCAGCTTGCTGGCCTTGACCTGCCGACGTTGCAGGTGTTGGAGGCGGCTTTGGCGCTGGGTGGCGTCGTCGCCGAGGCTGAGGTGTCGGCGTTGGTCGGCGCCGACGCGATGCCGTACCTGCAGCGTGCCGCCGATGCGGGGCTTGTCGCGCGGCTGCGGGGCCGGCTCTCGGTGAACGGCATCCTGCGAGAGGTCTTCGTCCGTCCGCTGGGTGTCGGCCCGTCGGCTGGGCAACTCGCCATGGTGTTGAACGTCGAGGATCTGAAGGTTGTTGCGAGCAACCTGGGGCTGCCTACGAAGGGCCGCAAGGCGGACCTGCTGGAGGCGATGGCGGAGTTTTTTCTCGACACGGACAACGTGCACGATCTCGTCAAGCGGATGCCCGCCGCGACGCGGGCGGTGTTGGAGGAGGCTGATCGCGGCGGTGGATTGATCCGTCACTACGGCGGCAGCGGCATCGCGCACCGCATTCGGTTTCCGAACCACTATCGCCGGGTGCATCCGCTGGACTGGGCCGAGGAGCACGGGCTGGTCTACCGCGTGACCTGGGAGGACTATCAGCTGGCGGGTCAGGTCGCGATCGCTTTGCGAGGAGCCGGCTACCGGGCTCCGTTCCAGCCGCAGGAACCGCCGGTTGCCTGGCACACGCCGGATCCCGCGACAGTGCGCCGCGACGCCCAGGCGCAGGGCATCGCTGTAGTCGGGCTGTTGTCGGCGCTGCTGGACGGGGCTGGACGTGAGCCGCTGGCAACGGTGAAGGCCGGCGGTGTTGGCGTGCGCGAGCTGACTCGGACGGCGAGGACGCTTGGTGTGACGGTTTCGACCGTGCGGCTGCTGCTCGCGGTCGCCGTGAAGGCCGGGCTGGCCGTACTCGACGAACGCGTGATCCCGACGGGCGCGTACGATCGCTGGCTCCAGCTCGGTCTGGACCGGCGGCTGGCGGTGATCCTGAAGGCGTGGCGCGAGCTGGACTGTCTGCCGTCGACGCAGACCGGGCCGTGGGTGCCGGACTACGACGAAGCGTGGTCTGCGCACGCCCGGTTTGCCGTGCTGCGGGCGTTGGGTGACAGGGCAGCGCCGGACCTCGATCAGGTGGCGCATTGGATGTGGTGGGGGGGCCGCTGGCCTTCGGCGACGCCATGGCGGTGCGCGGTCTGCTGGAGGAGGCCAGAACCTTGGGGGTTCTCGGCGCGGGCGCGATCAGCCCCGCCGGGCAGGCGCTGCTGGCCGGTAAGGACATCGTCAAGGCTGTCGGCGACCTGGGGGATCTCGCCCGCAGCGCCCGGCTGCAGGCCGACCTGACCGTGGTCGTGACAGGAACGCCAGGTCCGGAGCTGGTGGAGCTGCTCGACGCGGCCGCCGTCGTGGAGTCCCGCGGCACGGCCACGACCTGGCGGTTCAGCCCAGCATCCGTACGCGGAGCGTACGACGCAGGCTGGACCGAGCGCAGCCTGACGAAAGCCCTGACGAAGATCGCGGACGGCGGGCTGCCGCAACCGCTGGTCTACCTGCTGGCCGACGTCGCCCGCCAGCACGGGTCGGTACGGGTCGCGCCCGTGGCCAGCACTCTGGTCAGCGACGACACCGCGCTGCTGGCTCAGATCTGCGCCGACAAACGGCTGGACAAGCTCAAGCTGCGTCTGCTCGCCCCGACCGTGTTGGCCAGCCAAGCCACCACGGCTGACACGATGGCCGTCCTGCGCAAGGCCGGCTACGCGCCACGCCAGCAAGACGCCGACGGCCGCGACGTCATCGAACGAACCCGCCGCCACCGCGCCTGACGGGCTGGAGAGCAAGATGCTGATCGTACGCGCAACCAAGAAACTCCTCGACCACACCACCCCGCCTCGGGCTGTTGACGGAGACCAAGACACCACACTGCTCGGCCCGTGGTACGCCACCGCGCTGTGGTGGCGGCCCCGGCTGGCACTGCTGGTGAACGAACGCACCCTAGTGCCGGTCCTGCTGCCGCTGGCACCGGCACGCTCCCTGCCCGCCCGCATCCCCGACGAGATCGCGACGGTGCTCGACGCCCACCAGGTGCCCAAGGCCGTCATCGCCGACGAGCTACTGAACATGCGAGAATGCCGCTTCGCCACGACCGCCAACCGCAGCGTCGTCGGGGTCATGAACGAGTTCACCAAGCTCGCCGAGATCTACGCCGATCCAGCCCGCCCCAACCTTGTCGCACTGTCGCTGCGGCTGGCCATGACACCCTGCAGTCCCCTGTACAAAGGAAACGTAAGCCCCGATCGCGCACTGGCAGCACTGGTACGGTCCATCGCCTCCTGATCAAGGCTGAGGCAGGTCACCGGCAAATCCATCCCGGGATGCTGTCGGCGTAGCGGCGAACATGAGAAGACCGGAAGCCGTAGGCGGGCCGGCATGCACGAGCACGGCCGGGGCCGCTGCGGGAGCTGTAGTGCGCCGGATCGGGCCAGCCGCGGGGCCCGGGGCGTGATTTCGCGGTGCCGCCGGTTGGGCAGGCTGGAGATCAGCTATCGCCGCTGATCGGTTGACTGCTGATCAGGGAGGAGACTGCTCCAGACGTATACCCACGGCGGGCCGCCGCCGGCGATCGACTCCAGCGCGTACACGCCGTTCATATCCGCGTCGAGCAGTTCGCCGCCGTACTCGATCCACAACCAGGTCTGATCGATCACTGCAGGGGGCACGCCGTCCTCGTCGACCGGCACCAGGACGCAGCGGCCGTCCACCGGCCCTCCGACGCACGGTACGTCGATCTTCGCCCACATGTTTTGATCATCGGCCGAGACCTGGCGGCACCGGGCGTGTTCCGCCAATTGGGCGTGTACCCATACCCATTGCCGGCCATCGGCGCGCACGAGAACACCCGTGTCGCCAAATCGACCTGCGTGACACTTCCCCCATCCCGGCGGCACGGGATCAATAGCTGCCGAGGCTGACCTCGTGCATCGTCCCGTCTGGCCCATCCGGAACATCCGTGGTGGGCCCATGGCCCGTAGTCGAAAAATCCTGCGGCCGATGTCGAACGGGCACCGCCAGGTTCGACCTCTGGGCAGAGACGAGCCGGCCGGGTCATCGGTGGGCCGACGGAGACCAGGGAGTGGATCGATGACGAAGGTTACGACCGGGGCGACCATGTCGTTGGACGGCTACATCGCCGACGCGTCGCACGGCGGGTTCGAACACCTCTTCCAGTGGTACAACAACGGCGACGTCGAGACGCCGACGGCCACGCCCGGCATGACACTGCGCACCTCGGCGGCGAGCGCCAAACACCTGCGCGACCTGAACGAGCGGACGGGTGCGCTGGTGGTCGGACGACGGCTGTTCGACATGACCCACGGCTGGGGCGGCCGGCACCCCATGGACGTGCCCGTGGTCGTCGTCACGCACACCGTCCCCGACGGCTGGGAGCGCGAGAGCGACTCGTTCGTGTTCGTCACCGACGGCATCGAGCACGCGATCGACACCGCCAAC
>NZ_JBUEGB010000077.1:0-30436 GCF_054963695.1 Micromonospora sp. RTBAU3-60 | reverse complement strand
CCGCCGGTTGCGTTCCTTCAACCGGTCCGACTCACGGGTCAGCAGATCGCCGAGCTGTTCACCGTAGGGGGCACCGTCGGAGTCGGTGAGGGCTTCGGTGTAGCCCTTGTCCACCCCGACCCTCTGGTCGCCGCACGGCCGCTGCGACGACCGCATCTGTGATGCGTCGATCTGGTAGTGCACCTCGACCCGGCCGCCGCGCAGGATCAGCCGCAGCGTGCCCGTCGGCGCGACCGTCGTGGACAGCGGGATCCGGACCATCCGCCGGGGTTCGAGACCGGGGACGGCCAGCCACAACCGGCCGCGCCCGTCGACGATCGTGTTGTAGTTGTCGGCGCGCACGACGATCTGATCGTGGGTGCGGTTGCGGCCCCGCTTCCAGTGCTGGCGCATCTGCCGGGCCAGGAACGGATCAGCGGCCCATTGGTCGGCCTGCAGCGCGGTGAACATCCGCTTCCGCTCGGCCGGATCGTTGGTGCGTCGGCTGATCGCCCGCCGGACGTCGGCCTTGGCTGCCTCGAGGTTCGCGGCGATGTCGGCCATGGCGTCGCGGACGGTTTCCTTCCACGCATTCGCCAACACGGCGAACTGCACGTGCGTGCCGTCGGCCAGCCACCGGTCGCGCACCTGCCGGTCGGTCAGTCCGGACCCGACACCGGCGACCGAACCGTAGCGCTGCCACACCTCGCTGCGCACCCGGCCCAACCGGCGGGCCTGCTCCACCAGGGCGCCGTACTTGCCCGGATTCAGGTGCGCGGAGTAGGCGATCCGGGTGACCTTCACCGGTCACCCTCCATGGCCAAGTCCGCCCTTTTCAGCTCCTTCTCGTAGCGGCGCAGACCGTCCAGCCGGCCCGAGAAGGAGTTGACGACGGCCAGGAGGTCCTCCACCAACTCCTGCCGTGGGGACAGTGTCTCCTGGTTGGCGACGACGATTTCGCAGCCGCCGCGCGCCGCCAGATGCTCCACCAGGTCGAAGCCGAACCGGGCCAACCGGTCGGTGTGGGCCACCACCAGCGTGGCGACCTCACCCCGGTCCACCGCGTCCATCAACGCCAGGAACTTCTGGCGGCGCAGGTTCATCCCGCCGCCGACCTCGCTGACCCACTCGTCCACGGCCAGGCCGCGAGCCAGGCAGAACTGCTGCATCGCCGCCACCTGCGAGGCCAAGTCGGCCTTCTGGCCCGGCGACGAGACCCGGCAGTACACCACAACCTTCCGCCGGTCCGCGTCGAAGCCCGGCTGTAGCACCCTGCGCACATCAGAATCGTCGAAATACCGCTGACCCGGCGGCAGACGACGGGCCGTGATCCGACCCTCCACCTCCCACCGGCGCACCGTGCTCACCGAACGGCCCACCCGCTTGGCAAACTCACCGATCCGATAGACACTGCCCACGACCGTCAATTGTGGACAGTTCTAGAAAGGAAAGCAACCACTAGTCGCTGCTCCCCTGTAGGCGGGCGCGGTGTCTTGCATCATGCCCGGCGGCGTCCGTGGACCGCGTTCAGCCGTCGGACGGCCGAGATAGCAGACCCGTTGCACCAGCCGGCCGGTCGGGCGCGGGCGGGAGCGCACACCGGCGTACGTGAGCGAAGCTGGACACATGGGCTCCCGGACGCGGAACTGGATGCAGCAACGGGCGTTGGCGGCAACCGGCCCGACCGGAAGCCGACTGTCGCGCTGGGCCACCACCCGGCTCTGCCAGCGCCTGCGGACGGACGACGATGAGGATTTCCTCGACGCCGTGGTACGTATCGCGTGCCTCTCGGCCGATGGGTGGGCGGCGGACGAGGCGATGCGCGCTCTCGACGCACGCTGCGACGATCTCCGGTTCCTGCAGCGGGTCCTCGTCTCGATGCTTGAGGCGAGGATGGTCCCGGACGGCTGGCGCCGGGTGACGCGGCGGGCGGCGGCCCTGCTGATGGCGCCCGCCCCGGCCACGGCCGGACCTCCGGTAACCCGGCTGGCGTGGTATCTGGACGGGCCTGCGGTGCCCGCGACGCGGCCGGGCCGGTACGAGGTGGCGTCGTGGCTGGTGCAGGCGGCCCTGTATGTGGTCGACGACCCGCTCCGGCGCACGCTCGTCGACCTGCTCCGGGCGACCGGCCAGCCCGACCTGCTCCGGGCGCTCCAGGCGGAGTTCTACCGCCTGGTTGGCAAGGCCCGCAGGTACGGGTCGGCGACCTCCGGCAACGAGGTGACCCGGGCCAGCCTGTGGCAGGGCGCCCGGCCGGCCCCGCTGACCGGGATCGTGCTCGCCAACCCGCACCTGCCGCTGGAGGTCACCGACACCCCGCAGCCGGACGGTCGACCGCCCTACGAGGCGGTGGTTTCCCGGGTGCTCATCCCCATCCTGAAGGGACGCCCCGATCCCCTTCCCGCCATGGAGAGCGAGCAGGTCGCGAGCCTGGTGGTC
Organism: Micromonospora sp. RTBAU3-60; assembly: GCF_054963695.1. Classification (NCBI taxonomy): domain Bacteria; kingdom Bacillati; phylum Actinomycetota; class Actinomycetes; order Micromonosporales; family Micromonosporaceae; genus Micromonospora; species Micromonospora sp. RTBAU3-60. The sequence continues at coordinate 28,018 of NZ_JBUEGB010000077.1, read as the reverse complement.
ACCGCGCTGCTGTTCGGGGTGGACCTGTGGGCGCCACCGGACTTCGTGGACGCCTGCCAGCGGGCCCTGCGGATCGTGCCGCCGGGGCCGGTCCGGGAAGCGCTGTGCGATCGGGCGGCCCTGTTCGGCGTGGCCGAGGCCCGGGCCGCCGTCATGGACGCCGGCCTGCTGCCCGCGGACGAACGGAAGCAGCCCGCCTTCCTGTTCCTCACCGAGCAGTGGACGGCGTACGACCGGATGGACCCGGACGGCAGCCGGCTGCGGGCCTGGTGCGCGAAGCAGGCGGCGCAGCCCTCGTGGCCGTTCCGCCGGCGATTCGAGGAGGTCGCGGCGGCCGCGGGCCGGGCCAGCCCATTCCCCCCGATACCGAGGCCGTCGAGCGGCAGCCGGCGGTCGATCGGCAGTTGGGTCACCGATTACGGCGTGGGCGGCCACTTCTGACCGCTTCCGCCGGCCGCTCACGGCGCTGCCGCGCGCCGACGCCGTGCCCGGCGCGCCGCCAACGGTGCCGGTAAGCCGGCGCGGCCGGACCAACACGCGGGCGTGACACGCCAAGGCTGCCCTTGACAGCGGCTGTTTTCCCGATGATGCTGCCCACTAGTCCTACTGTCGTAGGACAATAGAGAGGACCGTCTCGAGTGATCGAGTTCGTGCTGGACAGTCGGTCGAAGGTGAACACCTACCTGCAGCTGGTGCAGCAGGTGAAACAGGCGCTCCGGGTCGGCCTGCTGGCCCCGGGCGACCAGTTGCCGAAGGTGCGTGACGTCGCGCAGTCGTTGGCGATCAACCCGAACACGGTGCTCAAGGCGTACCGCGAACTGGAGATCGAGGGTCTGGTCGCCGGGCGGCCGGGGGTCGGCACGTTCGTCGAGCGCAGCCTGGCCGGCGCGTCTCTGCCCAACCAGGCGGAGCTGCGCGAGGACCTGGTGGCCTGGCTGCACCGGGCGCAGGCGGCCGGGCTCACGCCCGAGGACGTCATCGCCCTGGTGGAGACCACCCTGCGGGCCGCCCTCGCCGACGAGGTACCACACAAGGAACCCGCGCGAGCGGAATGAGAGGACAGCCGATGGATGTGGCTCTGCAGGCCGACCAGCTCGGCAAGAGGTACGGGAGCACCTGGGCGCTGCGGGACTGCTCGCTGCAGGTGCCGGTCGGGCGCATCGCCGCCCTGGTCGGCCCGAACGGGGCGGGCAAGAGTACCCTGTTGCACCTGGCCGTGGGCCTGCTCCGGCCCGATGCCGGCGCGGTGCGGGTGTTCGGCGAAGCGCCGTACGACAACACGAAGGTCCTGGCCGACATCGGGTTCGTCGCCCAGGACACCCCGCTGTACCGGGACTTCACCGCCGCGGAACTGGTCACCGCGGGCGAGAAGCTGAACCGGCGGTGGGACGCGGCGCTGGCCCGCAACCGGTTGGCCCAGTTGGGCATCCCGCCGGACCGGCCGGTCGGCAAACTCTCCGGCGGGCAGCGCGCCCAGGTGGCGCTTGCGCTCGCGCTGGCCAAACGGCCCCGGCTGCTGCTGCTCGACGAGCCGGTTGCCAGCCTGGACCCGCTGGCCCGGCGGGAGTTCCTCCAGTCGTTGATGGGCAGCGTCGCCGACGCCGGCACCACCGTCCTGCTCTCGTCGCATCTGCTGGCCGACCTGGAGCGGGTCTGCGACTACCTGATCGTGCTGCACGCCGCCCGGGTGCAGCTCGCCGGCGCGGCCGATGACCTGGTGGCCGAGCACCGGCAACTTGTCGGCCCCCGACACGACGGCGGCCCGATCGGCGGCGTCGCCGCGGTGGTCCGGGCCAGCCACACCGACCGGCAGTCCACTCTGCTGGTCCGCACCGACGGGCCGATCAACGATCCCTCCTGGACGGTCCGGGACGTCGGCCTGGAGGACGTGATCCTCGCCTACCTGGCGGACGGCGACCCGGCCGCGAGCCACACCGCATGGGGGGTTCCGGCGTGATCTGGCTGGCCTGGCGGCAACACCGCAGACAAGCACTGTTCACCCTCCTCGGGTTCGCGGCGCTCGCCGCCCTGATGATCCCCATCGGCCTGTCCATGCGGCACACGTTCACCGAGCTTGGGCTGCCGGATTGTGTCCGCCAGTTGGCCGACGCCGGCGTCGCCCGAAGCACCCAGGACTCCTGCAACGCGGCGTTCCACCGCTTCACCAACCGGTACGGCAGCTTGAACCTGGTCGCCGTCCTGCTGCTCGTGCTGCCGATGCTGGTCGGGCTGTTCTGGGGCGCGCCGCTGGTCGCCCGCGAGGTGGAGCACGGCACCCACCGGTTCGTCTGGACGCAGGGGGTGGGCCGTACGCACTGGGCGCTGGTGAAGTTCGGGCTGGTCGGCGCCGCGACGGTGATCGCCGCGGTCTGCTACGGGCTGGGCATGTCCTGGTGGGTCAGCCCGCTGACCCAGGCCGCGCAGCAGGGCCGCCTCGGCGTCATCGTCTTCGACCTGCAGGGGGTCGTCCCGATCGGCTACACCCTCTTCGCCGTGGCGCTCGGCATCTTCGCCGGCACCGTCTGGCGCAAGATGCTCCCGGCCATGGCCGTCACCCTTGTCGGGTTCGTCGGCGTACGGGCGGCCATGGCGACGCTGGTCAGGCCGCATTACCAGCCCGCCGAGACCCTCACCTTTCCGATCGTCGGGGCGGACGGGCCGAGGATGGACCGCGGCGACTGGATCCTCGCTAGTGGCGTTCGCAACGCTGACGGAAAGATGGTGCTGGCCGACTCCCAGATCGTCTGCCCGCCCGGGACGAAGGGACCGGACGGCCGGGTCTGCGGTGCCGAGCTGGGCCTCGGGCCGGGCGCCTACAACTGGCAGCTGTATCAGCCGGCGGACCGGTTCTGGCTGTTCCAGAGCATCGAGACGGGCATCTTTGTGGCCCTCGCCGTGATCCTGCTCTATCTCGCCATCCGCATGATCCGCCGCATCGCCTGAGGCACACACCAGCGGTGATCGCCGGTCCCTGCGGGGGCCGGCGATCACGCCTGTCGCGCACCTTGTGCCCGGCGTGGCCGGTCAGCCGCGTCCGGCCAGGCCACGCACGGCGACCAGCCCGGGTACGGCGACGCGCCCCAGCTCGCGGCCGGTGGCGGGATCGTGCCAGCTCACCGCCCCGGTCTGGCCCACGTACAGCCGCCTGCCGTCGGGGCCCAGCGCGAGGCCGGTGACGGCCTCGCGGACCGGCCACTCGGCGGCCGGTCCGAGACGCGCCAGGTCCAGGCTCCGCACCACCGTGCCGGCGCCGAGGAACAGCCTCTCACCGTCGGCGGCGGCGTGGCCCGTGCCGGTGGCCCGGGCCACCGGCACGGTGCGGCGTACTGTCAGCTCCTCGGTGTCGATTTCCGCGACGGTGCCCGACGTGGCGTCGGCGACGAAGAGCCGGCTCCCGTCGGGGCTGACCGCCATGGCGTGGCCGCTCGCGGGCGCCTCCCCGAACGGATGCGGCAGGTCCACGCAGTACGCCCACCGCGCGCTGAGGCTCAGTGTGTGGACGAACGCGTGTGCGTTGCCCGGCCGCCCGCTGACCAGGTCGCGGGTGTGCTGGTGGTCGGGTTGATGGGTGTAGAGGGTGTAGAGGGTGCCGCGGTTCGGTGCCAGTACGGCCTGGCGCCCATCGCCGCGCATCTCCTCCTCGGCGCCCGGCGGGATCGCCGCCTTGGTCCGGGTGTAGAGCGGACCGGCGGCCTTCGTGGCGAGGTCGACGAGGCGGACCCGGTAGCGGTCCGGCGCCTTCGCCGGAAGCCATTCGAGGACGAAGAGTCCGGCGAGATCCGCGGTGAATGTCTCCGGCACGAAGTTGCCCCGCAGCTCCAGTTGGTGCCGCACCCCGGTGACGTCGGCGATCAGCACCGGGGTCACCTCCCGCCCCTGCGGGCGTCCCTGCGCCGCGTTCAGCGGGTGCGCGGTGAGCGCCACCAGCGTGCCGGTGGCCGAGACGGCCTGCGGCAGCCAGCGCCCGGGGAGCCGGACCCGGGGTGAGGTGCCGCCGGTGGTGGTGTCGACCCGCCAGAAGGCGGTGTCCGCGCCGTCGGGCGCGGTGGCGTAGATCGCCGAGCCGTCGGCGGTGGCGACGGAGCGCGGGATCGACCGTCGGTCGGCGCCCCGCAGCACGCCGAGCCCGTGGTCGAGCTGGACGAGCAGGGCGTCGGGAATCGGGACGGCGGTCGCCGCGTCCCGAGCGGGGTCGCAGCCGACGAGCGTGGCGGCGCCGGTGCCGGCCAGCACGGCCAGCACGGTGCGACGCGAGATCCTTGTCGTTGCCATCATGCCCGGGTGACACCGCCGGGCCCGCCGCAGTTCCACCGCAACGGGGATGGAACCCGCACGGCGTGGGCGGTGTCATCAAGGGTGATCGGGGAGGTTGGCACTGGACGACGGAGAGCTTGTCACCCGCGCTCGGGCTGGTGACCTGGAGGCGTACGAACTCCTGGTCGCCCGGCACACCGCGTCCGCGTACCGGACGGCGGTGCTGCTCGGCGCCGGTCCGGACGCCGAGGACGTCATCCAGGAGGCGTTCGTGAAGGGATACCGCAATCTGGCCCGCTATCGGGGTGAGTCCTCCTTCCGGTCCTGGCTCCTCGCGATCGTCGGCAACGAGACGCGCAACCTGCACCGGTCGCGCAGCCGGCGGGACGGTCTCGTCCTGCGGGCCGCGGAGGCGAACCCGGAGCCGCAGGTCGCCGAGGACACCTCGATCGGCGCCGTCCTCGCCGGCGAACGGCGCGACATGCTGGTGCAGGCCCTACGCCGATTGCCGGTGAAGGACCGCGAGGTGATCGTCTGCCGGTTCTTCCTCGACCTCAGTGAGGACGAGACCGTGACGATGCTGGGCTGGCCCCGAGGCACCGTGAAGTCGCGGACCTCGCGGGCCCTGGCCAAGCTGCGCGGCCTGCTCAGCGTCGAGGAGGTCCACCGTGGATGACCTCGAACGGGAGCTGCGCGAGCTGTCCGCCTGGCTCGACACACCCGACCCACCCGACGTGACCGCCCGGGTACGCGCTCGCCTCGCCGAACCCGCGCCCCGGCGACGCCGGTGGCGCTACTATCTCGCCGCGGCGCTGGTAGCCCTGCTCGTCGCCCTGCTCCCGCCGGGCCGGGCCGCCCTCGCCGACGCCGTGGCGGGGCTGCTGCGCTTCGCGGGCATCACCATCACCACATCGCCCACACCGAACCTGCCCACGGGCGACCCGTCGCCGCTGCCCTCGCAGCAGGCCGCCGCGCTCGACGAGGCGCAGCGGATGGTGCAGTTCCCGATCCGTGTGCCGGCCAGGCTGGGCCCGCCAGAGCAGGTGCTGGTCGCCGATCCCGACAGCACCGGCAGGTATCGCGTGGCCACGCTGCTCTACCGCGGCGGCGCCCTGCGCATCGACGCCTTCGACGGCGGGCTCGACCCGGTCTTCCAGAAGCAGGCCAGCGGGCCGACCGTCGAATGGGTGCAGGTCAACGGCGACTTCGCCGTCTGGGTCGCCGGCCCGCACGCGCTGGCCTACGTGGACCGCACGGGCACGCCCCGGGTGGCGACGGCGCGGCTCGCCGCGTCGACCCTGATCTGGGAGGAGGCGGGCGTGAGCTACCGGCTCGAAGGTGACCTCGCCCAAGCCGACGCGATCGAGATCGCGAGCTCGCTGCGGTAGGGGACCCGGCTCGGCGGTGCGCCTGCCGGCTCCTGTCCGTGCCCGTGCGTCCGGTGTTCAAGGTCGTCCGGCAATACCCTGCTACCCCGCTCGACCGGGAAAGACAAGACTTGTCCACTGTGGCGGAACCGGGATACGAAGTCGTCAAGCCACCAGCCACTGTGACTCGCCTCTTTCCGATCGGAGGAGCATCGATGCGTAGAACCCTCGCGGCGCTCGCCACGGCCGGCCTGCTCACCACCGTCCTGACCGGCGTCCCGCCGGCCTCCGCGAGCCCGGCACAGCTACCGGGCGGCCCATGCCTGCAGCCGAGCCAAAATGTGAGCCTGTCCAGCGTCGCCGGGTACGACGATGTCCGTCAGGTACTCGATCGGATCGAACGGACCAGCGGGGGACTGGTCAGGGTCGACTCGGCCGGGACCTCCGGCGAGGGGCGCGAGTTGCTGTACGCGACGGTCGGCAGCGGTCCCACGACCTTCTGGCTGCAGGCCCGGATCCACGGCAACGAGCTGCACAGTACCGAGGCGGTGCTCCAGATCCTCGATCACCTCGCCGGTGGGTCCCCGCAGGCACGCCTGATCCGCGAGAAGCTCACCGTCGTGGTGATCCCGATGTACAACCCCGACGGCTCCGAGGCGAACATCCGGCAGAGCACGACCCCCAACCGCATCGATCTCAACCGGGACTGGGAGAACTTCGCCCAGCCGGAGTCCGCCGCCTTCTGGCGACTGTGGCGCCAGGTCGCCCCGCAGCTCGCGCTCGACCTGCACCACATGGGCGAGGCGCCCGTGGTCAACGGCACCGACCAGCTCAACCAGTTCCAGATCGGCGCCCGGTCCATCGACCCGTCACGGATGACCGCCGAGCAGTGGCTCACGAACCGGCAGATGGCCATGGTGAGCGTCGACGCGCTCGACCGCTACGGACTCGCCAACGTCGCGCACTACCCGCTGATCGACATCACGAACGCCGTGCTCAGCCGCATGCTCATGGGCGGCACGGCACCGGCCGGCGAGCAGCCCGTGGCGCAGACACCCACCCGGGGTGCCATCTTTTACGAGGTACGCTCCGTCGGCCAGAAGAGCAACGGGCAGCTCGAGAACCTGTTCCGGATCCCGACCATGGCGGTTCTGCTGGCCGCTGCTGACGGATCCTTGATGTCATACGACGTATCCCAGTATGCCAACCTGCCGTTTGCCAGCCAGGTGCCGTGCGGCCAGGTCTGACCACGTCAGCGCCGCGGTGGGCCCACCTCCAGTAGGGCCCACCGCCGTGGTCGGTTTGACCTCGCCCCAGGGACAGGGGACAGACTCCCCGGTATGCCACGGTGGTTGACCAGCGGCCAGTTCCTGATTCAGTCACGACTGAGCCCGAAGGCGTTACGCCTCTACGAGCAGCGGAAACTGCTGAACCCGGCTCACGTCGACGCCCGCACCGGCTACCGCTACTACGGCCCCGCGGAGCTTGACCGCGCTCGCCTTGTCACTCTGCTCCGCGCGATCGGCATGCCTCTGGCGGACATCGCCGACGTCCTCAGCGTTTCCGGTCCGCAAGCGGTCGGCAAGGTGGAGTCGTACTGGCGTGACACCGAGACCAGGCACGCCGCCCGCCGGCCGCTGGTAAGCCACCTGCTGGAACTACTCGGCGATCAAGGAACTCCCATGGCGGCCTACGAGGTCCATCATCGCGACGTCCCAACCCAAAAAGTGATCTTCGTCCAGCGACACGTGACCGCCGACCGGCTACCGCGCGTACTGCCCGAAACCACACAGTTACTGTTCGACCACCTCACCGCTGCCAGCGACACGCTGTCCGGGCCGGTGTTCGTCGCATACCACGGGCTGGTCACCGACGACTCCAACGGGCCCGTCGAGGTGTGTGTCCCGACGAGAGACCCAGTGCAGCCCGACGGGCTCGTCGGGGTCCGCATCGAGCGAGCACACCAGCAGGCATACATGTCGCTCACGAAAGCGCAGGCAACCTACCCGACGATCCTGCGCGCCTACGATGCGATCGGCAACTGGCTTCGGAAGCACGACCAAGTGCTGAGCGCATCCGCGCGGGAGGTCTATCAGCCGAACTGGGCCGACGCCGCCGACGACGAATACTGCGTCGATGTCGCCTTCCCCTACGAACCGGCAGCGCCCTGGTAGGCCGTGACAGGCACGCCGGCTACCGTCCGGCCTCGAGGCCATCACCTCATCTCGGCACGACCCCGCGATCAGCGACACGGGGATGCGCCTCGGAACGGCCCCAGCTTCAGAAGTTCTCCAGGTTGACGGGCTCGCGGACATTGCCGTCACCGCCTGGGAACGACACTTCCATGTCCGCCGTGTCCGGCAGTGACTCCGAAACTCGATAGCGATGCCGACTCGGCCGGTGCGATGATCGACACCTGGGTCGCTAGCTCAACTGGATAGAGCATTCGGCTGAGTAGCGCGTCCGCTTTCCGCCTGTGCGGTCATGGGGGCGCTTCCTTCTCCTAGTTGGATCGAAGGGTTCGGGGTTCGAGTCCCCGGCGACCCACTGTGCCCGGCTGCAGGCCGGCAACTGCCGGAGTTGACCGGAACGGGGGACCAGGTGCTCGAGAAGCTGATCATCCAGAAGACTCTGCGCGTGCCGGCGAGCACTGGCGCGGCTGGCGACGCCACGTCGGTGGCTCGGCAACTGGACGCGGCGCTGCTCGATGTCGGGTTCTCGGTGTCGCGGGCTCTGCTGGAGCACATTGGCACCCTGGCCCCCGGGCCGGCGTTGGATCTCGCCGTCACGGTCGTCTCGGCGGTGCGCGAGCTGGTCGGCGACCACGTTGAGCACAACGCCTATTTCATCGGCTTTCCGGAGGACGTGCCGGACACCGTCGATTTCTGGGTGGAGCGGCTGCGGGCGGCTGTGCTCACCGGCGGGGGCACGGTGACCGACGCGCAGCTGCGGGACGCCGTCGCCTCGGGCGGGGTGAATTTGCTCGACCTGCCGGGTTACGGGACCTACCAGCACACCTATGCCGAGCTGTTGGCCGCGCACGACGACTTCATCACCGCAGCCGGTGACCGGCTGACCTTGCTACATCTCGGCGACGCCGCCGACGTGGAGGCAGCGCGGCTTTATCTGGCCCTGGCCGGTAGCTCGACGCCACACGGCGAGGCGGACCTGGCGATCCTCAGTGAGCTCGCGGTCGCCTGCGTGGACGGCGTGCAGCCGGTCGAGATTCCGGTGCGGGAGAACCGTGCCGTGCTCAACGGGATCCGGCTGGTCCTCGGCCGGCCGCTGGTCGGCGTGGACACGACGACTGACGTGCTGCGCCTTGCCTGCCAGGTTTCCGGCGGGGATGTCTCGCTCGTGACACCCACGCGATTCCGTGCCTTCCGGCGCGCGGAGCGGCGGATGCTGCTGGCCGCGCTGGACAAGGTCGTCGGTGCGAGCCCGGACAAACTCGGTGACGTCGTGCGCTACGCGGAGCGGTGGAAGCGGCTCGGGGAACGGCTGCACCCGCACGAGTACCACCAGTGGCCGCACGCGCAGGAGGTGTTCGCGGTCGCGCGTGGCGAGCAGCGGGTCCGTAACCTCGCGGGTCGAGCGGAGGCTGCGATCCGCGCCGGAGCCATCGGTCCGGCCGCAGCGGTGCTGTCGGTTGCACCGGGCCTGCTCCTGCGATCGGCGGACCGGCTGCTGCGGCTGGCGTCGGCGTCGGAGCGAACCGCTGTTGTCGAAGCAGTCACCGGTGCGCTCGGCTCGGCGTCGGGCCGAGTGCTTCTCTCGCTGCGGGAGCACGTCGACAACCGGCTGACGCGCGCGTCCGCCCGGATGTACGTGAGCCGCTCGCGCAACGCGTGGGTCGGTTCCGACGAGCGGCCACCGCTGCCCGCCGGGCTGGTGGCCGAACTGTCGTCGCGGCTCGACGCCGAAATCAGCGCCCGGCTGCCCGAGCCGGGACGACCGCTGGTGGTGGACCCGGAGGTGCTCGACGTCGCACTGCCGCTGTCCGGCAAGGCGGCCGAAGGCGGATTCGCGGTCCTGCCGAGGGGCTCACGGGCGTCGGTATCCGGTGAGCTGCTGCGCTTCTTCACGTACTGGCGCCAGACCAATCGTCGCACCGACTACGACCTGTCGGTGCTGCTGCTCGATGACGAGTTCCACAGCGCAGGCCATGTGTCTTGGACGAACTACCACCACGACGGCGTGGTGCACTCCGGCGACATCACCGACGCGACGAACGGTGCGACCGAGTTCATCGATGTGCCCCTGACGGTCGGCGGGCACTATGTGGTTCCGCAGGTCTACATCTATGCGGGCGAGTCGTTCGATGAGGTAGCCGAGTCGATGTTCGGATACCAGACCCGGACGCGGGACCAGCGCGGCGCGCCGTTCGACGCGCGGACCGTGCGGGCGCGTTCGCACCTGCGCGGCCAGGGCCGGGTCGCGCTGCCGATGGTGTTCGCCAGGAGCGAGCGTGGCTGGCAGGCCGTGTGGCTGCACCTTTACCTGCGGGGTAGGCCGTCATTCAATCGGGTGGAGGACAACACGTTCACCACAGCCCACCGGGTACGAGCGCTGGTGGAGCGGCGTTACCTGACGATGTCGTATCTTGTCGACCGGTGGCGCGCGCGGGCCGAGGTGGTGATGTGGAATGGACGGCTGCCGGACGAGCCGGTCACGTTCATCGGCATCGAGGCGCCCGAGGACCTGCCGGACGGATCGGAGGCGTATACACTGGATCGGCTCAGTGAGCTGATCCCTGAGTAAGCGGCGACAGCCGAGGCCATGCGGGCGCTTCCTGCTACTCCGTTCGATTCGGGACCTCCGCGCAAGCGGAGGATCTGGTATTCAGCGCCCGCGCTCTCCTCGGCCCTCGCCTGCGAGCCACGGGAATCTCTCACGTCATAGGTTGCCGATGTAGATGACGACCGCGTCGGGTGGCGGCGCCGGTTGTAGGCCCGACTCGGCGTACAGCCACATCTCATGCGGGGTCCAGTTCAGGATCCCGCCGGTCTCGCGGGAGCCGCGATAGGCGCCACGTTCGAGTTGGAGCGGCCAACCACGGCTGCGCAGGTGTTCGACGAGCCGAGCCACGGTCGTTGCCCGGCCGGCATCATCGGCAGCCGTCACCACGAACTCGGCCACGCAGTTGCCGCTGCTGCCACCATCGGCGCAGGTGTCGGCCGACACCAGGCGCAGCGACGCCGGCAATGGGAGGACCTCGTCGTCGCGGGCCGGGAACCGCAACCTGCCGTCGCCGTCGACCCCGACGACGCCGAGCCCGCAGCAGCACACCAGCACCACGGTTGCCAACGTCGCCACCGAGGCAACCCACCGAACTTTGCCCGCCGCCAGGTTCCACCCGCGGGGGGACGAGGAGAGGTGCACGCTCCGATCGATGACCAACGCGGCCAGGCACACGACGCCGACCAGCAACCACACCACGAACCAATCGAGCCACGGCGCGGCTATCAGGCCGCGGGGCCACTGCGAGACGGCGAACGTGGCGGCCAGCACCGCGATGAAGACGACGCCGACAGCCACGCCGAAGGCACGGCCGCTACGGGTGCCCCACGCCCTAGGCACCGACCACGATCAGGCCGCAGATCGCCGCCACTACAGCGACCAGGGGCGCGCCCTGCCCGAGCGGTAGCGCCACAATCCCGGCGCCGCCCGCACTCAGCCACCAACGCCAGCCGTTGCCCTCCACCATCGCCACGATGAAACCTAAGATCATCACAGAGGTGGTTGACAACCCCGCTCACAACATCAGTTGCGCGGCCCCCGCTGCGGCGGTGATGTGCAGGCACCGCAGGCCGGGGCGTGCGTCGCAGAGCCGGTTGGCCGATCTTCTGGGTCTGCCGTAGCGTGCGCGTGGGCTCAGAGGAAGACGCCGGGCCGGCCGTTGGACAATGTTCCGATGGAGTTGCGTCCACAGCTCTGCCCGCCCGTGGTCGGACCGCAGCGCATCGCAGAGCTGTGTACCGCCATCGAGGCCATCGAGAGGCTGCTGGAGCGCGGCGAGTCGGCTGACGCAGCGATCGCCGCCTTCAACGCCGAGACCGGCCATGACTACGCCGCCGATCACTTCCTCACCTACTGGGAGTCTCGTGACCTCGAGGACTTCGCCCTCGAGGCCGCCCGACCCGCATCCCCGAAGGTTGCAAACGTCACCCGAGAGGAGCTGATCGAAATTGTCCGCCGGATCCAGGCAGCCGACGATGACATCGACTACTACCTACTACTGCTGGACACCAACGTCCTGCACCCACGTGTCACCGACCTGATCTTCAATCCGTCACCGGAGCTGGTCGACGCATCACCCGAGACCATCGTTGACGCGGCGTTGAGCTATCGACCAATCGCGCTGTGATCGAACCGCGGCGCACGCTCATGGCTCAGCCGCGATCTGCGTGCTACGGGTGGGTGTTCGGCGTGGGAGAGGCGGCAGGGCTGCCGGAGCTCGGACGTTCGCGGGCCGTCGTTGCCGCTGAAGTGAGGCTTGTCTGGAGGGCCCCGTGTGGTGTCTTAGCGCGGTGCGCGGCGGTCTGCTACGGCGTACGAGGCGGCTGCGGTGAGCGCGGAGACGGTCAGCACGGCGGGCCAGGCGCCGATGCGCTTGGCCAGCGGGTGCGACAGGCCGAAGGCCCCGATGTAGGCCGCGACCAGGCCTGCGGTCACGGCTGGGCTCGTCCGCCGGGCCCACTCGCGTCCCGCGAGCACACCGCCCGCCGCAAGGACCACGCCGCCGAGGGGGCGGTTACCGGTCCGGCGGGCGAGCTGCCATCCGCCGATAAGGGAACCCGCGGTGGTCGCTGCGGTTGGGAGGCGCATTCCACGACCGTACACCGCTGGAGGATCGCCTGCGGGTCGTTGCAGACGCCTCGTCTGGCACCTGAGGCTCGGCGGGCCCGGGAAGTGACTGCTCCCAAACTGTGGGCCACGGGGCCTGGGTCAGGATGTGCCCTTGAGCGCTTGACGAAGTAGCCCGGTGGGCGAGAGAACCCCGCGGGCGATCTCCAGGGAGAACTCGCGTTCCTCCGTGGCGATCGATGCGTCGAGCACATCGAGAGCGGGGTTGGCGACGTCGATGAGAGACCGGGCCGATCGGGCGTACGTGAGACGGCAGAGGTCGGCAGCGACATGACCGTAGCCGCGAAAGAAGGCGTTCTCTTGCGCGGCCTGCACCGGCGCGAATGCCAGGACGCCCCCCATCGCGAACATCAGGTCCTGTTCACGCGGTGCCAGGCATGCGTCGTCCCAGTCGAGCAGCCAGAGGTCGTCATTGGCGTCGATGACGAGATTGCCCAGATGTGGATCGCCGTGACAGAGGACCAGGTCAGGGGCGTCGGCATTGACGCACGAGCGCTGCAGCTTTCTGCCCAACCTCCGCGCGGTGGCCGCAACGGCGCCGATGACAGATGAAGATGCCTTCCATAGCTTGCGGAGTTCGGCAGCAATCTCGTCCGCAGCAATCGGTGCACCGCTCGGGTGACTGCCTGAGTCGATGGCGTGATTGACTTCCCTTGTTCGCTCGATCGCCGCAGCAGGGTTGAAGGCCTCCACGGGCAGGGAGGTGGCCAAGTGGCCCGGCACCGGGGAGCCGTGGATGGCGCGCAGCATCCTGCCCAGCTGCTCCCAGTGCTGCAGTCCCATCCCGTTCTCGATGGGGCGGCGGCCGTCAATCCATGGCACGAGCGAGCAGGTGAGAGTGCTGCGTACGGCACAGGTTTCGCCGGTGCGGGTGCGTATGGGACCGAGGATGCCAGGCGTTTCGTGATCGGCGAGGTGGGCAGTCAGGGCGATGGCTGACCCCGGAGCGGAGCGGCTCACCTTTACGGCGAATGCTGCCCCTTGGTGTTCACCGCGCCACCGGCTGGCGTCACGGTCGGTGCCCGTGGCTACGGTGGTGAGGTTGTCCAGTTCGATCCCGTAGCTGTCCTTCACCCAAGCGTGAAGAGTATCCGCAGCGATCACGGCGGAAGTCTCGCAGGGGTAGCCGGCGTACGCCTCCGGATATTCGGTAGCCCTGACTCGCTGGAGATGCCCTCACTGTGCGGATACGGACGGGGAACTCGGCAGCGTCGGCCTACGCGAGTTCGTCAACACCCCGCACCTACTCGGCGGCGGGATGATCCGGCAGGTGTTCCCGTGGCCGTTGGTCGAACGTGATCTGGCGGATCCGCAGTCGTTCGGCGGCCAAATGCTTTAGGGCTGATTGTCGGTCCGGATCGCGGTGAGGCCCCAGGTGGCGTACGGCAGCGTGACGGATCCACTCAGTTCGTCGGCCGCCGTGCCCACGGCCGCCAGCACCTCCGCTACCTGGTCCGGCGGCAGACTGCTGAGGCCGCCCGAGGTCTGCACCAGATCCAAGAGCTCGTCGCGGGTGTACGAGCGCTCCCAGTCGTACCGCCACAGCTCGGGCTCGCCGAATCCGCCCGCCTCGCGGATCCCGTCCGCGGCCCTGGCGTACAGCGCCTGATACCCGTCCAGAATCGAGCCCCCGGCCATCCGCTGAGGTTGATCGGCGAGTCAGGGGCCACGCGCCGGTACGCCGCAGCGAGGGCCTCCGCCACGGTGGGCGGAAGCTGGTACACGTGCCCGAACGGTGCCAGCACGCCGCCCGGCCGCAGGATCCGTGCCGCCTTCGCCGCGCCCGCGACCGGGTCGACCCAGTGCCAGGCCGTACCGGAGACGACCGCGTCGAACGTGCGCCCTGCCGGCTCCCACGCCTCGAAGGTCGCGACCTCGACCTCAAGGTCGGTCGTCCGCGCGAAGTCGGCCATCCGCGGGTCGGCTTCGACACCGAGCACCGCGCAGCCGGCGGCCAGGAACTGGCGGGCTTCGATGCCGGTGCCGCAGCCGACGTCGAGGAAGTCGGTGCCAGGACTGGCGGCCACGATTCGCTCGATCATGGCCTCGGGGTACGGGGGCCGGTTCCGGTCGTACCGTTCGGGGTCGATCCCGAACGACTCCGCCATGCGACGGTGCAGGTGCGGTTCCGGCCTGGGCGAGGGCGGTATAGTGACCATTCGCCCACTCTAGTGGGCGCTTGCCCACTACGGCAATCGCGCTCGCTCAATGAAGGAAGGGGTGCCCCGTTGCCGACCGGCGTAGCACTGCAAGACCCACGCCGACAACTCTTCGACGCCGCCGTGCGGGTGCTGGTCCGGGACGGCGTCACCGGCCTGACCAGCCGAGCCGTCACCACGGAGGCGGACGTCGCCAAGGGAGTCCTGCATCGACACTTCGCTGACTTCGACGCATTCCTCGCCGAGCTGGTGCTGGACCGCATTGCCCACGTCGAAGCTCAGGCCACCGCCCTGCAGAACGCGGCCGGGACCGGCAACGTCACCGACAACCTGACCCGCGCCCTGATGACCCTCTTCGAGCCGGTCATGGTCGCGATCGTGGTCCTCGTCATCGCCCGCGACGAACTGCGTACGCGGCTGCGCAGGGCCGGCAGCACCCGACTCCCGCTCGTCGGCGAGGGCGCGGCCATGATCGCCGGGTACCTGACGGCCGAGCGCGAGCACGGCCGGATCGCGTCCGACGCCGACGTCGACACACTCGCGCCCACCCTGATCGGCGCCGCGCATCTGCTGTTCACCGAGCGGAAGGGCAGCCCAACTGAACCTGGAGCCGTCCGCAAGGTCGTGACCACGGTCCTGGCCAGCGCCATGCGGTAACCGGGATCCCACGCCCCGGACTCGGCGGTACTGCGTTGTTCGTGCCGCTATCCGGGTTGCCACTCTCTGGGGCACTCCTCGCGCCGACGTTGACCCGGAGTTCCGTGGAATTCCGGTGGCGGCCCGCTGGTTAGGCGGCGTTGCGGCAGCACCGTGACCTCGTGTGCATGAAGCCCGGGCGCCGAAGCCATGGCTGTCAATCAAGGGGGGCCAGGGCTCTGCGCTATCCCTGGGTGACGGGCCCGAGGCCGTCAGGACCAATCGCCTTCGCCACCTCGCTCAGATCATTGTCCAGCTGGTGATCGCGCCCGGGCAGCCAGTGCATCTGCGCATGCGGGATGGCACGGGCGTACAGGTCGGCATGCGACGGTGGGGCAGTTTCGTCCTGGAGTCCATGGAACACATGCACCGGCACGCCTTGCGGCAGCCGCGCGCCCAGGTCGTGTGGCAGCTCGAACTCGTCGCCGGGCCAGCCGCCCGCACCGACGAACGGAGCGGCGATCAACACGATCGCCCTGAGCTCCGGCTCCGGTGGCCGCTCGGCGAGCGCGTTGATGAGGATCGTCCCGCCCACCGAATGGCCGGCGACGACAGCGCCGTCGTCCAAGGCCGTCATCTCACGCCGGATGGCCGCGCTCCACCTGGCGTAGCTCGGATTGTCCTCCTCGGGCATGCGCGGGTAGTGGACCTCGTACCCGGCCCCGAGCTCCCGCCTCAGGCTCTCGAAAAGCTTGTCGTCCCATTCGTCGTGCGCGCCCGCGCCGCCGCCCTGAATGAACAGGATCTGCCGGGTCCCTGCCATGATGGGTCCTCCTTCGCGGTGGGGCTTCACGTCGGGCTGATCAACACCAACGAGCACCAGCCGAACCTGCCGCAAGCGATGCAAGCGGTCCTGAGTTCGGCCGCGGTGTGCTACTCGTACTCCTGCCCACACCGGGCCAGCTCCGCGAGATCGGCCCAGCCGAGGGAGCCGATGATGTGCTCGCCCGGCTCCGGTTCGTTCACCAACGGCACGACGGGGCCAGGAACTGTTTCCGTAGGCCGTCGTCTTCGCTCCAGCCGCCCAGTGCTCCGGCCATCCCGCATTCTAGGTACGCCTGCGGATCAAAGTTGTACCAGCGGATGTCCGTGGCTCGCACACATCCTGCCCTCCGGGGGGCGTCAATGCCGAGCCGGGCGTACTCGTCCAGCGGTCCCTGATCGGCGAAGTCGGCCAGGTCCGCGATTTGAGACAGCACGATGGCTTCCCAGTCGGCGTACGACGTCGGGTCGTCCGTGTAGCGAAACGAGGCGGAACGCCATGAGGCCCGCAGCGGCGCCGGCTCGACCAGGCCCGCCGCCACGACCATCGCGGCAACCGTATCCAGGTCCAGGGAGACTCGACCCGACAGCGGCTGCGCAACTCGCCACCACGAACGCAGGAACACGTCCAAACTGCGCGTGGCGGCGTTCATGTGTTCGCCTTCCCGGACAAGGCGTCGGTAAAGGTCGTGGTTTGTGCGGCAGACCGGCCCGGGTGGCCCGTCGACCCAGTAGGTCTGCTTATGCACCACACCAGACTCCAGCGCCAGGGCCTTAGCCAGCGCCTCAACCCGGTCAGCAAAGGTGCGTATCCGGACCCGGTTGCCGTTGTCGTCCTGCCGCCAGAGCTCCCACACCGCCACAGCAGCACCGTAGTCGTGGCCTCTCTCCGTGGAAAAGCCACATCCGCTCTGGCCGCGCTTCGGACGATTTGGCTCATCCGCGAGGCGCTCGGCCATGCTGATCTGCCGCCGGCCCCGCGTCCGCCAGTCACTGTCGTCCGGCTGCGTCGGGTACGAAGCGCCATGCCACGGCGCGGGGCCACGATCTGGGCGGGGCGGCGCGGCGCCGTTCGCTTGGGTGCCGCCAAGATTTGAGCTACGGCGTCCGTTTGGCGGGCTTCGCCCAGCGCTCGCGTGGCGCAACGACCTCCGGGAGTTGGCGGCGCGCGCTCGACGGCGTTCGGGCCTTGCTGACAAGGGAAAGAACTTCTGGTTCCGCGGCTGCATCCGTAGGCCGATGGGCATCCGCCTGCGTACCGCCGTACGTGGCGCACCGCTGCGTCGCGAGAAGCTTGTCAGTTCCAGCGGACGGCAAAAGGCAAAGGCAAGGAGATCTCTCCTTGCCACTCTTAACGTATAGCGCACTGGGGGGCTTGCGGCAAGACCCGGGTTGTGGCGCAGAATCGTCGGCCGAGGCCACAACCTGCGGAAACGGGGGGCACGACGTGCGTGCTTCGGAGGTATCGCAATTGATCGAGCAGTACGTGTTGGATCTCCAAGATGTTGACGAGATGCAGGTCGCGGTCGTTGGCGGCAAGGGCGCGCACCTGGGCGGGCTGTCGCGGATCGAAGGCATCAGCGTGCCGGCTGGCTTCTGCGTGACGACGGACGCCTTCCGGCGGATCATGGCGGAAGCGCCGTCGATCGACGATCGGCTCGATCAGCTGTCGCGCCTGAACCCGGACGACCGGGAGGCGATCCGCACGATCAGCGCGGAGATCCGCCGGACCATCGAAGGGACCGTCATCCCGGGTGATCTCGCGGCGGCGATCACCCGCGCGCTCGCCCAGCTCGGCGAGCACGCCGCCTACGCCGTCCGATCCAGCGCGACGGCAGAGGACCTGCCGACGGCCTCCTTCGCCGGCCAGCAGGACACGTACCTGAACGTCGTGGGGCCGGCGGCGATCCTTGAGCACGTCAGCCGGTGCTGGGCGTCGCTGTTCACCGAGCGGGCCGTGACCTACCGCCAGCGGAACGGCATCGACCACCGTACGGTCCACATGGCCGTGGTCGTGCAGCAGATGGTCTTCCCGCATGCGGCCGGCATCCTGTTCACGGCCGACCCGGTCACGGGCAACCGGAAGGTCGCCACCGTGGACGCCAGCTTCGGCCTCGGCGAGGCCCTGGTCTCCGGCCTGGTGAACCCGGACACCTTCAAGGTGCGCGACGGTGAAATCGTCGCCAAGGCGATCGCCGCCAAGCAGCTTTGCGTTCACGCCCTGCCGGCTGGCGGTACCGAGGAAGCGGCGATCGACCCGCAGCGGCAGGAGCAGCCGGCACTGACGGACGCGCAGGTCGTGCGGCTCGTGCAGCTCGGCCGGCGGATCGAGACGCACTTCGGCCGCCCACAGGACATCGAATGGTGCCTGGTCGGCGAAGACTTCCAGATCGTCCAGAGCCGGCCGATCACCACGCTGTTCCCCATCCCCTCGGCTCGCGACGCAGGGAACCATGTCTACCTCTCAGTCGGCCACCAACAGATGATGACCGACCCGATGAAGCCACTGGGCGTCTCGGTGTGGCAGCTGACAGCCATGGCGCCGATGCACGAGGCCGGCGGGAGGCTGTTCGTCGACGCCACCCGGGTCCTGGCCTCGCCCGCGAGCCGCGCCAGCTTCCTGGAGATGGCGGGGAGATCCGATCCGCTGACCAGGGACGCGTTGGAGACCGTCCTCGACCGCGACGACTTCGTCCCGTCGCTCCCGGACGCGGGTACCGGCAGGCCGCCGGCCAGCGGCGCGCCCGCCCCGATCGAGACCGATCCGGCCATCGTCACCGAGCTGATCGAGCGCAGCCAGGCGTCCATCGCCGCCCTGCGGCGCGACATCCGGACGAAGACCGGACCGGCGCTGTTCGACTTCCTGCTGGAGGCGTTCCAGGAGCACAAGCGAGTCCTCAGCGATCCGCTGAGCATGCAGGCGATCATGGCGGGGATGGAGGCCACCTGGTGGCTCAACGACCAGCTGCAGGAGTGGCTGGGCGAGAAGAACGCGGCCGACACGCTCACACTGTCGGCCCCCAACAACGTCACCTCGGAGATGGGACTGGCGCTGCTCGACGTCGCCGACGTGATCCGTCCGCACCCGGAGGTGGTGTCGTTCCTGCAGGGCGTCGAGGACGAGGGCTTCCTGGACGAGCTGCCGAAGCTCGCGGGCGGCACCGAAGCGCGCGACGCCATCGAGGCCTACCTCGACCGGTACGGCATGCGCTGCATCGGCGAGATCGACATCACGAGGCCGCGTTGGCGTGAGCGCCCCACCACGCTCGTGCCCGTGATCCTCGACAACGTCAGGAACTTCGAGCCGGGCGCCGCCGGGCGGCGCTTCGAGCAAGGGCGGCAGGAGGCGCAGAAGAAGGAACAGGAGGTGCTTTCACGCTTGCGGGCCCTGCCGGACGGGGAGCAGAAAGCTGACGAGGCCAAGCGGATGATCGACCGGGTCCGGACCTTCATCGGCTACCGGGAGTACCCGAAGTACGGCATCATCAGCCGCTACTTCGTCTACAAGCAGGCCCTGCTGGAAGAGGCTGAGCGCCTCGTGCAGGCCAACGTGCTCGCTGAGAAGGAAGACATCTTCTACCTCACGTTCCAGGAGCTTCACGACGCCGTGCGCTCGCACCGAGTGGATGACCAGCTGATCCAGCAGCGCAAGGACGCGTTCCGGTCGTACCACGCGCTCACGCCGCCCCGGGTGCTCACATCTGACGGCGAGGCCGTCGCCGGCGCGTACCGGCGCGACGACGTGCCGGCTGGTGCCCTGATCGGCTTACCGGTTTCCGCTGGGACCATCGAGGGGAGGGCCCGCGTCATCCTCGACATGGCGCAGGCCGATCTCGAGGCGGGCGACATCCTGGTCACGGCCTACACCGATCCCAGTTGGTCGCCCTTGTTCGTCGCGATCGCGGGCCTGGTGACGGAGGTGGGCGGCCTGATGACTCATGGCGCGGTGATCGCCCGGGAGTACGGCTTGCCTGCCGTTGTCGGGGTGGTGGATGCCACCCGACTTATCCGGGACGGGCAGCGGATCCGCGTGCACGGGACCGGCGGGTACGTTGAGATCCTGCCTTGACCGACCGCACCGAGAAGGCCCATCGCTTCCGTCACCGGCAACCGGGCCGTCGGCACGGTGATCTCCGATCAGACGAGTTTGCTCCAGATCGGCTCTGATTTGTTGGGGCAACGGGCACGCGTCAGCGGGGCGGCGAGGCCTGCTCCAGTGGGCGTCCGTGGGCTCGGATCGTGTCCAAGACGGCGACGCCGAGCAGGACGGCGGCAGCTGCTGCGGCGGCCCCGAGTGGCGGCAGGCCGACCATCACCGGCGCTAGGGCCGCGAGGACGAGGATCCCGATCGGTCGTGGCCGGGACACGCGGGCGAAGGCCACGTGCTCGAATACTGCGCGCCCGGCGAGGTAGAGCGCGGGCCCGCCGAGGATGGCGCCGACCCAGGCCGGTTTGGCGTGTCCGGATGGATCGGTGAGGGTGAGTTCGGAACCGGCTGAGGTGGCGACGATGCCGGCCACCATGAGCAGGTGGGAGAGTGCGGCCGACCGGCCGAGCCGGCCGGGATTGGCGGATGCCGCGATGGCCTCGCCCAAGATCTGGCCGGCTCGGTAGAAGTAGATCCGCCACAGCAACACCGTGGTGACGAACGACAGTACAAGGGCCAATATTCGTTCAGCCACGATCGGACCGTGTAGAAGAGTCGATCCGGTGGTCAGGATCGTCTCACCAAGCGCGACGATGACGAACTGCCAGTAGCGTTCCGCCAGATGCTCGCCCGCGACGGCCCACGGGGATACCTGTGAACGCCCCAGCCGTGGTACCGGCCAGCCGAGTGTGCCCCCTAGGTAGTCGATCGCCAAGGCCAGCAGCCACAGCAAATTGCGCGTCAGCTCTGGCGCGAAAGCTCCGATGAGCCACGGTACGGCCGACGCGCCGAACCAGACGAGCGCCAGCATGTTGACGCGGCGCAGCTCGTGGCTCCGCATGGTGAGTACGAAGAAGAGGGTGCGGCCCACCTGGATCGCAACGTACGTGCTCGCGAAGAGCAGGCCGGTCTCGGCGAGAGCCCCGGATATCGCGACCGCCAGGAACAGGCTCCCGAGCATTGTCGCGAGGACAACGAACTGGATCGCCGGGTGCAACGGGTCGAATCGGCTGGTCATCCACGCCGTCTGGGTCCAGATCCACCAGATGGCCAGGAACAGCAGCAGAGTCTCGCCGTTTTCCGAAAGGGTAGTGGTCAACGTCTCGGCGATGTGGCCGGTGGTGTAGTCCAGCACCAACTCGTTCACGATCCGCGTGAGCGCGAAGACGTATACCAGATCGAAGAACAGTTCCAGGAAGGTCGGCCGCTGCGGGCTCCCACGCTTGCGCAGCAGATTGGCCACTCTGTTCGTCGTCACCGGCCCGCCCGCTTCGTCGGCTTGTCGCTGAAGCAGTCGTACCACGTCGCCACGCCGGCCACGGACAAGACGCACCTCCCGGTGGCTGAAGGGTCTGACCGCTGGCGAGGGCTGCCGCGCCCAGCTTCGTGCTTCAACCGCTCCATCAAAGCGGGGGAACTGAGTTCGACCGGTTCCTGCCGCTTCCCGCCGATGACTTGGACGGATGGGAGCGCGCGGTTGCTCACCTGGTGACTGCGGTCGGTGACCGCACGCAGTACGAGTCCGGCTGGTATGGCTGCTGCATGACCGTGCTCGGCTGGTTTCTCGACGCGGCCGGCATCGAGTCCACCCGCCGGGAGGAACTGCTCGAACACGCGGTCGCGGGACGCTTCGACAGTTGGGTGGAGCCGCCGAGAGCGTCGTGGAGTCGGTAGCCGAGGACCTGGCCCGGCGGGTAGCCGATGACCACTCCTGATCACTTGGCGGTGTGGCAGCGGTTGCGGGGTACCGTCGGCTGGCGGGATGTCGTCCCGTACCTGAAGGCGCCGGTGTCGGCGGTTCGTGACGGCTTCGTCGGTTTCGCCCGTGGATCCGCCGGGGCGTGACCCACAACTGGGCCGGCTGGTCCACGGCATCGCCGTGGCCACCCATCGCCGCTGGCTGCGGGCGAACAGGTAGGCGAAGATCGACGATGCCAGGCGGAATCTAAGCCAAGGTCAAGTGCGCACTTCTACCGCAGGCAGCGCGGCGGCGCTGTCGGGCGTGCGCGGGACGTACCGGTCGACGCCTGCAACTCGTTCCTCCCGGAGTCGGCGGACGCCTTCGGCTGCGGCCATGTGCAGCGGCACCGCGAGGGCAGGGTGCTGCGGTGACCGCCGGTCGGTAAGCGCGCCGGCTCGGCGGCGTGTCAGCGTTCGCTGCCCAGTACCTCACTGACGTCGTTCGGCGAGTTGAAGCTATCCGCCCTCAGCCGGCGGAGTGTGTCGAGAACCCTGTCGTCGGCGCCGTTGGCCCGCGCGCGCTCCACGAGCGTGTCCTTGTCCGCCGGGTAGTCGACGCCGCGGAGGAACTTCTGCAGCTGGATCGGATTGACAGCCATGTGGCACTCGTACCCAAACGGCTGACCAGCATTCCCCGTCCGACACCGCTCCGGAAGATCGTGCGACCGCCTCGGTGGGGCAGAGATCACGGCGCCCGATCAGGAGCGGACGCCGCCGAAGTCCAACGAAGCCGCGGAAGACAGGTTCGCGCGACCGTCACCCCCTGCCCGTGCGATGCGGGCACCGGCGCGATGAGCGTGGACGACGGTAGGTCGGTCGGCTCAGGCGTGAGCGGGCTCGGGGGCCAGGTGCTCGGCGAGCACCGCGAGGTGCGTTCTGCTCGCCTCGGTGTGGACGTGCCGCCCGGCTTCGGTGACCGTGACGAAAACACCGCGGCGGTCGGCCTCGCACAGCGCCCGCGCGACCAGGCCGCTCTTCTCGAGGCGGGCGACTGTGCGGGACAGCGCGCTCTGGCTGAGGTACATGTCGGCCGCGAGATCTTGCATGCGGCGCTTGTCACAGTCGGCCGAGATCAGCCGGTCGAGCGTCTCGAATTCGCTCATGGTGAGTCCGTGCCCGTCCTGCAGTGCGCGCTCCAGGTGGCAGGCGACCTCGTTGTAGCAGGTCAGCAGCGTATGCCAGCGTTCGATGAGGCCGGTTTCGGACATCATGCCGGGCATCCTACTCGTTAAGCGAGCCTCATGCACCTGCATTATGTGCGTGGGAACCTAGTGCGTGGACATTTAATGCACGTGCATCTAGTGTTTCCCGTCGTGACTATCGTCGAAACCTCCCCCGCGGTCGGCACGACCGCGGGGGTCCCCACGACCACACCGACCGGACAGCACTGGCCCCCTCGGCTCTGGGGAGTTCTCGCGGTGTTGTGCACCGTGCTCTTCCTTGACGGGCTCGACGTCTCGATGGTCGGCGTGGCCCTGCCGTCCATCGGCACCGAACTGGGCCTGACGACCACCTCGCTGCAGTGGATCATCAACGGCTATATCCTCGGCTACGGCGGGCTGCTTCTGCTCGGCGGCCGTACCGCAGACCTGCTCGGGCGGCGCCGCGTGTTCCTGGCCGCACTCGCCGTCTTCGCCGTCGCCTCGCTGGTCGGCGGGCTCGTCGACGACGGCACCCTGCTGATCGCCACCCGGTTCGTCAAAGGCCTGGCCGCCGCGTTCACCGCGCCGACCGCGATGTCGATCCTGACCACCACGTTCCAGGCGGGCCCCGCCCGGAACCGAGCGCTGTCGATCTTCACCGTCTTCGGCGCCAGCGGATACTCCTCCGGGCTCATCCTCGGCGGCCTGCTCACCGGTATCGGCTGGCGGTGGACGTTCCTGATCCCCGTCCCGCTCGCGATCGCAGCCCTGCTCGCCGGCTTGGCGCTGATCCCGCGGGACAGGGCGGCCGCCGAAGGAGGCCACGACCTCATCGGCGCGGTGACCCTCACCGCCGGCATGCTGCTCGCCGTGTACACGGTGGTCTCGGCACCCGACCGGGGCTGGCTCGACCCGGTCACGATCGGCTCGATCATCGCCGCGGGCGCGCTGCTCGCCGGCTTCGTCGTCACCGAAACCAAGGTGCGGCACCCGCTGATCCGACTCGACATCCTGAAGATCGGCTCGATCGTCCGGGCCAACCTCAGCGTGATCGCACTGTTCGGCTCATACCTGAGCTTCCAGTTCATGATGACGATCTACCTGCAGGACGTACTGGCATGGTCGCCGCTGCGGATGGCCCTGGCCCTGCTACCCGCCGGGCTCCTGGTCGCATTCAGCTCGCCGTTCATGGGCCGACTCATCGACCGGTACGGCACGCAGCGGCTCATCGTCACGGCCATGGCCTCGCTCAGCGTCGGGTACGTCTGGTTCCTCGCGACCGCCGGCGACGCGCCGCACTACCTCGTGACGGTCCTGCCCACCATGCTGCTGCTCGGCGGCGGGTTCGCGTTCGGGTTCAGCTCGATCATGGCGCAGGCCACCGACGGAATCGACGATTCCGAGCAAGGGCTGGCCTCCGGCCTGGTGCAGACCTCCGGTCAGGTCGGCGCCGCGCTGGTCCTCGCCGCGGTGACCGCGCTCGTGGCGGCGAACGCACCAGGTGCCGGCCAGGAGAGCGACTTCGGCCAGTTCCACCCGGGCATCAACCTCGTCACCGGCGTCGCGCTGGTCGGGCTGCTGCTCAACCTGACCCCGCTGCTCACCCGAAGCCGCGGCCGCCACGCCTGAGCTGGCGTACGTTGGCGCTCCGGCGCGCCGGAGCGCCAACGTACGCCACCTGAACGGGCGGCGTGTGTACAGCGATGCACCCGCCAGTTCCATGCCTGAACGGCGGCGACGAGCTGCCACTTGCCATTCGCCAGGGCCGCACGGTCGATGATCATCTGACCGCTGCTGGACCGACCTTCAGCGCGTTATCCCGAGGTTAGGTTCTGCTCGCCGCCAACGACGACCTGTCAGTAAGGCTGCCAGCGGACTCTTAATCCGCGGGTTCGGGGTTCGAGTCCCTGGCGGCGCTTGAAGGTATCAGCATGCGAACCGCTCCAGCGGACTTGATGTTCCGCGTGTTCGCGGCCGGGCTCCCGGGATCCGATCGTTCGTACGGGCACCGCCATCCGGTTGGCTCTATTCCTGCAGTCCGGCTCGTATGTGGGCGGCGAGGCGGTCGCTGAGGACGGTGAGCCGGGGCAGATGGCTGCTGGCGTACCAGCCGGCCTTGTGTTTGCGCAGTAGTTGCTCACCGTGTTCGTGCCAAGTGAAGGCGGGTTTGCCGGTGGCCGCTCGTAGGACGCGATCGGCGTTGTCGGGGTGGCGGGCAGCGAGCCGCTGCAGCGGGACCGGATCGACGGTGTCGTCGTGGAGGTATGCCTTAACGGTCTCCTTGTGTCGGCGGCGGCGCATGAGGTCGGGGTCAGCGAAGGCCTGCTGGGCAAGGGCATAGTCCGCGTACATGCCGAGGCCGGTCTGCTGGTCGTAGATCACGCCGATGGTTTCGACCGCGTCGTCGAGCCAGTCCAGGTCGGTCGGCGGGGCGGTGCCGGGTTCGCCGGAGTAGGTGTCCCAGTACCGGCGCATGGCCTTGTCAAGTTCGTCCACGCCGAGGGTGACCTCGTCGCTGCCGAAGTGCGCGACGAACGCGGCGTGCTGGGCGCGTTGCAGAGCCCACGCGTGGGCGAGGCGCTGCGGGTTGTGGAAGACGAGTGCGGGCTGCTCGGCCGCGAGGCGGACTGCCGAACTGTGGGCGTCGGCCCGGTCCTGGGCCGGGTAGAGGGCGGTGGTGCCGCTGAGGAGCCAATCGCCGTGAACGGGCACGATGCGGCTGCCGATGAATGAGCCGGGCGGCATCCGGTCGAAAATCGGCTCGTCGGTGTTGGTGCGGATGCGGTAGGGCAGATCGTCGATGAGGTTCACGGTGTGCAGGACAGGGCCATCGCGTCCGGTTACCTCGAAGACGCCTTCGCGTACGTCGCGCCAGCCGAGGAGGAATTCGCGCTCGGTGTCGGGCAGTTCGGGATGGGCTTCGACGAACAGGTCGACGAGGGTGCGTCCGTCGTGCAGGCGGTGCTGCTGAATGAACCAGTCGAAGAAGTTCGACAGCTCCGCCTCGTCTTCGACGACGACGACCCGCCCGAACCGGGCTCTGATCTCCTGCCGGAACGCGCGGTCGAAGCGCGGCTTCCGCGCGTAGTCGAGCAGCTCACGCTTTAGCGTCCCGCTGCGCTGCACCAACTCGTCGATCGATGACATCCGGCCGCCCTTCGTCATGACGAGACTATGCCCCGAGTCATGCCATGCCTGCGGCAGGGCGGGTCATCGTCATCTTTTCGCGGCTCCGGCGACCGGCGTTGCGTGATCCCGTGATTGGGTCGGTTCGGGCGGGCGAGACTGGCGGTGTGGAGCTGCTGATCGGCAGGAATCCGGACGAGGCATCGACCCTGCCGTACTTGCTGAAGGTGCTGTTGGGCGACGGGCTGGTGTTCTGAGCGCGCGACACCTCGCCCCGCACGGCGGCGCTGTACCTGCACCCGTCTCCCGGACCGAGCGGTGGTGGTGCCACTGGCACCGCGCTGAGATCGTTCGCGGAGTGGTTCGCGCGGACCTTCAGCTCGTAGATCCGGGCATCGTCGGCGGCATGCGAACTCCCATTCCCGGCGACGGTCGCTTCC
Organism: Micromonospora sp. RTBAU3-60; assembly: GCF_054963695.1. Taxonomy (NCBI): domain Bacteria; kingdom Bacillati; phylum Actinomycetota; class Actinomycetes; order Micromonosporales; family Micromonosporaceae; genus Micromonospora; species Micromonospora sp. RTBAU3-60. Next base: position 1,318 of record NZ_JBUEGB010000077.1, on the reverse strand, counting down.
GTCCGCTGTGGGACATCGGCGATGTGACGGCGGCGGGCGACCCGGAACTGTACGTCGCGCGGCATCGCCGCGGCCGGTTGACCTCGACCTGGGAGTCAAGCCGAAACTCTTCGCCACTGCCTCGGGCGGCTACCGTACCAGCGCGCCCACATGCCGACCGCGCCCTGCGCACCTGGGCAGTCCGCGGCAGCGGGTGGACGCCGCTGGTCACCATGACGACATGCGTAGGTGGCAACGCCCGTACTCTCTCGACGTCGCGACCGGTTTCGCGGTGCTGGGGCTGGTCGCGATGCCTGGCCTCGCCGCGTTCATCGTGATCATGTCTATACGCGAGGAGATGCCGACGCCGTTGGCGATCCTCTTCGGGGTGTGGCTGGCCGGTGGATTCGCCGTCACGGCGCGGCAGGCGATGCTCGGGGTCTACATAAGTGATGACGGCGTCCGGTCCCGGTCCCTTCTGCGTACGACCACGGTGCCGTGGACATCGGTGTCGGACATCCGCAGTGGCACAGCCACTATGGCGGGCCTGGACATGGGCCGCCCCGCGATCATCATCGAACGAACCGACGGGGTCCTGATACAGACCCCGCTGCAGCGCGGCCACCTCTTCCGGCCGTTCACGTTCAGGCCCGAACTGGGCCGGCTGGCCACCTGGCCGGAACACTACGACGAGATCCTGGCAACACTGCAGGCACACCACCGTGACGCGCAGCGCCGCCGGCAGACCGCGTCCACCGGTCAGCTGGCACAGCCCTCCACCGCCGCCACCCGGCCGACGACCCCACCCGCCGGCGTGAGCCGGACCGGCCCGACCCGCGATGCCGCTACCGCTGATCAGCGGCGCGACATCCACGCGCTGACCCGGCAACACCAGCGTGGCGCCCTCACCGACGCCGAGTTCGCCGCCGAACTGGCGAAGCTCCACGGCACCGAATAGGCCGTTCCCCGCTGCCCGGGGGACCTACGCCCCATCGTGATCATCCGGTTGGCGAGCCACATCGAGCAGATGGTCAAGGTCGGTTCGCGACCGGCCGGTCGCCGTCGCGAGCGTCCCGAGCGGGTCGGCATGCCCGCGACCGGTCAGGTCCTCGAAGACCGCGAGCAGGTCGATCTCGAAACCGTCCGCGGTCGTACCCCGCGCCTTGGCCAGTTCGGCGAGCTGGCATTCGATATAGCGGCGGACCATCACCTGGTACGCCCCGAGGCTCGGCATCTCGTGGGCCTCGGCGACCATGTCGTCGACCTGCCGGCCCATCCGGTGCAGGACCTCGCCGGGATCAGCGCTGCCTCGAACACCGACAGCGCGCGGCCGATGCCG
>NZ_JBUEGB010000076.1:0-30576 GCF_054963695.1 Micromonospora sp. RTBAU3-60 | reverse complement strand
CGCGGAGATGACCGAGGCGATGAAGGGACTGGCCACCGAGACGAAGTCGAAGGGCTGGTGGCACGCGTACGGGGACGCGGTGCCGAGCTGGTTCGAGCTGTACATCGGCCTGGAATCCGCCGCCTCTCGTCTACGCGGCTACGACGAGTCGCTCATCCCGGGCATCCTTCAGACCAAGGAGTACGCGCACGCGCTCTATCGCCTCGGGCGAACGTTAAGCGACGAAGAGCGCGAGCGCGCTGTTCAGGTGCGGCTACAGCGGCAGGCACTCCTCATGCGACGGCTCCCAGCTCCACGGCTGGAGTCGGTGCTCTCGGAGGCGGTACTCCGACGCATCGTCGGCGGCTCCGCAGTGATGACCGCTCAGCTCGACCATCTCCTCAGACTGTCCGACCTGCCGAATGTGTCCGTCAGAGTGCTTCCGCTCGCGGCGGGGCCGCAGCCAGGCGCGGTGGCCGGCACCTTCATGATCCTTGACTTCCCGGCTACCAAGGGCGGCCGAGCCGCCCCGGAACCATCCGTCGTCTACAGCGAGTCGCTAACCGGGGCGCTTTACCTTCACAAGCCCGACGAGCTGGCCGCGTACGAGCGCGTCTGGAAGGGGCTGGATGCGCTTGCCCTCAGCGAGGCAGAGTCGAAAGACATGATCAAGAGAATCACCGGGGAGATGCGGCATGACTGACCTGTCCGGTGCCGTCTGGCGCAAGAGCACCCCAGCGGCGACAACGGCGGGGCCTGCGTAGAGGTCGCCACCAACCTCCCCGGCATCGTCGCCGTACGCGATTCCAAAGACCCCAGCGGCCTCGCGACGTCCTTCGACAGAGACGCTTGGCGCAGGTTTACTGCGGCCCTGAAGACCTCGCGGCTTCAGTCCCACTGAGGTACATGAGCCTCGGCGGCAGCAGAAGCCGGCGATGACATCGGCGTGGCGGCCTTCGACGACCACTACCAGCTCCGCACCCGCCTGCAGGTGCTGCCGCACCCGAGGCGCGCCGCCGAGCCCGAACTTCATTGCGGGCAGGATTCAACGATCCTGGCTCAAGTACTCGACGTGCCTTCAGGTCGGGCGGTGGACGTTGGCGTCTCGGGCGCGGGCTACGGCCTGGGCCCGGTCTTCGACGCCGAGTTTGAGCAGCACGTTGGAGACGTGGTTCTGCACGGTCTTGGGGCTGATCCCGAGCCGGGCGGCGATCGCTGGGTTGGACTGGCCGGCGGCCATCCGGGCCAGGATGTCGAACTCGCGCTCGGTGAGCTGCGGAAACGGGTTGGCTGGGTTGGTGTCGGCGAGTGCGGCGAACATCCGGTCGGCTACCGCGGAGTCGAGGATCGCCTGGTTGGCGTGGACCGCGTGCACCGCTCGGATGATCTCGTCGGGTTCGGCGTCCTTGAGCAGGTAGCCGCGGGCACCGGCCCGGATCGCCTGGCGCACCATGGCGTGGTCGGCGTGCATGGTGAGGACGAGCACCCGCGCGCGCACCTCGGCACGCCGGATCTGTTCGGTCGCCTCGACCCCACCGCCGCCGGGCATGTGCAGGTCGATGATGGCCACGTCCGGGTCGTGTTCGACGACCGCAGCGACCGTCGCCGCGGTGTCGGCCGCCTCGCCGACGACACTGATACCGGGCACGCTGTCGAGCAGCTTGTGCAGCCCCATCCGGAACACGTGGTGATCGTCGGCTATCACCACCCGTAGCTCGTTCATCCGTCGCTCTCCATCGGGAACACGGCCCTTACCGTCGTGCCCTTGATGCCGCGCCGGCACAGCTCGAACTGCCCGCCGAGCTCGCCCACCCGGCGGCGCATCGACGCCGTGCCGACGCCGGCCACGTACCGTTCGCCGATGCCGGCCCCGTCGTCGTCGACCTGTACGGCGAGCCGCCCGCCGCCGGCCAGCGTCACGGTACATGTGGAGGCGCGGGCGTGCCGCAGGACGTTGGCCACCGCCTCCAACACCACGAAATACGCGGCGTCGGCGACGGCGGGTGGCACCCGCGTCTCGTCCACGTTCGTGTGGTGGTAGCTGATCCGGGGTGCATCGGGCAGCGCGGCGCACCGGTCAAGGTGGTCGGTGACCGCCGCGGCCAGGCCCAGGTCGGCCACGGCAGCGGGCGGCAGAGCGTCAATGATGCGGCGGACCGCGGTGGCGGCGGAGCGCACCTGGCCGGCGATGACTCGCAGCTCGTCCGCCACTGGGTTGTCCGCGCTCAGGGTACGGCGGACGCCGTCTACGGCCAGCCCCATGCCGGACAGCAACGGTCCGAGCCCGTCGTGCAGGTCGTGGCGCAGCCGGCGCCGCTCGTCGGTGGTGGCGTGGACCGCCCGCTCCTGCGCGGCGCGCAGTTCCTCGGCGAGGCGGACCGCGTGCAGGGCCGAGCCGATGGCGTGCGCCAGCTCGTCGAGCAGCGCCAGGTCGGCCCGGGAGTACGCCTCGCCGGGCGTGCGTGGTCCCACTGTCAACGTCCCGACCAGCTCGCCGCGCCACTCCAGCGGCACCTGCACGGACGGCTTCGCACCCGCTACGCCGATGCTGGCCACCTCGTCGGAGGCGCCGTCGGTCAGCAGCGAGATGGAGACGTACCCGGCGCGCAACGCCCGCGCGACCGTGCTGGCCGTGGTGGCCGGGATCTCCGACGGGTCGGCCACGGCGTGCAGTTGCTGGCGCAGCCCGGCGAGGGCCTCCAGCGGTTCCTCCCGCTGCCCGAACAGCCACCGGCTGACCAGTAGTTGCAGCCGCCGCCGGGCCGGGTCGGCGAGCCCGGCGACCGCGGCCGATGCGATCAGCGCCAGGCCGGGTGACGGGCCCACGGTCTGGCCGAGCACGACGACGGTGCCCATGTAGGCCGCGAACACGATCGCGGTCAGCGCGGCGAACACGACGGTACGGCGGATCACCGGGTCGATCTCGTAGAGACGGTACCTGCGTACCGACAGCGTGATCGCGCCGACGAGCAGCAACGGAATCAGGAAGTAGCCGGCCTGCGCGACGTGGTGGGGCATCAGCTTGCCGAGCAGTTCGACGGCGATGACGACCGCGATGGCGTACCAGAGGAACTTCATCTGCTGGCGTTGCGTGGGCTCGGCGCGGTGCCAACGCACGGCGAGGCTGGCCAGCGCCGCCAGGACGGCCGCGACGACCACGACGCCTGCGACAGTCATCAGGGCCCCGCCGGCGGGGACGGCGAGCGGGTTGGGCGGGCCGGCGTTCCCGCCGACCGGCAGCGGCCCGGGCTCGACGGCGGCGGCAACCGCCGTCAGCAGGGTCGCCCCGGCGCCGAGCCACGGCACCCACCGCCAGCCCCGCGACACCGCCCGGCCGTCGGGGAAGATCGCCGGCAGCACGGTGAACAGCGGTACGACGTACAGCGCCCAGATCCACAGCCCCAGCCAGGCCGCCACCCGCCATCCGAACCAGTCGGCCGGGAACCCGGCACCGGCCCACCCGCCGGTGAGCACCCCGAACGCGTCGGCCGCGCCGGCGCCCAGCAGCAGCCAGCCCACCCGCCAGCCGGCCGGGCTGCGGGTCAGCCACCAGCCCGCCCCGGCCAGCACCAGCCCGTGGCTGACATTGCCGACAAGTTCCCAGTCCATCGCCCGGCCGGCGGACAGCGTCAGAGCCGCGCCGGCCAGGGTGATGGCGACGGCGGTGGCCGCGGTGATCGCCGAGACCGGCAGCCGCCTGACGGCACGACCCGTGCCCGCGATCACCGCAGCCCCGGCCATCAGCTCTCCTCCGTCACCTAGCGCGCCGCGCCGATCGCGGCCTCGACGCCCGCACCGCGGCGTGCCGACCGGGCCGCGCTCACCATCAGCAGAATGCCGAACACCCCCAGCACCGCAGCGAGCGCGAACGGCAGGACGAAATCGCTGAGCAGGCCGACGACCATGAACGCTCCCCACCAGCGCACCCCCGCGTCGAGCAGGAACGCCACTCCGGACACCACCACACCCAGCATCATGACGTAGAACAGCGACTCCACCCACATCACCGAGTCGGGCAGGTCACCCCGTCCGAGCAGGCCGCCCCACACTGCCGTTGCCACCGCGAGGAGCACCGCGAGCACGGGCCCGACGGCCAGCATCGCGGCGCTGATCCGGCCGAGTACGCCCTGCCGGTCCCGGCGGCGCGCCCACAACGCGAGGAACGCCAGCGGCAGCAGTCCCCAGTACATCCCGACCAGCCGGCCCAGCCACTGCGGCGGCTCGGGCTGGCCGCTGGCCTGGATCCGCTGCACCAACAGCAGGTGCACGACAATCAACACCGAGCTCAACAGGATCGCAAAGCCGACCCCCGCCAGCGGCGCCCGCGCCAGCCGGTCGATAACCACCCGCATCTCTGAAGCTCCTCTCTGCGGGAACACTTGCCAGGAGCGTCCGGCGCGGCGTTCCCGGGTGGCCTGAGTACGCCTCCCACCCCGGCCGGGAGATTCCCCCCGGCGAGGAGTCGCCGGTGTCCCGAGGGCAACTGGGAGATGCACCCCTCGACCCGGGAGACCGGGTTCCGGCGGGTGGGCGAACCGCCGGGGCGAGATCCCGGGCACGTCCGTCCACAGCGTGCTGGTGCTGACGCAACGGGACGCCGTTCTCGTCGAAGCGCCGCTGCGATGGCCAGGACAAGTCGGTGCGCGGCGGGCAGCGGGGCAGGAAAGCCGGCGGTAGTCTTCGGCGGGTCGATCGTCGCCACGGTCGCCCCACTCTGTGGGCAGCCGATCGCCGAACCCGGCGTCCTGTCAGATGTTTGCCTGAGTGATCGAGTTAGGGGTACCGGTGCGAAGGCTGTTGTCACTCTGCGTCCTTGCGATGTCTGTGACCGCCGCTACCGGCTGCAGCGAGCCGAGCGCGCAGGCGGAGACGCCTGGTCTCGCTCCCCGGGGCACGACAATGACCACTGTGCAGCCCACTCGCCAAGACCTTGCCAACAAGGTGAGCCTGTCCGGGAAGGTGACCATCAACCCGGTATTCGGGATCGTGGCCCCGGTCGCCGGGCAAGTGCGGTATCGCGATGTCACGCCGCCGCAGAGCACGCCGACCAAGCCGACGCGGGTGGCGAGCGTCTGGGCGTCCGGCAAGGCGCACCGCATCGAGGTACCGGCGGGTGCGGTGTTCGCCGGCCGACTGGTGGACGACGGTTCCAAGGTGAGCGCCGGGATGCCCATCGTTTCGGCGAAGAAGGTCGGCTACGGGCTCGTCGCCGACATCGACGGCGCCCAGGCTTACCAGATCTCGGATGCTCTCGCGACGGTTCAGGCCCAGATCAAGAACGGCCCCGGGCCTTTCCCGTGCAAGGTGCTCGGCACCATCGCCGCTCTGCCCGCCGGCACCATCCCGGACCCGCCGGCCACTCCGCCGTCCGCCGCGCCGTCCGGCCAGCCGTCCGCCCCGCCGGTCGTCCAGGCGCCCCCAAGCGTGCAGGACAGGACCGAGCCGTCGGAGCCGACCGGGATGCGCCTGGTGTGCACCGCGCCCGCCAACGTGAAGCTGATCAACGGTGCCAGCGCCACGCTCGAGGTGGTGACCGCGAGGGCGACCAAGGCGCTGGTACTCCCGGTCGAAGCGGTCGCCGGCGGGCAGGGCCGCGGCAAGGTGGACGTGGTCAAGCCGGACGGTAGCCGGGAGACCAGGGATGTCGTGCTCGGGCTCAGCGACGGCAAGGTCGTACAGATCAAGTCCGGTCTTGCCGGCGAGGAGACGGTGGCCGTCCCTGGCCCCAACCTCCCACCCGCCAAACCCGGCGGAGAGGGTGGCCCGCCCGCTCCGATGGGTGGGAAATGACGGCGTTGCTGCAGCTCCACGGCGTCACGAAGACGCTGAAGGGCCAGAAGGCGCCGCGCACCATCCTCGACGGCACCGACTTGACCGTCGACGGTGGTGAGAGCGTGGCCATCGTCGGTCGCTCGGGATCCGGCAAGAGCACCCTGCTCAGCCTGATCGGTCTCTTCGACCGGCCAGACAGTGGACAGTATCTGCTGGATGGTCGGGACATCACCCGGCTGCCGGAACGGAAGGCGGCAGCTCTGCGCAGTGCCGAGTTCGGCTTCGTGTTCCAGCGGTTCTTCCTGCTCAAGCACCTGACCGCTGCGCAGAACGTGGCGATGGCCCTGGTCAACGGGCAGGGCTGGCTGCCACGGCGCAAACGCAAGGCCCGAACCATGGCGGCCCTCGACCGGGTCGGCATCGCCCATCTCGCCAAGCACCGGCCGGCCCGCCTGTCCGGCGGCGAGCAACAGCGAGTCGCGATCGCCCGCGCGCTCGTCCGGGAGCCGCGTCTGCTGCTTGCCGACGAGCCAACCGGTGCCCTGGACACGGAGACGGGCAACCTGGTGATCGAGGTGTTGCACGCTGCGACCGATCGGGGCTGTGGCCTGATCCTGGTCACCCACGACTGGGACCACGCCAACAAGATGCAGCGGGTGCTGCGCCTGAGCGACGGGAAACTCCAGCCGGCTACCGACACAAGGAGTGTGCCTCGGTGAGCGGGCCAGCACGGCACAACGCGAAGGCGGGAACGGTGCGGTTCGATGCTGAGCGCAGCGGGGTGGCCGCATGATCCGATTCTCCGGGCGGTTCCGCTCGGCTCTGATCATCGGTGGTCAGGGCATCCGGGCCCGCAAGACCCGCACCCTCCTGTCGATGGTGAGCCTGTTCCTTGGGGTGATGGCCGTCGTGGTCGTCCAGGTCGGCGCCGAGACCGCCAAAAACGCCCGGCTGGCTGATCTGGAGCTGCACATGGGCAAGGACGGCACCCGGCAGACCTACCTGCCGGGTAACGCCGACACCATCCAGATCAGCCAGGACACCCTGAAAGGGCGCAAAGACGCGGTCGCGGTCTCCACCACCCAGGCGATCATCGGCGAGCCGGGCGTCGGCCCGGTCAACCCCGGCGCGGCACCGTTCGACCAGCCGGGCGGCGGACAGTACGCGGGTCCCGGCGGCGGCGACATGTACTGCGACCCCCGCGGGTACTGCCAGCCGATGAAGGCAGCCGGCGACGCTCCGGCCGTTCCCGTGCCCGGCAAGGCGATCGAGCTGAGCCTCAATGCGCTGACCGGCGACATCCGCCAGTTCCGGCCCTTCCGGCCGGTATCCGGCCAGTGGCTGGACTTCACCTCCGAGCCGTCGCTGTCCCCCCGGATCGTCATCAACCTCGAGGCGGCAAAGGGGTTCACGCGCCATCAGGTACCTGCCGAGATGCGGGTTGAAGGGGCCACCGCCAACCCGACGCCGCGCATCATCGGCGTCATCGACGACGGCAATCCGCAGCCCACCGCCTACACCCGAGCCGACGAGCTACAGAACTGGGTGCCCCGCGCGAGCAACAACGGCGACTACGGCCCCGGGCTGCAACTGATGCTGGCGCCCACCGCAAGCGACGTGGAACAACTGCTGCGCATTCGCCTCACCGCCAGCGGAATACCCGCCGAGCAGATCCACTTCGAAACGATCCAAGCGCGGAAGGACATCGCCAAGGAGCTGGCACTCATCCGCTGGATCTTCCTCGGCATGGCCGGCCTCGTCCTCCTCATCGGCGTCGCCGGCATCCTCAACGTCGGACTCGCAACCGTCGGAGAACGGGTCGAAGAGTTCGCCCTGCGCCGCGCGGTCGGCACCTCACGATCGTTGCTCGCCGGCATCGTCCTCGCGGAGACACTCCTGACCGGCCTCCTCACCGCGGCCGCCGCCATCGGACTGTCCGCGCTCGGCCTGACCGCGATCAGCACGCTGTTCGGCGATCGGGAGCAGCTCCTACAGAACCTCGTGTTCCCCTGGCAGGCGGGGGCCGCAGGAGTCATCGCCGGCCTGGTCGCCGGACTGCTCGGCGGCCTCATACCGGCCATCCGCGCCGCCCGCATCCCGATCGCCACCGTCATGCGCGCCTGAAGCCTCGCGCCGGTACGAGAGACCGGCACCGACGCACGCGCAACGCGGCAGACGAGGTTGGGTAACCGACATGCGATAGGTGCTCCTCGACGAGATCGTCGCCTCCTCGTGAACGACCATGTTCCCGGCGATGCCGTTGTTTTCCACACGCCCGGTCCGCCGGCTGACCGGCCGCTACCACACCAACCAGTACGGCGCCACGGCCGACCTCAAGCGATGACGCATCAAGCGCCCAACAGGCCCTGACGGAAGTCCCGCAGGCAGCGCCCACGATCGGCGGCAGAATGCGGATGTCCGATCATCGTTGGTTGATCGCGCCGGGCGGGCCCTCGCTCGGTGTGTTCCCAGGGGTGCGCGAACGCCAGTAGGCGGGCCCTAAACTTGCGGTCCGTGACGACACCCCTCACTCCGGTCGACATGGCCTTCGCGCTGTTGCGGGAGGGCCGTATGGGCGACGCCGAGAACCTCATGACCCGCGAGCTCCAGACTGCCACGGACAAACACGGTCACGGCAGCCCGGAATGGGCCTCGGCCCAGTGCGACCTCGGCAATGTGCTGCTCAACGTCGATCAACTCGACCGCGCGATCGAGTGCTACCGCCGCGCCGTCTCCGCGACGCCGCGCGATCACGAATCCCGCAAGGACCAGTTGACCTACCGACTCAATCTGGGCTTGGCGCTGCGCATGGCCGGACGACTCGACGAGGCCGAGACGGAGCTACGCCAGGGCGTTCAGGAGCGGCTCGCCTTCTACGGTCGCGAGCATGCCGGGTACGCGTTCGGCCTCGAACCATTGGCGGACCTGCTGCGGCAGCGTGGCAACGTGGCAGGTGCCCGGCAGGTCGTCGAGGAGGCGGTGGCCAACCTGTGGCGCAACGGGCACGAGCGGGTGGCCTCCGCGTTGGCGCTGCGAGCGGCGATCGTGCACGCCGGTGGCACCCGCGAGCCACTCTTCGTCGGCCTGCACCAACTGCCAGACGACGTCGTCGAGCAGGTCGGGCGAGTCGTCACCCAGATGCTGGACCACGACGATCCGGCATCCAAGCCCCTGCTCACCTCCCTGGTCGCCACCTTGGAGGAGCGGCTCGGCATTGACCACCAGGCGACGCTCAACGCCTTGTCCGCGCTGGCAAACCTCGGCCGTGATCTCGGTGACCAGGCGGGGCGGATTGATGCGATCCAGCGCGTGCTCGCTTCGTACGACCGGCAGGGCCGGCAGGAGGAGGCGCTGATGGCAGCGCTCGGTTTGGCGATGGCCCAGGACGAAGCAGGCGATGCCGAGGCGGCGCTGCGCACGTACGCGTCGTCGCACGCGAGGGCGGAGCGCATCGGTCGCCCGGAGCTGCGGAGTCAGGTGCTGCGCAACTGGGGTCTCGCGCTGAAGGAGGCCGGCCAGGTGGGCCTGGCGGAGCAACGCCTGACCGTGGCAGTGAGCCAGGCGCGCCGCGGCACCGACCATGACACGGTCGGGCGGGCCTGCGTCGCCCTCGGCCTGTTCCTGCAGCATGAGGCACGGCTGTCGGAGGCCCGCACGGTCCTGGAGGAGGGCCTGGCCGTCATGGATCCCGTACACCCGGACGCGCTCATCGGCCGCAGCCACCTCGGTGCGGTCCTGGATGGCCGGACCTGCGGGTGCGGCGACATGGCGGGCACGATCGCCGATGCGTTCCGCGAGTTCGTCATCACCAGGCTTCCCGCGGACCTGCTCGACCGCCTCGACGTGGCGATCGTAGACGGCGACTTCAAGATCGATGTTGGGCTGCGGCGAGAACCGACCGAGTACGAGCTCGAGCGGCTCAACGACGTCTTCCAGACCGCTCACGCGGAATTCCGCCGCCGGCTCAGCGAGCCCCGCTACGCCGGCTGACCGCCCGACTGCCGTTGCGGTACCAGGTGCGGCCTGTTGCCCTTTGCAAGCCCGGGCCACAATCCACGCCGTGGCACCTTCACGCCCTCGCCCCGGCATCGCGCGTCGCCATCGACTTTCCTTGATCGCGTGCGGCGGCTCGCTCCTCCGCGACGATCCAGATACCGCAGCAAGTACGAACCCTGGCCTATCACCGCTTGCCTAGATCATTTGTCAAGTATTGGCTGGGACGGATTCGGGCGGGTTCAACTGGTCGCGTCCGCGCGGGTGGTGTAAGAGACGGCCATCGCGGGACCCGGTCTGATGCTCTTCGGAACGCCGGCCCACCAACGATGGGCCGGCGTTCTCCATTGCCAGGTTTACAGGCTGGGCAGGGAGACGGCGGTGCTTAGATGTTGCGCGAGCCCGTTGATGCACCCTTCCATGACGTCGCCCGTTGAACGGTCCCTCATCGCCTACGACATCTGAATCTTCAAGGCATCAATCATCTAGTGGCGGTGCAGGGCCGCCCGTCAGCCCTCACGCCGGTACGCCCGACACGACGTCCGCGACGTTGCCCCGGTTGCAGGTGGTGGTGGAGATGCTGGGGGCATTCACCGTCGGGCCGTAGACGACGTACCGCTGGCCCGTCTGCACGTTGCGGCACTGGATCTGGACCCGGTAGGCGCCCGTGTCGCACTGGGCGGTACCCCGGCCGTAGTAGTGGTTGCTCCCCTCGTGGACCCACTCCGCCCAGGAGACGCAACCGGTGACACCGACTGTGGGCAGCGGGTCCTCGACGGGGTACACGCCTTCGGCGACATTCCCGCTGTAGCACTGGGTGGTGGCCGTACCGGGGGCGTTCACCGCGTAGCCGCCGTAGACGACGTATCCCACGCCTGTCTGCAGGTTGCGGCACTGGAGCTTGACCTTGTACCGGCCGGTGGCGCACTGCACGTTGCCGCGACCGTAGTAGTAGCTGTTACTGCCCTCCTGGACCCACTCCACCCACGTCGTGCACCCGGTGGGGGCGACCTGGACGCCCAGGTCGGATTGCGCCACCGCGCGGGCCGGCGCCGGGGCTGCCTGGGCGGGGGCGGCCACGGCGGAAAGGCCGAGAACGGCCGCCGCGACCAGTGAAAGCGAATGCCTGATCAAGTCTGTCTCCTGAAGGGACGGGGAGAATTCGCCGAACGGCAGGGATCATATTAAGAAGCGCTTTGACGGGCGTCTATAGGGCGGCGGGAAAGTGCGCTTTTGTCGTGGGCGGGTGACGGCGGACCAGGTCGTTTTTCCCAGGTCCGAGCGGCTACGACGTTCGGGTACGTCGCCCGGTCCCCTGTGGAGCTGCCCCGTCCATGCGCCCGCGCCCTTCGCCTCGGCAGGCATGGGAATTGCGTCGGAGTCCGAACTCCGGATGACAAAGACCGCTTTGTCGCCAGGGAAGGCAGGAGGAGGTCGGGCGAGGTGCCGGGCCGGCCGGCATGGCGGCCCGCTTCCTGGCGCATCACGGCGGATTCGCCCAGAGACGATCATGCGCTCCCGCGGAGGCGGCCAGGACAGGGCCTAGCCGTAGTGCCCGCGGCCCGAGATCCGCGCTACCACCCTTCAACGTGACGACCCCCGTCCGCACACATGAGGCGCGTTGACGAGTGATCCGACAGGGGGCGATGCGAAGCCATATTGCACAAAATTCTTTGAATATCTACGGTTGCGTCATGGAAGCGCGACGGATCAGGGACCTCACCGAACTGCGGGTTTTCGCCCACCCGCTGCGGCTGCGGCTGTTCTATGCCCTGGCCACCGAGCAGGAGGCGACAGCATCCCGGCTGGCCGGACTGGTCGACGAGTCGGTGTCGCTGGTCAGCTACCACCTGCGCGAGCTGGCAGCACACGGCTTCATCGAGACCGCAGAGAGCCGCTCCGGCGACCGCCGCGAGCGGTGGTGGCGCACCAGCGGCAAAGGGTTCAGCTGGACCGCGTCGCAGTTCGCCGAAGACCCGCAATCGCGCTCCGTGTCGGTCGCCGTGAAGCGCCACATGCTCGCCCACCAGCTCAGCCGCCTCGAGCGGTTCATCGACGAAGAGCCCGCCTGGGGCCCCGACTGGTCCGACGCCGCATTCTCCAGCGACGCCCTCCTGCAACTGACCGCCGACGAGCTGAACCAGATGCACGCCGAACTCCAGGACGTGATAGCCCGCTGGCACGAGCACGGACGCGCAGCCGCACAGCAGCGCGACCAGAAGGCAAAGCCCACGGAGTCGGCCGATCCTCGCCAACACGTCATGCTGATCATGCACGGCTTCCCCTTCACGCCATGACCCGCGACGGCGTAGTCCAGATGCCGGCCGGCACCGCCGTACCCGGCGTGCCGCCGTACCGCGACGGCAACGTCCTGCGCTGGCTCGCCGGCTTCGCGATCTCACTGCTGGGCGATCAGGTCTACTTCGTCGCGCTCGCCTGGGCAGCCGTGCAGACCACCGGAGCCGGCGGGGCCGGCATGGTTCTCGCCGCCGGTTCGGTACCCCGGCTGGTGCTGCTGCTCATCGGCGGGGCGTTCGTCGACCGCTGGGGCGCCCGTCGGCTCATGATCGGCAGTGACATCCTCCGCGGCGCGGTCATGGCCGCCGCAGCCGTGATCACTGCGGCGACCAGCCCGTCGCTCATCGTGCTGGTGTCCGTGGCCATCGTCTTCGGCATGGTCGACGCGATGTTCCTGCCTGCCGTGGGCGCTCTGCCGCAACGCCTCGTCGCCGCCGATCAGCTGGCCCGGCTACAGGGCATGCGGATGGTCGTGCAGCGCGCCGCGATCGTCTTCGGAGCTCCCCTCGGCGGGGCCGTTGTCGCGGCGTACGGCGTCCCTGCGGCGTTCGCCGTCAACGCGGTCAGCTTCGCCGTCTCGGTCGTCGTGTTGGCGATGATCCGCCTGCGACCGATCCCCGCCCCGGACGTCACAGAGGATGAGCGACAGCCCACGACCGTCCTCGCGGATGTTCGTGACGGACTCCGGGTAGTGCGCCAAACCCCGTTGCTACGCACGGCCCTTGTCGCGGCGGCGGTGTCCGAGTTCGGGTTCAGCGGCCCGATCAACGTCGGAGTCCCGCTGCTCGTACACGACCGCGGGTGGCAGGCAGCAGGCGTCGGCCTGATCATCGGAGGATTCGGCGCAGGCGCAGCCCTAGCCGCCCTGACACTCGTCGTGATAGGCCGGATCCCACGAGCCGGACTCGCCTACGCGATGCTCAGCCTCACCATGGCCGCCGCCCTCGCCGGAATCGGCTACGCACCCACGCGGCAGTGGGCGCTCGCCGCCGCGTTGCTACTCGGAGCAGGCGGTGGCGTGGCCAGCGCCGTCCTCCTCGCCCTCCTCCAGGCATACGCACCCACCGGCTATCTCGGCAGAGCGTTCAGCCTCAGTAGCCTGGCCAGCTACGGCGGCATCCCCATCAGCTACGCCCTCACCGGCTCGATCGTCGACGCCCTCGACCCCCGAGCGGCCTTCGCCGCCGGTGCGGCACTAGCCGCATGCGGCGGCGTGATCAGCCTGCTGAGCCCGGCACTCCGCAGCGCCGAACTACCCCACGGGCACCGCTGACAGCGCCGGCGCTGGCGGCCGGCCGGAACAGGGAACCGGGCGGATGCCGGTCTGCGCTTACGCCGCCTCGGCGGTTGGTTGGGGCTGGGCGTTATTTTCGACAACCAATCCCCCACGTCCCATACCCAGATCAAACACGCATTCTTCTCGGCAGTTTCGAGCGGCAACTCACCGGCGTCGAGTCACGCTGCATGACGAGCGGATCGCGGCTACGACGAGTGGTCCGGTGGGCCCCTCGTACCTCTCGGGGTGGCGCGAAGGCCGCTCGTCCGATGCGCCGCACCATGATGCGAAGGTGTCCGGCAACCGTGCTGGGCGGTTGCGCGTCTAAGCAACGATGGGAAATCTTGATCACCCGTCCAGCCGGGTGCTCTGGATGGACGCCGGCGCCGTTGTCGGCGTCGTTATGACCCTGATCCTGGCTGCTCGCCAGCTACGTCCGCTTGCCGAGGCGGCGATCTTTCTCGCCCGGACGGGCGAACCGGTGACCGCCGTGCCAGCGGCGACCTGGCCCCGCGCCGCTGCGTGGGCGGGCTCCGCCCGGGAGCGCCGAGGACAGGCGGCCGCGGCAGCAGCACGTCCTCGGCGCGGACCTTCCGGAGCCGCGTCAGACCGGGGACGCGCTCGCCCGGGCGCGGCCATACTCAGCCAGGGAGTAGAAGGCGGCCTTGGGCTCCCACGGCATTCCTGGGTAGGCGGTCCCGGTGCGGCCGGGTGGGAGGACCTTCACGATCCCGAAGCTGCCCAGGTCGAAGTCCCGCTCGGGGTCCTCTGAGGTGGGCAGGTGCCGGGAGGCGAAGGTGTAGACGAACGCGGTGTCCACGCCGCCGGCGTCGTAGACGTCGAGGAGATCGCGCAGGTAGGCAGCTTGTTCGGGTTCGTCGCGCTCGACGGTCTCGGTGAGCCGGACGGCCTGCGCGGTGCGCTCGTCGTACCCGATGATGTCGCTGCGGCTGCCCCGGTCCGCGGCTCCGTTGAAGGGCGCACAGCCGAACTCGGTGATGGCGAACGGCTTGCCTTGGGAGGTCATTGTGGCGAGGTTCGCGGGTAGGGCGGCGGCATTGCTGGCGTCGCGGTAGCCGGCGTCGGTTGCGATGAAGTCGAACGGCGTCCAGTCCACCGACTCCATAGGGAGCGACGCGTACCCTATGAGGCCGCCGAACCGCCCGCGGGCGCCCGCGGCGGCCTGGACCAGAAGCGCGTTGGTCTCTCGCTGCACGCCCGGGAGGACCTCGCGGACCCGCGCCGGGTCGGTGAGGACGGCCGCCCGCTTGGTCAGGGTGTCACCGGGCATGAGCCCGATCGTCATCATGCTGATTTCCGAGCCGGTGAGGAACCGCACGTTCGCCCCTTCCCGCCGGATCCGCTCGGCGCGCTCGGCGGCGTCCAGCAGGAACGCCAGTAACTGGTCGGTGGTCAGGTCGTTGGTGAACGGGCAGTACCAGACCTCCAAGCCGGCGGCGACCGCGTGCCGGGCGGCGATCTCCAGACGGTCGGCGACCCCGCCGGTGATCCGGACGGCGTCGGCGTGCAGGTCGTCGCGGATGATCCGCATGTCCTTGGCGACAATGTCGGGGTCGAAGGGTTCGTGGGTGGTGGTCCCCATGTTGGTGAAGCCGGTGTCGTAGGTGACGCCCCAAGCGCGCATTGCTACCCCCTTTAAGGTACGGGCAGTACCGTACACCAGTTAGCGTACGATGCGTACCGTGGCAGTGGAACGGCGGCGGCGGGGTGCGGAGCTGGAGCAGGCGATCCTGCGCGCGGCCGCCGAGGAACTGACCGCCTCCGGCTACGCCGGCATGACCATGGACAAGGTCGCCCAGCGTGCCGGCACGAACAAGAACGCGATTTACCGACGCTGGCCGCAGCGCGCCGCGCTCGGCATCGCCGCCTACAAGCACCTGGCCGACGCCCGCACCCCGACGCCGGACACCGGCAGCCTCCGAGGCGACGCGTTGGAGCTGCTGCGGCGGGCCAACGCGACCTGGTCTTCACCCCGCGGGGCGATCCTGCGCGACCTCCTGGCGGCGGCCGCCGACGAGCCAGCCCTGCTGGAGCTACTGCGCGAGCAGGCCGGCGGCGGCGCGATGAACGCCGCCTGGTTCACCCTTCTGGGCCGGGCGGTGGCCCGCGGCGAGGCACCCCCGGAGGCGGTGCAGCCGCGGGTGGCGGCGCTGCCGATGATGCTGCTGCGTGGCGAGTACGCCCTGCGCGGCGTTCCGGCTGTGCCCGACGAGGTCCTGGTCGAGATCGTCGACGAGATCTTCCTGCCGCTGGTCCGCGGCCGGGGCGTGACCGACTAACCGACCTGCCGGCCGAGCGATTCCAGTTCACCCTCGGCCGGCGGTTAACCCCGCAGACGGCCCGGTTTCGGCTACGCGGTCTTCTTGTCGGGTAGTGGGGCTAGCCCCACTGTCGGCTTTCGGGTTTTCCGGCTGGTGCGGGCATCGAAGCTCTTCGTACGGTCGGGGCACAGTCGCTTTCCCGAAAGGAGCCCCGATGTGAGCGCACGTTCCGCAGTCCGGAGGGCAGTGAGGTGGCGGACGGTCGTGGCGGCCGCGACGGCCGGCGTGATGCTGGCCGCGGCGGTCGGCGGTGGGGCCGGAGCGGCCGCGCCGCCGGCCCCGGATCACCGGTCCACGGCCACCGTGCTACAGCAGGGCCTCGACGATCTGCACGGCCTCGGCGTATCCGGGACGCAGGGCCTGGTCCGCGACGGCGGCCGGGTGACCGTGGCCCGCAGCGGCGTGGCCGACCTGGACACCGGCGCGCCGATGCCGGTCAACGGGTACTTCCGGATCGGCAGCGCCACGAAGACGTTCGTGTCGGTGGTGCTGCTCCAACTCGTCGGCGAGGGCCGGATCGGGCTGGACGACCCGATCGAACGCTGGCTGCCCGGTGTCGTCAACGGCAACGGCAACGACGGCCGGCACGTCACCGTACGCCAGATCCTGCAGCACACCAGCGGCCTCTACGACTCCACCGACGACCTCGTCGCGCTGCAGTCGGCCGACGAGTTCCTGGCACACCGCTTCGACCACGACACCGAGGCGCAGCTGGTGGCGATGGCGATGCGGCACCCGCCGCTGTTCGCCGCAGGGACGCACTGGAGCTACTCGAACACCAACTACCTCGTGGCCGGGATGCTCATCGAACGGGTCACCGCACACCCGTGGTACACCGAGGTGCGCTCCCGGATCCTGATGCCGCTGCACCTGACCCATACGTTCTACCCCGGTGACCGGCCGGCCCTGCCCCAGCCGCACGCCGAGGGGTACCAGCAGTTCGCGCCGGGCGGGCCGCTGGTCGACACGACCGTCTTCAATCCGACCGTTGCGGCGTCGGCCGGCGGCCTGGTCAGCACCACCACCGACCTGGCCCGCTTCTGGCAGGCGGTGGCGCGCGGCCAGCTATTGCGGCCGGGACAGATGGCCGAGCTGCACCAGACCGTGCTGGCCGAGTCGGTCCAGGACATCCGGCCCGGCATCGCCTACGGGCTGGGCATCATGTGGATACCCAACCGGTGCGGCGGCTACTGGGCGCACTTCGGCGACATGCCCGGAATGAGCACGCTCAACGCGGTCACCCCGGACGGGCACCGCTCGACGGTCTTCTACCTGGCCACCGTGCTGGCCGACCCGGACCGTGCGCCGGCAGTCATGCAGCGGGAAATGGCACTGCTCGACGACATGATCTGCGGCTGACGGTCATCGAAAGACGGCAGTTCGCTGTACACCCGGTCGGCGGCGGCGAGGATCTTCGTGGCGTCGTCGACCGGGGGTGGATGTGTTGATAAAGGCACCAATGCGTCGGGATCAATCGGAAAGGTTCTCCGGCAACCACGTATTACGACCTTGGCTCGGTCAGGCTAGGTCGAGGTGACCGGGGGTCGCTCTCTCATCGGCTACCCACCGCCGGTCTTGGTGTGGCTCTCTTTTGGCATGCGTCCGCCGGTCACCGTGGCAAGAAGAGGCTCAGAAGGCGCATCGGCAAAGTCAGCGGGGGCGGCTGATCGAGAGGGCTAGAACGCGAGGGTCGGTACGGCCGAGCCGAAGATGTTGTCCGGGTCGTAGCGGCATTTGGCGCTGACCAGCCGCTCGTAGTTGGGGCCGTAACTCGGCGGAACCCGCTCGGGCTCATCCGCGCCGAGCAGGTTCGGGTAACCGCCGGGCAACGCAAGCGGCGCCAACCGTTGCGACGTTTGGTCGGCCCAGTCGCCGTACCCCGCTTCGGCGTCCTCCGGCGCCCACGCCCCGACGATCTCGACAAGCAGGTGGTCCGTGCGCAGTCCGAAGGCGGTCTCGGCCTGGCCCACTCGGGCGGCGGCGCCGTGGAAGTGGTGCATCGAGATGGCCGAGTACGGTGAGGCGTTCTGCGCGGCGGCGTCAGTAAGCTCCTCGGCGGCGGCCTCCGACAGGTGAGACAGCCAGCGGGTACGCAGCCGGTAATGGTTGCCCTCACGCATGGCGCCGTCGAACATGCTCAGTGCATCGTGGTACGGCGTTGCGGCGATCTGGCTCATGACCGGGTTGCCCAGCCGCTCCAGCCCCGCGATGAGCCGCTCGCCCTCGGCGAGGTCAGCTCCGCTCCACATGGGGCAGAGAAACACCAGGGGCGGCCCGTCCGGGTTGGGCAGGAATCCCGCCATGATCGTCGCCTCGTCGGCGGTGGTCGCCACGATCTCGCCGTACCCCGTCAGCACGGTGGCCGCCTGGGCGAACGGAAACAGCATCATCCCGGCCAGCACGGTCGGCAGCTCGTGCAGCCGGTACGTCAGGCTGGTGACCACACCGAAGTTGCCGCCGCCGCCGCGCAAGGCCCAGAACAGGTCAGCGTCGCCGTCTGGGCCGGCGGTCACGAGGCGGCCGTCGGCCAGCACGACATCGGCGCGCAGCAGGTTGTCCACCGCCAGCCCGTACTGCCCGCAAAG
Organism: Micromonospora sp. RTBAU3-60; assembly: GCF_054963695.1. Classification (NCBI taxonomy): domain Bacteria; kingdom Bacillati; phylum Actinomycetota; class Actinomycetes; order Micromonosporales; family Micromonosporaceae; genus Micromonospora; species Micromonospora sp. RTBAU3-60. Next base: position 12,331 of record NZ_JBUEGB010000076.1, on the reverse strand, counting down.
TGGACCGTAACCGCCGGCGAGGGTCAAACCGGCCATCCCGACCGTCCGTACGGTCCCCGTGGGCGTGGCCAAGCCGTGCTGCCGCCCAGCGCCGGAAACATCGCCGATGTGCGCCCCGCCCCCGACCGTGGCCGTGCCCGCCCCGGTATCCACCGCCACCTGCCGCATGCCGGACAGGTCAAGCACCAACCCGCCGTCGCGCAGCGCCCGCCCCGCCCAGTCGTGGCCCCCGCCGCGTACGGAGAGCGGCACGTCGCATTCGCGGGCGGTCAGCACGGCGGCGCGTACGTCGTCGTTGTCGAGGCACCGGACGATTGCGACCGGCCGGTGCGTGACCGCACAGTTCCAGATCCGGCTGGCCGACGCGAATCCATCGTGTGTGGGCAGCAGCAGCCGGTCACCGAACACGGGGCGCAGCCGCTCAGTGGCCCGAGCCACGTCGGCGCTGGCGTTGATCGAGGTCATTGCGGCTCCCGACGAGGCAGCGGCCCCCCGCCGTACAGGAGGTGTGACGGTTGGCGGGGATCCGAGGGGGGTGGCGGCGACGCTAACAGCGCCACGCGGATGCCGCTGTCTGGAACCGGACCCTTAGTGGGCGTTGTTCGTGGAGTTCGGCCGCCCAGCTCGCCGCGCGCCGCCGACCGGGATACGGCCGACCGGCGGCGTCGCGGGCTGGGCTTCCGGGGACGTCAAGCCGTTGCCGCCGGGCGGATGGGGTGGGCGACGCATGCTCGACGGTGGTGCGTAGTGCACTCCCACGCGGTCGCCGCGCTCGGCGAACGCCAGGGCCACGGCCCGGCCGATCCCGCGCGAAGCCCCTGTTACCAGCACCCGCCTCATCGCGTGAAGACCTGGGACTCATCGCGGAACGCCTTGAACTCCAGCGCATTGCCGGCCGGATCGTGGAGGAACATCGTCCACTGCTCCGCCGGCTCGCCGGGGAAGCGGCGATAAGGCTCGATGACGAACTGGGTACCCGCCCTGCGGAGCCGGTCGGCGAGCGCGTGGAAATCCTCGGTCGACAGCAGCAGCCCGAAGTGCGGGATAGGCACCGCGTGCCCGTCGACCTCGCTGCTCCCGGCAGGCGCAGGGCCATCGGAGACCACATGGGTCACCAACTGGTGGCCGTGCAGGTCCCAGTCGACCCAGTGTCCGGTGGACCGTCCCTCGCTAAGCCCGAGGACATCTCCGTAGAACTGGCGTGCGGCTTCCAGGTCGTCGACGGGTATGGCCAGGTGGACAGCGGGACGCACGGACATGTGAACACTCCTTCGGCTCGATCCGCTCCAACCCTGCATCAGCCAATGTCCGAATGTCGACATTAGGCCGGCTGTTTGCTGCCCACGCCATGGTCAGGAGGCAGTTCGGTTGTCTGGCCGGTCCCCCGTACGTACTTCCCTGATGGATGTTGGGATCAGGGTAAAGGTATGTCACGGGGAGCCGGGCCGTCGTAGTCCGCGAGTAGTGGCGGTGGTAGCGGGCCCTTGATCCGTCGCCCTGAGCCGCGCTCCTCCCAGGCGTGGGCGAGGATGCCCACCGAGCGGGAGAGAACAAACAGGCCGCGGGCCAGCTCGGGCTCGAAGCCGAGTTCTCCGTAGACCACCGCCGTGGCGCCATCGATGTTCATCGGTACCGGGCGCGACCGGCCCTCGCTCAGCCGGCGCTCGATCTCCTGGGCGGCGCGTAGGTGGCTACCCGCGAGGTGTCCCGCCGCGACTCGCTCCGCTACTGCGTTAAGCAGCGGATCCCGGCGTGGGTCACGTGGATGGAACCGGTGCCCGAATCCGGGTACGTGGGCTTTGCGGGCTCGGAAGTCGGCGAGGAGGTCGCAGACGGCCTCTTCGAGGGGGAGGTCGGCGCGGGCGACCAGCGCGTCGAGCAGTTCCAGGCACTGCTGCCCCGCGCCGCCGTGCACATCGCCGAGCAGGTTGACACCGGTGGCCACCGCTGCATTGAGACCGACCCCGCAGGTGGCGGCCATTCGTGCGGCCGCGATCGAGGGGGCTTGCGGGCCATGGTCCACGGCGGCGACCAGGGCCATCTCGAGGAGTTCGGCCTGTGGCACGGACGGTAGCTCGCCGCGCAGCAGCAGATAGGCCATGGCGGGGAAGGACACCGAGCCGATCAGCTGTTCGACGGGATAGCCGCGCAGCCGGATGACTCCCGGTTCAATGTCGGAGACCGCGGTTGACCACCAGGCGGTGGCGTCCGCGGTGGTGACTCGGGCGCGCGCTGCCGCGTGTGCGTCGGTCATACGGCTCCCTCCGCCCGGAGCCTGGCTATGTCCGTTGCTCCGAACCCGAACTCGGCGAGCACCGTGTCGGTGTGTTCGCCGAGCAGCGGTGGCCGGCTGCTGGGGCTCACCGGGGATCCGTCGATGTGGGTGGGCAGGCCGAGCACCTTGAGGCTGCCGCCGTCGGTTGCGGGGGACGGCACCTCGGAGACCAGCCCACGGTGAGTGACCTGGTGGGATGCCAGTGCGTCGGGGACCGATACCACCCGGGCCGCCGGCACCCCGGTGGTGGCCAGCAGCTCGTCCCACTCTCGGGCCGGACGCTTCCGCAGGCTCAGTTCCAGCTCTTCCCGCAGGGCCTCCCGGTGCCGCTTCCGGTCCTCCCGGGTCCGGAAGCGCGGGTCGGCGAGCAGTTCCTCGCGGCCAAGAACGGAGCAGAGCGTCTCGAACTGCTCCTGCCGGTTCGCGGCGATGTTGAGCATGTCGTCGGCGGTGGCGAACGCCCCGGAGGGAGCCGACGTCGGGTTCTCGTTGCCCATCGGCTCGGGTTCACGGTCACCGATCAGGTAGTTGGAGACCACCCAGCCCATGGTGCTCAACGCGGCGTCGAGCATGCTCACGTCGAGAAAGGCTCCCTGGCCGGTTCGCTGCTTGCGTACCAGGGCGCCTGCCACCGCGAACGCGGCGGCGAGGCCCCCGATCGAGTCGCACACCGGGTAACCGACCCGCAGGGGCGCGGTCTGCGGCGTTCCGGTGACGCTCATGATGCCGGACAGCCCCTGGATGATCTGGTCGTAGGCCGGTCGCCGGCTGTCGGGGCCGGTCGAGCCGAATCCGGACACCGCGCAGTAGACGAGCCCCGGGTATTGCTCACGCAGCCGCTCCCAGCCGAAGCCGAGCCGTTCCAGCACGCCGGGGCGGAAGTTTTCGATCAGCACGTCGGCGCCGGCCAGCAGTCGCTCGAAGACCTCCCGGCCGGCCGGGCTCTTGAGGTTCACGGTGACCGAGCGCTTCCCGGCGTTCTGAGCGAGGAACGAGATGCCGAGTCCCTGCCGCGACAGCTCGGCGTCGGCGCCCAACTGGCGGGCCAGGTCACCGGTGCCGGGCACCTCCACCTTGATGACGTCAGCGCCCAGCAGGGCGAGCTGGTAGCCCGCGAAGGGGCCGGCCAGCACGTTGGTCAGGTCCAGCACACGGACCCCGGAGAGCAGGGGTGCGCCGGTCACAGGAAAGCCTCCACGCTGCCGAGCCCCTGGTCGCTGATCCGCCGGGCGGCGGTCACCACCGCGTCGACGTAGGCGGCGATGCGGTCGGCGGTGAACCGCGAGGTGGGGCCGCTGACCGAGAGGGCGGCGAGCACCCGGCCGTCGTGGGCCACGATCGGGGCGGCCACCGCGGAGGCTCCGAGTTCACGTTCGCCGTGGCTGAAGGCGTACCCGGTCTCGCGTGTCGACGCGACCGTGCGGGCGAGGGCCTCCGGGTCGAGGCCTTCCGCCGCAACGAGTCGCTCCAGCAGCCCGGTCGGGGCACCGGTCAGCAGCACGCGCGCCGTCGCGCCGCGTGACAACGGCATCGGTACGCCGAGCGGCACGACGCTGCGTACCGTCGCGGTGCCCTCCTCCTGCGCGATCGAGACCCGCTCCGTGCCTTGCCGGACGTACACGTTCACGGTTTCACCGCATCGGTCGACAAGTTCGCGCATGATCGCGCGGGTGTGGTCCGACACGTCCCAGAGCGACGCTGCCAGATGCGCCCACCTGAGGAAGGCCGGCCCTGGCGCGTAGGTCGTCTCACCAGGCCGGAGCAGCAGGCCACGGGCTTCGAGGGTCGCGCAGACCCGGACCACGGTCGTCTTCGGCAGGCCGGTGGCGGCCACCAGGTCCCGGAGTGTACGGGTCGGGTGCGTGGTGTCGAACAGCGCCAGCACGTCGATGGCGCGGGCGATGCTGCGCACCCCACCGTCGTGCGGTTCCGTCTCGTCGGACCGGACCATAACGCCTCCTGGATCAACTGCGTGGCGGTACGACCATACCGTCAGATGGTTTAAGCGAGTCAAGCCTGGCCGACAACTCGGCCTTCTCGATCTCCAAACCATTGCGCGGTCCGAGGGGTTCACACAGCGGTTTGCTTGCGCTAGCGTGACGGCACTCACCCACCCCCACCAGCACCATCACCCCTGAGGAGGAAGGCCATGCGTGCGGTTCGGCGCCCGGCTACTCGACGTACTGCCGCGATCGCGGCGGGTCTGGCCCTGAGCACCGCCCTGGCGGCCTGCGGCCAGAACGCCGGCGGGTCGTCATCGGATCAGTACCCGTCCAAGACGATCAACTTCATGGTGCCGGCGGCGGCCGGCGGTGGCTGGGACTCCACCGCTCGGGCCATGCAGCAGGTCATCCAGAAGAAGAACCTGGCCAACAAACCGGTCGAGGTCTTCAACGTCGCGGGCGGCGGTGGCGCCACCGGGCTGGCCCAGCTCCAGAAGGAGAAGGGCGACCCGCACGCGCTGATGATGACCGGACTGGTCATGATCGGCGCGCTCACCCGGGCGAACTCGCCGGTCTCCCTGAAGAACACCACGCCGATCGCCACCCTCACCGCCGAGGCAGAGGCCTTCGTCGTGCCGGCAAACTCGAAGTACCAGACCATCCAGGACGTCGTCAGCGCCTACCAGCAGGACCCCTCGTCGGTCACGTTCGGCGGCGGCAGCGCCGGCGGCTCCGACCACCTCGTCACCGGCCAGCTGCTGAAGGCCGCCGGCGCCGATCCGAGCAAGCTCAAGTACGTCGGATACTCAGGCGGCGGTGAGGCCACCGCGGGCATCCTGTCCGGCGACGTGGGCGTCGGGGTCTCCGGCGTCAGCGAGTTCGAGAGCCAGATCGAGTCCGGAAAGATGCGCCTGCTGGCCATCAGCACCGCAACGCCGCAGGAGGTCGCGGGCAAGCCCGCCCCCACCCTCAAAGACGCCGGCTACGACGTCGACTTCAGCAACTGGCGCGCCGTGGTCGCCGCACCGGGCCTCTCCGACAAGGACAAGCAGGCGGTCACCGACCTCGTGGACAAGCTGCACGAAACCCAGGAGTGGAAGGACGTACTCAAGACCAACGGCTGGGACGACTTCTACAAGACCGGTGACGAGGCACAGCAGTACATCGAGGGCGAGACAAAGCGCGTCGAGCAGCTGTACAAGGACCTCGGGCTGTGAGTCACCCGAACCCGACGGACGGCGGAGCCCCTGGCCGCGGGGGCTCCACCGTACGGGACCCGGAGATCGCGGTGCACGAAGCGGAGCCCGACCAGCCGGGTGCCGAGGAGCACAGCGCGGCCGGGCGCTCGCCGGTCGGTCCGCTCCTGGTGGGACTGGTCATGCTGGCCCTCGGCGTGCTCATGCTCACGCAGACCTTCAAGATCAGAGGAGGCGGCTTCGAGCCCAGCGGTCCGCGATTCATGCCCTTCGTAGTCGCGTCGCTGTGGACGGTGCTGGCGCTCATCTACCTGGGGCAGCAGGTCTCCCGGCTTGTCAGGCGTGCCGACAACCTGCCGGCCGAGCGGTTCACCCACATGCTGGGCGCGGCCGCCCTGGTGGTGTTGCTCGTGATCTACGCCTACCTGCTGGACCCGCTCGGTTACGTAATCGCCACCAGCCTGTTCTTCCTGGGCGCGTCCCGGGCCATGGGCTCCCGCCAATGGTTCCGTGACCTGATCGTCGCGGTCGCGCTGTCACTGCTCGTGTATCTCACCTTCACGCGCGCCCTCGGCGTGCATCTCCCGGAAGGGGTTTTGGGCCTGTGAGCTCCTTCGCTGAGCTGCTCGGGGGATTCGGGACGGTCCTGTCACCGGAGAACCTGCTGTTCGCGGTGATCGGGGTGACACTCGGCACGCTGGTCGGCGTGCTGCCCGGGATCGGCCCGGCGGTGACCATCGCTCTCCTGCTACCGGTCACCTACAACTTCGACGACCCGATCCCCGCGTTCATCATGTTCGCCGGCATCTACTACGGCGCCATGTACGGCGGGTCCACCACGTCGATCCTGCTCAACACGCCCGGGGAGTCGGCGTCCGTCGCGACCGCCATCGAGGGCCACGAGATGGCCAAACGCGGGCAGGCCCGCGCCGCACTCGCAACCGCGGCGATCGGCTCCTTCGTGGCGGCACTGATCTCGACCGTCCTGCTCGCTCTCGTCGCCAAGCCGGTGGCCGGCATCGCCATCTCGTTCCGTGCCACCGACTACTTCGCGCTCATGATCCTGGCGTTGGTCACGGTGACCTCCCTGGTCGGCCGCTCGCTGGTGCGTGGACTGGCGTCCCTGCTGCTCGGTATCTCGATCGGCTTCATCGGCCTCGACGGCGTCTCCGGCGAGCCCCGCTTCACCTTCGACAGCCCGATGCTGTTCAACGGGATCGACTCAGTGCTGCTCATCATCGGCCTCTTCGCGATCGGCGAGACGCTGTACGTCCTGGTCAAGGGCCGCACCCGGCCGGGCTCGGTGACCCCGCTCGAGCCCGCATCCGGCGGATTCATGTGGCTCAGCCGCAACCAGTGGCACCGCTCCTGGGCGCCCTGGCTGCGGGGCACCGCCTTCGGCTTCCCGTTCGGCGTGCTGCCCTCCGGAGGCGCCGAACTGCCGACCTTCCTGTCGTACTCCTACGAGAAACAACGGTCCCGCGGCCGCAAGGAGTTCGGCAAGGGCGCCATCGAAGGCGTCGCCGGGCCGGAGGCCGCCAACAACGCTTCGTTCTCCGGCGTACTCGTGCCGCTGCTGACGCTGGGCCTGCCGACCTCCGCGACGGCTGCGGTGATGTTGGCAGCGTTCAAGATCTTCAACCTGCAGCCGGGACCGCAACTGTTCGACAAGTCCCCGGACCTGGTCTGGGCGCTCATCGCATCGCTGTTCATCGGCAACGTGATGCTGCTCGCGCTGAATCTCCCGCTCATCCGGCTCTGGGTAAAGGTGCTGGAGATCCCACGGCCGCTGCTCTACGCCGGCATCCTGGTGTTCGCCACGCTCGGGATCTACTCCGTCTCCGGCGCGATCACCGACATTCTGATCGCCTACGCCATCGGCATCGTCGGCTTCATCATGCGCCAATTCGACTTCCCGATCGCACCCACGATCCTGGGCGCCATCCTCGGGCCGGAACTCGAAGACCAGTTCCGCCGGGCGCTGAGCATCGGCAACGGCGACCTGACCGTATTCCTGCACCGGCCGCTCACCGTCGCCATCCTGGCGCTCGCCCTACTGGCGCTGCTGCTCCCCTACGCGCCCAAGGTGGTGGCCCGACTGCGCGATCGACCCGTCGAGGGCACGAGCAGGCTCGCCTTCGCCGACGAGGACTGAGAGGACGGCCAAGCCAACTCCGGACACCACGATCGTCGTCGGCTACCCACCCACTCCAGCCGGCGAGGCGGCAGTTCGCGCCGCCGTGGAAGAGGCTCACCTGCGTAACGGGCTCCCTGTATGTCGTGAACGTCAGCCGCGGCGACGCCTACGTCGACCGCAACCTGGCCAGCCGCCAGCACCTCAACGAACTCCAACGGCTGCTCGCCGAGTCGGAAGGCAGCATCGGGTGGTACAGGAGGTGGGCCGGGGAGAACCCTCAGAGGAGCTGTTGCGTGCCGTAGAAGAGACGAATGCGGCACTGGTCGTCATCGGGCTCCGGCACAGCAGCGAGCCTGACACCACCGGGCACGAACTGTCCCGGTCTGACAAGCGCTCGTGGTGTCAGGTCGAGCTGCCTCCGTTCGAGGTTTCGGAGCCATCGCACAGAGCGAAGCCCTCCCCTCGAAAGGGAGACATCACCATGCCAGCGACCACCTGCACGAGGACGGCCGACACGGCCCTGACCACCGCCGCTGGCGAAACTCCGTAGACCAGCACCGGCCATGATCGGGAGACTGCCGGGATGGAGCCGACACAGACGGCGCTCATCGTGCCGATACCCGAGGCCGAGGAAGCGGTAGGCCCGTTTCGGGAATCTCTCGACCCGGCTGCCTCCTGGGGCGTGCCGGCGCACGTGACCGTCCTCTACCCGTTTCTGCCTCCGCAGCAGATCAACGAACAGGCCCTGGCAGTGCTGCGCAAGACTATTGCCGGCATAACGCGATTCGACGTTGCGCTGACGCACATCGGCTGGTTCGGTGACACGGTCGTATGGCTTGCACCGCAGCCAGATCGTCCGTTCCGGGACCTCACCGCGGCGGTGTGGCAGCGGTTTCCCGAGACCACCCCATATGCTGGGGCGCACACCGACGTGGTGCCGCACCTGACCATCGGTCAGGACGCCCCCAAGCCCGCACTGAGCCACGCCGCGGAAACCGTCTCCGCGCAACTGCCGATCAACGCGGCTGTCGACATGGTTCGCCTCATCACCGGAACGCCGGGCCTCAGCCCCTGGCGCACCGTCTGCGAGTTCCCACTGGGGGCGGATCTCCTCGCCGGGCAGTCGTAGACCGTGTCTACGCTGCCGGCCATGATGTTCGATACCCCGCTCGCCCAACTGCTGACCCTCTTCCTTACCTGGGCCATCGGATTAGCGGCCCTCTACCTGGTAATCCGGCTGGCCGTACGGCACGCAATCAAAGACGCGGACACTCGCAGGGCCGCCGATCGTCCAAGGAGCGGCGCCTGAAAACCACGCGCTTTTCAAGGCATAGCCGCCGACCGCAGGTGACAGGTTGATTGCGGCCGGAAGCGGATCTCCTCGTCGGGCAGTCGTCAAACCTTCCAGCCTGCCCGGACGGGGACAAGGTGGAGCGCCCTACCGGACGGGTCTCAATGTGACTGCGGCGGGGTCTCCGGTCGGGCAGGCATGTTTCTACCCGGGGCTCTCGGTCGGCTCAGGGATCGCCGGAGGCGACCGAACGAAAGGGGCTCGCGGCCCGCACCTCAGACGGTGATGACAACTTTCGCCCGCGCGTGCTCATCTTCGAGGTATCGGATGGCTTGGGGTACCTCGTGGAGTGGATAGGTCCGGTCAATGACTGGTGTGAGGCGGCCGGCCTCGGCGTGGGCGCGGAGCGTGTCGAGGTGTTGCCGGCTGGGTGCCGTCGTGAGGATGACGATGCGGTGTCGGACGAAGGACGCCAGCAGCCGTCCGCGCGCGATCAGCCAGACCGGTCCGATGAGGCTGCCGCCGCGGTACACGCCGCCACCGGAGAGCACCAGCGTCCCGGTCGGGGTCAGCGCCCGCCGGAGCGCGGCGAGTGAGCGGTTGCCGACCAGATCAAACACGACCTCGTGGCGGCGGGCGTCGTGGGCGAAGTCTTCGCGGGTGTAGTCGACGACGTGGTCGGCGCCGAGGGAGCGGACCAGGTCGACATTGCGGGTGCTGCACACCCCGGTCACGGTCGCGCCGAGCGCCTTGGCCAGTTGAACCGCCAGGGTGCCGACGCCGCCGGAGGCGCCGTTGATGAGGACGCGGTGGCCGGGCTCGACCCGCCCGACGTCGCACAGTCCCATGAGCGCGGTGGTGCCGGCCAACGGCAGGGCGGCCGCCTGCTGCGGCGTCAGGTTCGCCGGCTTTGGCGCGACCAGAGTCTCGGGCACGCATACGTACTCGGCGAACGCGCCGTTGGCGTCGCCGAGGTCACCGAAGACGGAGTCGCCCGGGCGCACCTGTCGAACGTCGGCGCCGACGGACTCAACCCGGCCGGCGAAGTCGCGGCCACGGATGCGCGCCCGGGGCCTTGACCGGCCCATGGTCAACCGCGCCATCCATGGGTCGCCACGCATGGCATGCCAGTCGTACGCGTTCAGCGCCGCAGCCTCGACTCGCACGAGCACCTCGCCGGCGGCGGGCACCGGCGCGGCGACGTCCGCGAGCGTAAGGGTTTCCGGCGGGCCGTATCGGTCTTGGACGATCGCCTTCATCTTCCCCTCCCCTGGGTGTACGGCGTACACCTCATGGGAACAACATAGGTGTACGCCGTACACCCGTCAAGACGGATAGGGTTCAACCGCCGCCGAAAGACGAGGACGAAATGGCTGAGATGCTGCGCCGGGCACCGCTGAGCAGGGATCGGATCCTGCTTGCCGCCGTCGCGCTCGCCGACGAAGCCGGGATCGAATCCCTGAGCATGCGCAACCTCGCCCAGGATCTGGGCGTCGTGCCGATGGCCCTCTACAAGCACGTAGCCAACAAAGACGAACTGCTCGACGGCATGATCGACATGGTTGTCAGCCAGATCGACCCGCCAGTGCCCGACGCCGACTGGAAGCACACCGTCCGCCGGCGCATCCTCTCGGCGCGGCAGGTGCTACGGCGCCACCCCTGGGCGCCGCTCGCGATCGAGTCGCGGAACATGGCGACGCCGGCCATCCTCGCCTACCTCGACTCGATGGTCGGGACGTTCCGGGCCGGCGGGCTCTCCGCCGACCTCGCCCACCACGTGATGCACGCGATGGGCAGCCGGATCCTGGGCTTCAGTCAAGAACTGTTCGACGCATCCCGGCGCGCCGGCCGGTCCGGCACGACCAACCCCGATCCGCCGGCAGCCCTGCCACCGGAGGCCGCCGCCCGGTTCCCGCACCTCGCGGAGATCGCCATGGCGGCATCCCACGACAACGAGTCCGTCGTGGGACAAGGCTGCGACGACCAGTTCGAGTTCGAGTTCGCGCTGGACCTGCTGCTGGACGGCATCGAACGGCTGCACCAGCATGCCTGGACATCCTCGCGCCGACTCCGGTGACACGACCAGCACCAAGCGCCGCTTACGGTCCGTCACGTCCGTGCGGACGGATGGCGGCTACCTGTGACATCCCCGATGTCGAGGTCACCTACGACATCACCCAAGGCCTGAAAGTGAGGTAGCGGCCGCGCGCAGCAGAACTCAGCGCGGCTGTTCTGGCTCGGCTGGCTCCGGAAACTCAGACGGAGCGACGGCGTCCGACCGGTTCGGCGGTCGCGTCGCGTTCAGTGCACGGATCGTTGGCCGCCTGTGTCCGTTGCGGCGGTGACGAGCCAGAATGCTCCCGTCAGCTGTACGCCGTCGGGTTGCTCGTAGGTGCGCAGTGCGGTGGTGAGCGCGACCCGCGCTCGGGTGGCGGCGTGCCGGTCGCCGTTGTCGAGCAGTGCGCGTGCCGGTCCGGTGCCGAGAACGAGCTGAGCCGCGTCGTCGGCATCGGGTCCGTAGGTCATGACTGGGTCGAGGCCGGTGATGGTGACCTCATGGAAGCCGGCCGTGGTCAGTAGTTCGTCGATGCGTTGGGGGGCGGCCAAGGAGAACATGCCTGGTTCGTACGCCGTCGGGTCGGTGGGCGGGACGTGGCCGACGAGTGCGGTCATGAATACGGTGAACCACTGCTGTTCGTCGGCGGCTCGCGCGCAGGTGAACGCCAGGCGCCCGCCGGGTCGCAGCGCGTGCGCGATGTTGGTGAAGGCGGCCACGGGGTTGGTGAAGAAGGTCAGCCCACCGCGGCTGAGGGCGACATCGAACTCGCCGGGCGGAAGTGGGCGCACCTGCACGTCGCCCTGTTCGAACCGGACGTTGGTCAGCCCTTCGCTGGCAGCGTGGGTCCGCGCTGTCTGCAGCATCGGGCCGGACAGGTCGACCCTGTCGCGGATCCGTCCCGGGCATGCCGGGCGGCCAGCCGGGTGGTCTGGCCGTTGCCGCAGCCGAGGTCGAGCACCCTGTCGTTCGGGTTGATCCCGGCCGCCGCGAGGAGCGGTTCGGTCAGCTTCTCGGCCCTGAAGCTGAAGGGCCGAGCTTGCAGATCGTGTTCGGTGCTGGCTGCATCGGTCACGCCGCGTTTGGCAGGCTGGCGGCTGCCCAGTCCGCGATACCGCGTGTGGCGATGTTGCGGGCTGCGTTGACGTCGGCGTGCTCAGCGAAGCCGCATGACGTGCATCGGAAGGTGGATTGGTTGGGGCGGTTGGCTTTGGCGATGTGTCCGCAGGTGGAGCAGCCCTGCGAGGTGTAGGCCGGATTGACATGAACGAGCGCCAGCCCGGCCCGGGCTGCTTTGTAGGCGATGAACTGGCCGAGTTGGTGGAACGCCCATGTGTGCAGGGTGACCCGCTGGGGCCGTCGGAGCCGTACCCGGTCGCGGATGCCGCTGAGGTTTTCCAGGGCGATGCCGCGGCCGGTGCGTTCGGCCTCGG